>NTKR01000033.1 GCA_002457065.1 alpha proteobacterium MED-G10 | reverse complement strand
TTCATTTATTGATTCCTTTAGATATCCACTTGCTGGTGAGTTTTCATTCAGAAGGAGAGTGCTTAAAGATATAAGAATTCCATTTGATTGGGGACTGGAAATTGGTGTGTTATCAGAAATGTACAGAAATTATGCTGGGAATAGGTTGTGTCAGGTTGATATTGCAGATAACTACGATCATAAGCATCAAGATATTTCATTGGAAGATTCGTCTCAAGGACTCTCAAAAATGTCAGTAGATATCATAAAAGCTATTATAAGAAAATTAGCGTCGCAAGGGGAAACATTTTCGATGTCAATATTCAGATCTCTCAAAGCGACATATTACAGAGAGGCTTTAGACTTCGTTCAAATATATAAGAAAGATGCGCTTATGAATATGTATGAAATTGATGTACATGAGGAAGAAACAGCAGTGGAATTATTTGCTAAAAATATAATGATCGCTGGTCAAGTTTTTTTAGACTCTCCAATGGAGTCTCCTAATATACCGACCTGGAGTAGAGTTGATACGGCAATTCCTAACTTTTTAAATGATTTAAAAAATGTTGTAAAAAAAGATAACGAGGTTTAATTGCTCTGATGGAATTGAACGCTAAGACACTAAACAATTATCTTAATTTTATTTATCAGAATATCAAACCTGATGAAGTTAAAAATTTATGTGATCGAATTAGAACTTTATTTTCTCAAAATTTGAATAAAGAACCAACAAAAGAACTTTGGAATGAAAAAGATTTCTTTCTTATAACGTACGCTGATTCGGTTATACAAAAAGAAAAAAATAACCTTAAAAGTCTAAGCGAATTTCTAAAAAAATATTGTAAAGAGTTTTCTTTTGTTCATTTACTTCCTTTTTATCCATTTTCATCAGATGATGGTTTTGCGGTAACTGATTACAAAAAGGTTAGTAAGGAAAATGGAGAATGGGTAGATTTTAAAAGATTATCCTCTAAATTCAAAATAATGACTGATTTAGTGATAAATCATTGTTCATCGGAAAACCAACTTTATAAAAACTTTTTAACTGCTAAAGAACCAGGTTCCAATTTTTTTATCTCAAGTGAAAGGGATTTTAATAATTTTTCATTAGTTGTAAGACCACGCTCAAGCGATTTATCAAAAAAAGTTGAGATTTTGGGGAAGAAAAAATATGTGTGGTGCACATTCAGTCATGATCAAATTGACTTTAATTTTAAAAACCCTGAAGTCTTATTTTTTTTTTTAGAGATAATTAAATTTTATCTAGATAAGGGTGCCAAGGCACTAAGATTAGACGCGGTTGCATTTCTCTGGAAGGAACAAGGCACAAAGTGTATTAATTTACCTCAAACGCACACTATTATAAGACTAATTAGACATATAGTTGAGAGTTATTCTAAAAATTGCTTAATCATAACTGAGACTAATATACCAAATCATGAGAATTTAAGTTATTTTGGAAATAATAATGAAGCCCACTGTATCTATAATTTTTCATTAGCACCGTTATTAATTCACGCCATAGTATCTGCGAATAACTCTTATTTAAAACAATGGTCAAGAAGTATGCCTCCTGCCCAATTTGGTAATGCATATTTAAATTTTTTATCAACACATGATGGAATTGGTATGAGGCCTCTTGAAGGTATATTGCCCAAAAATGAACTAAATAAATTTATAAAAGTGCTAAAAAAATCTGGAGCTTTCTTAACTCATAGAATATCTCAAAATAAAAAAACTGTATATGAAGTTAATGTTACTTTGATTGATGCCTTTAAGGAGACTTATTCAGGTAAAGACAATTTAGTTTTAAAACGATTTATTTTAGCTCATCAAATTCTGTTTTCTATGGAAGGAATACCAGCAATTTATATTCAAAACTTAGTAGGTTCAAAGAATGATCTTAAAAAACTAGAAATTACAAAATCATTTAGATCTGTAAATAGAAAAAACTGGAATTTTGATGAATTATCAAAACTCCTAAAAAAGCAATCAATTAACAGCAAAGTATATTTATCTTTGATAAGCTTAGTAAAATTAAGAAAAAAACAACCTGCATTCCATCCCAATGCAACGCAATTTACATTGCAATTAGAAAAAAATATTTTTGGTATATGGAGACAAAGTATTGATAGAAGTCAAAGTATTTTTTGTATTAGTAATTTATCCAAAAAAAAAAAAAAAATTTCACTACTAGACATTAATCTAATATCAACTGAAAAGTGGCATGATATTATATCAAAGAAAAGAATAACAGAAATTCAAGGAAATATTACCTTATTGCCTTATCAAAGTATGTGGATAACAAATAAAAAATTTTAATATTCTTTTTAAAAACAAATTATTACTTTAATTAAAATTTTTTCTTACTAGTTAATCTTTATGTGTTTTTTATCTGGTTTAAGTTTTGCATTTCCTAAAAATAAAGTTTATCAGTCAGAAATAAAACACCTGAGTGCAAAATTGTTTTCTTCGAAAATCAATTTCAAAAATATGGAAAAAATTTATGAAAATTCTGGTGTGAAAAGCAGATTTTTGGTTAATGAACTTGAATGGTATTTAGACGAACATAACTGGAATGAAAGAAACACTTTGTTTAGAAAAAATACCATTGATTTATTGAAAAAATCAATTTCTGAAACTTTCGATAAGATTCCAATTAGAATTAAGGATATTGGAGCCATCATTTTTATAAACACAACTGGCATATCAACACCTTCGATAGATGCAGAAATCTTTAATTTATTTGCATTCAATAACAATGTAAAAAGATTGCCGATTTTTGGGTATGGATGTGCTGGAGGGGTTTTAGGTTTAAACAGAGCTGTAGAGATTTATAAAAGCTGCGGAAAACCAGTTCTTGTTTGTAACGTTGAGTTATGTAGTCTTACTTTTAGGTCTCAAATATTTTCTAAAGCTAACATAATCAGCACAGCACTTTTTGGAGACGCTTCATCTTCTTATGTGATAAGTGATGAAAAGAGTAATTGCAAGATTATTAACTCTTTCGAATACACTTGGAATAATTCTCTAGAACTAATGGGTTGGGGTGTAGAAAATGATGGTTTGTCAGTGATCTTTGATAAGGATATTCCAAAATTTATAACTGATAATATGCTTAACATAATTAATGAATTTTCAATAAAACCCAAGGATGGATACATACTTCATTCCGGGGGTATGAAAATTATTGATGCTTATAAAAAAATTTTTGGAAACGATAAAACGATTGAGATAGCTTCAAATGTTTTATCACAATACGGAAATGTTTCATCAGTTTCCGTTCTGCTCTCTCTTAGAGAAATTTTACAAAATGAACTTGTTGGTAATTTTTTAATGTCTGCACTTGGCCCTGGTTTTACCGCAGGTTTATCGGAAGTAGAAATATATGGATAAAGTTGGCATTATACTGATGATGTATATGATAATTCTAAGAATATTAGAGTTATTTCTAAGTAAACTAAATACCGAAAGACTAATAAAAGATGGTGCTAAAGAGTTTTACCCATTTCACTATAAATTTATAGTAATATTCCATTCAATTTTCTTAGCTTTTTTTCTATTTAAATCGTTTGGTGATAACAATATCAATATTAAATCCTTACTATTTTTTTGTTTTTTACAATTTTTAAGATTTAAAATAATATACGATTTAGGTAAATTTTGGACAACTCGTATAATCGTTATTGACAAGCCTCTAATTAATACTTGGATTTTTAGAACTTTTAGACACCCAAATTACATTATAGTTTTTCTTGAAGTAGTGACGATCTGCTTAATTTTTAATGATATTGTATCACTTTTTTCATTCTCTCTAATTAACATTGTCTTAATCTTTGTTAGGATATATTATGAAGAAAAAGCTAACAATTTTAGGCGAAAAATTTATAATAAGGTTTAAATGTTTTTTAATACGATAGATAAAAAAGCCAATAATATTCTTAGTAAATTTCACTTCATATCAATTTTTTTTCTAAGAGTATCACTGGGTATAGCTTTTATTATATATGGATATAGTAAATTTCCGCTTCCTCCGCAAAAACTAATGGAATATTTTAATTTTAGCCCATTTTTGGCGTCTTTTGTGGCTGTTTCAGAACTACTTGCTGGTATCTTGATTATTTTAGGTGGTTTTTTGAAATCTGGGTTAGGAAACGTAATCACCAGATTTTCAGCGTTAGTCATTGTTGTAATTATGATTTTTGCTTTTTCTTTGGCTCATAAAGATTGGTTTGTTACAAAAGAATTATTTACCAGCGAACAGATTTTTTTAATTGTAATTGGACTATATTTTCTAATTAATGGGAATCAAATTAGTCAACGATAGCTCTCGAAGTTAGTTTTTTAGAATTATTTTAAATAAAAATAAACTAAAACTTGAATTAATTTTTTTTTGTTATTAAATAAAACAATAGGACATTTCGTCATAGGGAGGGGATTTTGTCACGCATTATTATTGCTGTTTGTTTTATTTTCTCTATATACCCGCTGAATGTTTTCAGTGGTGATATAGCTGCAGGTGAAGCTCGATACGCTCAAAATTGTGGAAATTGTCACGGACCTGCCGGTATGGGTTTAGCTAGCTATCCCAAAATCGGTGGTAAGGAAGTTCCATATTTGATTGATCGATTGGAAACCTATAGAGCAGGTACGAAAATTGGACCAAACTCATCTTTAATGATAATGATGGCTCAAGTTTTATCTGATGAGGAAATTGCTAATTTGGCTGCATACTTATCAAGTGTGCAGAAATAATAATAACAATAAAATGAGAGGGAGATTTTAATGTATAAATCTAAACTTTTATCAGCTGCAGCAGTCGCAACAGCGGCTCTATTGGCTTCACCAAGCCACGCTGACACAATGGGCACACCAAAGATTAGTGCAATGTCTATTCTTAATGGACTTGAGAATCCTTGGGATATGGCCTTCACCAAAAATGGTGATATGTTTTTTACCGAAAAATGTAAAGGTCTTTCAGTAAAAACAAAATCTGGTGCTGTTATCAAACTAGCTGGAATGAAAGATGCTAAAGGATATGCTTCTTCTAATTCTGATCTTTTCTGTTCAGGTCAAGCTGGTATGATGGGTGTAGCAGTAGATCCTAACTTTAAAAAGAATCGTAGAATTTACGTAGCTTCTACATCTAATAAATACCACGGTTCAGGTTGTAAAACTAACTTTGAAAAATGCGATGGTAACATTGTAATGAGAATGGAAGTTAGTAAAGATATGAAAAGCGTATCTAACCGTGTTGATATCGTAAAAGATATTCAATATAAGCCATTTGAATCAGATCACCCTTTCGGTGGTCCAGGTGCTCATAATGGTAACAGATTACGTTTTGGTCCTGAAGGTTACTTATGGGCTACAACTGGTGATCGTCACAGAGGTATTGTGCCACAATCTCCAAAACTTCTTGGTGGTAATGTACTAAGAATTGACACAGATGGTGTTGCACATCCTGGTAATAAGCCTCCTAAAGGTTTTGACAAACGTATGTACACATACGGTCACAGAAATGTTCAAGGTATTGACTTCCGTCCAAGTGATGGTCGTGCTTTCACTGCAGAACACGGTCCATGGCAAAATGATGAAATCACTGCACTAGTAAATGGTGGTAACGGTGGTTGGGATCCTCGTCCAAACGTTGCTGGTCGTGGTGATTGTCCAGATAAATATTGTGGATATATGCCAAACCAAAAAGAAGGTATGTTACCAGCTGCAAGAGCAGCATTCATGCCAATGAGTGATGAGCGTTTCAGCGACTTAATGCCTCCTGCTTGGAATAACAATGGTCTTTCTCAAGGTACTGGTTCAGCTGCTTTCTTAAAAGGAAGTAACTGGGGATACTGGGAAGGTCGTTTAGCTGTTGGAATCATGGGTATTGGTTTCGGTGGTACGCCTTCAGGTATGAGAATTGACGTAGTTGATATTGCTAAAAACGGTAAATCAATTAAAAGTGTTATTCATATGCCTACTGGTTTGACAAAGAGATTCAGAGGACTAAGATTAGGTCCAGATGGAGCTCTTTATGCAGCAGTAGATGAAGGTGAAATCTACAAAATTACTGCTAGAAAGTAGTAATATGAATGTATTCGCATCATCATCAACGATGGTGCGAATATTTCTTTCAGTCTCTTCTAACTATCTTTAAACAAAGAATATTCCTTAAAGTCACGCGTTTCTACCGAACCCTTATTTTTTGGGATACAACTAACTTTTTCAAGTTTCCATCCCTCTCTTTTATATTTTTTTAAGATTCTTGTACTCTCGTTTCTGTGTTTATTTTTTTTCCACCAAGATGAATGACCAACTACAAGCAACAATTTTTTTTTTTTTTTCAATTTAATGCCTAACCAATAATGTTCGTTAATATTTATAAATTGAAATTTAATTTTTAATAACAAGTTTTAAATAATGCACTTTTCAATTATGTGGTTTAGATATGATCTGAGAATTTATGACAACGAGGCTTTGTACAAGTCATCTGAATTTTCTAATTGTCTTCCAATCTTTATACTTGATTCAGATTATCTAAAGCTACCTACAACAAGTGACTTTCATTTGAGTTTTTTAAGTGATTCATTAAAAGATCTAAATATCAATTTAAAAAAAAT
Source organism: alpha proteobacterium MED-G10 (assembly GCA_002457065.1). Classification (GTDB taxonomy): domain Bacteria; phylum Pseudomonadota; class Alphaproteobacteria; order Methylaequorales; family Methylaequoraceae; genus MED-G10. Next base: position 7,034 of record NTKR01000033.1, on the reverse strand, counting down.
GAATGGACAAGTAAACTTTTATAATGGCAAAACTTGTGATGTATTTAAAATGTTATTTGAAAAATATAGAGTTAAAAAAATTTTTTCAAACCAGGTTTTTAAAGATTCATTTCATACTAATCTAGACAATAATTTAAATGATCTATTTAAATCAGAAAATATTGAATGGGTTCAAACTAATCAATTTGGAATCCAATTAAATAAAAGAATAAGAGGGGAGTGGTCAACAAATTGGAGAATATTTAGTGGTTCAAAAACATTTGGCAAACCTAAAAATATCAATTATGAATTGGACTCTTATAGTTCTAATAAACCTTTAAAAAGGCAGAGCATAATTCCGCAAAAAGGTGGTGAAAATCATGCAAACGAACTTTTAGATTCTTTTCTAGAGAAACGTTATTTAAAATACTCAAAGCTGATGTCAAGCCCGATATCTGCAGAGCAATCATGTTCTCGGCTAAGTCCACACCTTTCATTTGGAACAATATCTATAAAAACAATAATAAAGAAGCTCTCCAAAAAAATTAATGAAAACGATAGTCCAGATAAGTCTTCATTGTTTTCCTTTAAAAAGCGGCTGGCGTGGCACTGTCACTTTATGCAAAAATTATATGATGAAGCAAAGATTGAGTCTTCAAATCTTCACCCTATGTACGATGGATTAAGAGAAAACAGCTTTAATAATAAATACTTCGAAAGTTGGAAAAATGGTTTGACTGGTTTTCCATTCCTTGATGCCTGTATGAGATTTTTGAAAGCAAAAGGTTGGATTAACTTTAGAATGAGAGCAATGATAACATCTTTTGCGTCTTATCAGCTTTGGTTAGATTGGAAAATAACGTCTAAATATCTTGCCCAAAATTTTACTGATTATGAACCTGGCATTCATTATTCTCAAATTCAAATGCAGTCAGGCACAACAGGAATTAATGCTATAAGAGTTTATAATGTTATTAAGCAATCATATGATCAGGACCCCGACGGTTCCTTTATAAGAAGATGGGTCCCTGAATTAAAAAAACTACCTAGTTACTTGGTTCACGAACCATGGAAAGTAAATTTTTTGGAAGAAAAAGAGTATAACTTTGACTTAAAAAAAAATTATATACATCCTATTATAGACAATAAAAAAAATACTAAAGATGCCAAAGAAAAAATGTGGAAGATAAAGAAACTCCCAGAATCAAAAGAGATCTGTGAGAAAATAATTAATAAACATGCAAGTTTAAAGAGAAGTAGAAATGAGAGATAAAATAATTATACCATCTTATCTAATCCCACATTTTAGAAGTAATCATGCAGGAGAAACCGGTGCTGTTTATATTTATAAGGCTATAAAGATGTTCAATAATGATAAAAAAATTAAAAGTTTTGCAAATGAGCATTTTTTAACTGAATCAAGACATTTAGAGTTAATTGAAGAAATTCTTGATCCGCAAAAAAGAAGCAAGTTGATATTAATATGGAAAATTGCTGGCTTTTTTACTGGTATGATACCCTCAATATTTGGGAAAAATTTTATCTATTCTACAATTTTTTATGTAGAAAGTTTTGTGGAAAAACACTACGAGGAGCAGATACAAATTTTAAAAAAAAAACAACAACATAATCATCTAAAAAAAATTTTAATAGATTTAATGGGAGATGAAGTGTCTCATAAAAATGAATCCTTAGAAAATGTTTCTGACCTAAAATTTTATCATAAATTTTGGGGAAAACTTATATCAAGTGGATCAAAGCTAGCAGTACAAATATCAAAAAAAATATAAAACTTTAAACTAGTTTGATAGCTAACACAGTTGTAATTAGCGTATATATGAGGATACTTAAAACAATTAATACAACTTGACTTGCCTTAAAGTAGCTTTCTTTTGTAAGTTCTTTTACTTGATATACTAAATTAGGCCAAGTGTATGAAACAAAATCACCCTGAGACATTACATTAATCAGTTTTCCTGATTTATCAACAACAGGTACGTGTCTGAAGCGTTCATTTGACATTTGTCTAAGCCAATTCACAAGATTATCATCTTTGTCAGCCACTTTTACCGGTGATGTCATAATTTTACTAAGTTTCGTAGATTTTGGGTTCATTGAATTATTTAATAGTTTTCTCATTAAATCTCTTTCAGTAACGATTCCACATACTTTACCTTTACTATTAAGTATAACGACTGAACCGAAGTTATCTTTTGACATAGCTTTAACAGCACTCATCACGCTATCGTTCTCTTTAAAAGTTAAAGGTGGTTTTTTACTTTTAAATTCAGGTCTATCACATATTTTCATTTAAACTCCAAGATTTGTTTATATCTTATAATAAAAAAAACTATAAAATCAAATTATATTATTTTTTATTAATTTAGGTAAACTAAAAATAATATTAAAAAAAAAAAAGACATAAAGAGTGTAAGCTTTTGGAGTCTATCATCTTCGTTAAAAGTTATTTTTTGTTTTTTAATAAAATTAGACTCTGAAAAATATTGATGCTCGATATCAGGATATTCCTTAAAAAAGGCATTCATTATCTTTTTATCACTTTTTGAACCTACTACCTTAACTAATTTATTTAAGTAAATTGCTTGTTTTTTATTTTTATTTTCAATTAGAAATCTGGATAGTTTTTTAATAATTTTTGAGCTACCAAACTTTCTTTCTAAAAATGCATTTATGAAATCATTCATAATCTCATCTTTTTCATGAAATTTTTTTGTCTCCAGTAAGTAAAATTGGTACTGCAAAGCTAACTTTTTGTTATATAAAAAAAGTTTTTTGCAAATCTTCTCTAACTCAGGATAAACAATTGAAGCAACTTCCCAATCATCGTTAAAAAAATCTTTGCTAAATTCTTCTTTTTCCTCAAATTTGGTTTCTGAAAAATCATAAGATTTTTCTAAGTGGAAATTTAATAATTTTTTATCATATATTTCCTTTTTAGCTAAATTGCTTAGAGTATCATACGCTTCATTAATTTCTGTGATTTTTCTCTTTAATTCCTTATTGGTACCGTTATAAATATCTGGATGATAAAGTTTTACTAATGCTTTATATGCTGCTTCTATAAGGGATTTCTCAGGTTTTGATTCAAATGATAGTCCTAGGATATGATAAAAGTTTTTCATTTACATACATTTAGGATATTTTTTAGTTTTAAGAATGTATTCTATGATTTCTCTACTATGAATAATCTCTCACCTTCAAAAATTTCCACTCTAATATTTGGGTTTTTTTTCATATTATTAATATAAACTTCTTTAGATTTTTCTGCAGATTCTTTATTTTCAAATTTCAAAATACCGATGCTGTGCAACTCACTTACTTGAATTGTTTCAATAGACATTATACCGGGCAAGTTATTGATCATTTCATATTTAGCTAAAGCTTGCATTGCATCAGCATCAATTTTTGAAGTAAATTTTAAATTAACGATTCGAATATACATAATCTAACATGATAATTAAAACAGAATTTTTTTAAAGTATAAATAATTTTTTTAATTAAGAGGAGGGGTTTAAAAGGGCCATTGCATCTTTCCTTGCACCTTCGGATTCGACATCTGAAATATCTAAACGTCTTATCCATTTTCTTATTAATCCCATTTCACCGTCGTTAATGCTTTCTTCAGTAGAGAGAATTTTTTCCCATAAGAAAGCAACTAAATCATACTTTTCTCTGTAAACTTCAACTTTCTCTACTTTTTCAGTTATTGAATAATTCAATTTTTTTTCTAAAATCACACTCGCTGCATTATTACTTATTCCAAATTGAGAGCTTAATACTCTTTTTAGCTGACTAAGATTTTCTTTTGATATTTGACCGTCAATGGTTGAACACTCAGATAACATCAAGCCTAAAAGAACAGTTTTTTCAAAAGCTTTAAGTTTATTGTAGGGAACTTTGCCGGATTCAATTGAGACAATAGCTTTTGCGATTTTAGCTCTATCATTTCCCTGTTTTTTGGTATCATTAATTATTGCTGGTTCTAATCCAAATTTCGATGCAGCTTTTTCAACAAGTTCTAGTTCAAAATCGTCCTCTTCTCCAATTGATAATATCTTTTCCCAAATATAAATAATAATTTGAAGTAAATCTCCTTCTAAAAATTTATTTTTAAAATTATCAAAGTTTGAACTTTCCCCTGAACTCAAAAAAATTTTTTCAATTGAACTCTTTTCGAATGAAAATTTATTTTCAAATAGTGAAGATATTTTTGCCTTGTAATTTTCATCACTTTTAATCTTATCAAAATTTACCTGTATAAAAATCGTTAGGGATATTGCTTTTCTTTCATCAAGTGAAAGAGAACCATAATATATTTTATTTGCACTATTAATAGATTTTGTTATTTCAGAAAGACCATCCTGATTTTCTGTTCTTTTTTCAGCAGAGTTATTTTCATCAGATTGACTTGCATTGTAGTTATTATTAATATCATATGATTCGATTTCACCTAATAGACCAGCTGTCCTTTTTATCATTGCTTCCTCAACGATAATGTCATCTGAAACCTTTATTACCGCTTCTAATTTTATTCTCTTCATAATAAAAAAATTTTTTAGATTTTAAAAATGGTAAAAAATCTTTGACTTGTTCATTTGTATTGAATCACTGTTATTAGATATTGAATCTCTTCTCTCAAGTATTTCATTCCTATTTCTCAAAATTTTATTAGCATTTTCGTATGAGTTTTCAGAAACCTTATATATTTCTTTTTCATTCTCTTTAATTTTTTTTTCTAACTCTAAAATTAATTTTTTATTTTCTTCAATCAGTTGTTGTCGTGAAAGAACATCTTTGTCCTTTTCTATTATATTACCCTTTAACAGTCTTTGATTAGTTTCAATTTGTTTTTTATTAAATTCGACTATATCGGAATTTATTTTCATTATTTTTTTATTAAGATTAATTAATTGTTTGTTAATTTGTGACATATCATTTGATATCTCTAATACGTCTTTATTTAGATTAATTCTATGTTCAAGTAAATCTAAATGTGCTTTGGTTTGAAGAAAATCTACATAATTTTTTTCTACTTCACTAGCTACGTTATATTTAGAGAGAATTGATTCTCTATTTTGAAAAATTTCTTTTGTATTATTATTTGCTAGTTTAGTATTAACAGAAAATGCTGAATGATAATTATTTAAAATCATTCTTCTATTTTCTTCAATTGTCCATTGTGTTTTAAAAATCAATGTTTCGTTACTATAAACATCACAACCCAATGAGAATAGTTTTTTTTCAACTTCTTTAGCTACTTGATTACTTTTTTCTTTTGATTCGGTATTTAAGTCTGAGAGAATATTTTTTACAGTTTTGTCCATAATCAAAATTAAAAAAGTTAGTGTTAATTTTTAACATTTTTTTTTAAATTTTACGACAAAATTTACAATTTGTTAAAGGCAAAATTATTCCAAAAATAATTATTAATGTGAGATGAATAAGAAGATCAGGTTTGATTAAGGTGTAAGTGATAAAAAAGAAACAATTATATTAACTTTTAAGGAGTATATTATGGCTTGGACTAAACCAATGATTTCAGAAATCTCTGTAGGTCTTGAGATCAATTCTTACGCTTGCGCTGAGAAGTAATCTTAATTACAACAGAATTTTTAGAGAACCCGGCTGATTTGCCGGGTTTTTTTTTCTAAATACTCTCATTTTGATATTTTTTAAAATATTCCGTACCTAAAATATCCTTTATTTTTCTTTTGGTAATTTCCTCTATTTTCAAACCAGTAGATTCTAGTAGTTTTTCACATTTATTTGATGTTTCCCTGGAAACAATTGGATCGATAAAATCATTTTCTAGCGCAGTTCTCGCTCTTATTACAGGTTCAGATTTCGCCTTTGTACATTTAGTTAATGTTTTGTTTTTTATTTTTTCAATATCATCTACCAAAGTCATTACTTGATTATATGAAAGTTTTTTTTTATCAATTTTAATAAATTGACCATCTTTAGTAATTTTTAAATCAAGCTTTTCTAATTCTTCATTTAAAAGAGAAAAGTAATCTTCATTAAAAATAACTAGAAGAAAAAAACTATCATTATAATTATTTTTAATTTCTGCTAGATCTGATATTTTTCTAATTCTACTATTAATAGTTATTCTAATTTTTTTAATTTCTTTTAAATAAAAGTCATCTTGATGAATAGTTTTTAAAACCAATTCATAATCAAGTATTATGCTTTCCAATAAATTTTTAGCTTGAATTGAATAATTTTCCAAAGGCAACTCCCCGCCTTAATTTTTATTATTTATACCTTATTATTGAGGTAATTTCAATTAACTACTTCAGCAACTTGTCCAACTGCCTATTTATTAATGGTACAAAAAAAATGATACAAAAAAAGACCGTTGGCCAAGAGATTACGAATCTCTCAAACCAGGCTATAACAAAGTTATTTATTGAAGGGTTTAGTAAAATTAAAATAGCAGATACAGTCGTGCTAGTACAAAAGGACATTATTACTGCAAATATAATTAATCTATGTTTCTTCACTTTTCTATACAAAAAAATTTCTATTTAAACTTTATAGTATTAAAATGAAGTAATGAAATTAAATAAAAAAATTTTCTTCTTTCTATTAATTTTTCTTTCTACGTTTTCTATTGAAAATACTTATTCTATACATCATCATCCAAGGTTGAACGTGAATTTGTTAGAAAATACGGAGTTTTTTGGAAAAAAAAGAGTTTTAATTTTAGATTTAGAAAATACTGAAATATTAAATTTTCTTAAAGATTTTAAAAATAACCAATGTGAAATTGAGAACCATAAGTTAGAAATACTAATAAAGAAAGAAAATAAATATTATTACATATTTGATAATTCTAAGGAGACTAGTTTGAACTTTTTTTTACCTCATAAGGTTTCATTAATTGGCCTAGACGGTTATTTGAAGTTTGTAGACGATAATTTTTCTAATTTAAAAAAATATTTTAATTTGATTGATGAAATGCCAATTAGAAAAAAAGAGACTCCTTTTGATAAAAAATGCCCTGATTAAACTATATATTTTCAATAAAC
>NTKR01000032.1 GCA_002457065.1 alpha proteobacterium MED-G10 | reverse complement strand
ATAAATCCACCTGACCATTTCATTATACAAGCAACCATATCGTCAATAAGTCTGTGTTGATATGTAATATTATACTCATTGAACTTATCTTTAAATTGTTCTTCATAAATGTCCTCAAAAATATTTTTAAATTTTTCATCATACTTTTGAAGAATCGTATTTTTTGTAGATAGAAAAAGAGGGATTTTCCTTTTGATTGCAAAGTTAAAACAAGAGTGTGCAAAGTCTTTTATTGATGAGTCAATATTAAAATAACTTATTCCGACTCCAGAGGAATTAAAATTGTGGATTGTTTCCTCTATTACTTCTTTATCATCATCACTTTCAAATCTAAGTGTTAACTTACCTTTTTTTTTTATATTTATTTCTTTAGATTTATAAATATCACCAAAGGCGTGTCTGGCTATTACTACTGACTCATTCCAATGTGAAACAATTTTTGGAATATTTTTAATAATTATCGGTTCTCTAAAAATAGTTCCGTTCAAGATATTTCTTATTGTTCCATTAGGAGATGGAAATTTTTTTTTTAAATTGTATTCGGTTACTCTTCTATCATCGGGTGTAATAGTTGCACATTTCACTCCAACAAAATGTTTTTTAATTGCTAACGCAGCCTCTTTAGTAATTTCATCGTTTGTCTTATTTCTATTTTCAATCCCTAAGTCAAATTCCATTAATTTTAAATCTAGAAAAGGCTTGATAAGTGATTCTCTGATTCTATCCCACAGAACTCGAGCCATCTCATCTCCATTAATATCTATAATTGGGTTTTTAACCGTGATTTTTGCCATCTATTTTTTTTATCTCCCTAAAAAAATCATCAAGAACACATAAGTGAAAAAATTTATCGAATTCTCTTTCTATCAAGAAGTTTTTTGACTCAAAAAAATCAAGTAAATCTCTAAATTTATCCCAATAAGAACTCTCGTTTATTAAAAATATTCTTTTTTTTATTTCTTTAAGAGCATTTTTATTTATAACATCGATAATTTCGTCTAATGTACCTAGACCTCCTGGAAAAGCAACAAAAACATCTGACAAATTCTCAAAAATCCTTTTTTTGGAATAAGTATCATTTGTTATAATTAGTTCTGAAAAGAAATTAGGTTCTTTTGAAAGCTTATATATATTTTTTGTATAAATTGCTCTTACCTCACATTTTCTATTGTAAACAATTTCTGCTAAATTTCTCATTAACCCTTGGTCAGTTCCACCAATCACTAAAGTATGATTATTTTTTGCTATCCAATTTGCAAATATATTTATCTGCTCACTAACTTTTTTATCGTTACCCGCTCGTGATCCTAAAAAAACTCCTATATTTAGTGACATAAAATTTGTATGGTGAAATTATAAATTCAATATATTATTAAAGTAATTAGATAAATATTAAAATGAAAAAAGAAATTTTATTACTTTCAAGTCTTATTAGTCTATCTATTGTTTTGTATTTAGGTATCCCTGGAAATGAAAATATGGATCATAAAAATATTGTAGAAGATGAAATTTTAGAAAGTGAAGTTAACAACCTACCAGACGATAAACTCAACAAGGACCCAATTTTAAAATTTGACATTGTTAGACTTGATCCAAAAGGGAACATAATAATTGCAGGAAAAACCATACCTGATGCTGAAATTCAAATATTTGATGGTAATGAAAAATTAAGCACTGTGATTTCTGATTCTCATGGTGACTGGGTTTGGGTAAGTGAAAATCAAATTGAAGATGGTTTAAAACGTTTTCGTCTAAAGTATGTCGATAAATCAGGTGAAGAACATAACTCAATTGAAAATGTCATAGTGAATTTTGAAAAAGATAATGCTGATAATCATAAAATTTTTAAAATTTCTGAAGATTCACGAAAGGGTGTAAAAGTTTTAAATGAGAAAGAAATAATGGGAATTGCAATAGATTCTGTTGAACACTTCAATAATGGAAATTTAAGAATAAGAGGACGTTCAGTACCTTTATCAAAAATAAAAATTTTTCTTTCGGGAAATATGCTTAGCGAAACTTTCGTTAAAAAAAATGGATTTTGGGAGATTAGTTTAAAAAATATAAAACTTGGCAGTTATGATTTAAAAATTGAATTAGCATCTCAAAATCAAGTTATATCTCTAGAAACATCAATTTTTAACGGTCTAATCAACAGTGAACTACTACAGAAAAAAAAAATAATAGTTGAGGATGGAAACAGTTTATGGAGAATAGCAAGAAAAACTTTAGGCGGAGGAGTTCTGTATGCTGAGATTTATAAACATAATCGAAAAAAAATAAAAGATCCAGATTTGATATATCCAGGTCAAGTTTTCAATATTCCTAGTATAAAAAAAGAAATCTCCTATGAATAAAAACAATGATTTTTTTTCCAAAATTCGTCTTTTTCTTTCTGAGACTGACCAGCTAAAAAGATATCTTCCTCAAATCAATTCCGCTGGTTATCCTTTTATTGCATTATTTTTTTTTGTTTCACTTTTATTATCATTATTTTCTGATTTTTTAGGTTGGATAGGTTTTATACTATCATTATGGTGTGTTTACTTTTTTAGAGACCCTAGCAGAGTAACACCTGACTTAGAAAATATAGTTGTTGCGCCGGCGGACGGAAAGATTATTAAAATAGATCTATCAAAAAACCCTGAGGTTTTGAGTGAAAAAAAGACCTCGGAAATGCAAAAAATTTCAATCTTTATGAATGTTTTTAATGTTCATGTTAATAGGATTCCAGTATCAGGTAAAGTTGTATGGCTTAAATATATTCCTGGAACTTTTTTAAATGCTTCATTAGATAAATCAAGCGAAGATAATGAAAGGATGATAGCAAAAATTGAGGTATCTAATAATGTTTTTGTTTATGTTGTTCAAATAGCTGGCTTGATCGCTAGAAGAATCAAGTGTGATTTGTCTGAAAATCAATCAGTAAGTTGCGGTGAACGTTATGGAATTATAAGATTTGGAAGCAGGCTAGATATTTATATGCCAAAGGATTTTTCGGTCAAAGTCAAGACTGGACAGCTTGCTATTTGTGGTGAGACTGTTCTTGCAGAATTTAAACTTCCTGGATCAAAATAATATTTTTAGAATATGAAAAAACTTTCTTTAAGAAGTCTAATTCCTAATTTATTTACTTTTATTTCACTCACATTAGGTCTTACTGCCCTTAAATTTGCAATTGAAGGTAAATGGGAGATATGTGTTTCCTTGGTTGTTTTTGCTTCATTCTTAGATAATATTGACGGAAAAATTGCAAGATTACTTAAATCAAACTCTAACTTTGGGATTGAATTGGATTCACTTTCCGACTTAATTAGTTTTGGTGTTACACCTGCTCTCATAGTTTACTTATGGTCAAAGTCTATGATGATTGATGGTGTTTGGGCAATGGTAATATTTTATGCAATCTGCTCTTCATCTAGATTAGCAAAGTTTAATATTAGCAGTCTTGAAAATTCATCAAGTAAAAATATGAAATTTTTTTTTGGGATTTCAACTCCTGCTGCTGCTGGTTTGTCACTTCTGCCAATGATGTTAAATTTTAGATTTAATCTGGATTTTTATTTAGTTGAAGATTTCCTTAGATACTACTTACTAATTCCTTCAATCTTAATGATTTCAAATATTCCAACTTTTTCTATGAAAGGAATTAAATTCGATAAAAAAGTAACACCTTTCATAATTATTTTACTTGCAAGTTTTTTATCTTTGCTACTAACAGATTTTTGGCTAGCCATTATAATTCTGATAAGTGTATATTTTGCTAGTATTCCATTAGCATTTTATGATTTTAAAAGGTCTTAAAAAATCTGTTTTTTTCTCCTATAATAATAAGACAAGGTGTAATTATTAATGTTAAGACAAATGAAAACATTACTCCAAATACGATAGCATTAGATAACTGAAGCCACCATTGAGAACTTGGACTTCCAAAATTTATTTCAAAATCTAAAAAATTTATATTTAGTCCCATTGCCATTGGTATAAGTCCAAAAAAAGTGGTTAATGTTGTTAATAATACTGGTCTCAGCCTTTGTGCACCAGTTCTTAAAATAGCCTCTTTAATATTCTGTCCATTTTTTCTTAGATTCTTATAGGTATCTAACAATACAATGTTATTGTTTACTACAATACCTGCAAGTGCAATAACTCCAATACCACTCATAATAATACCAAATGGTTTTCCAGAGATTATTAGTCCTATCATTACCCCTATAGTCGAAAAAATTATTGCTGATAAAATGATAAAACAAAAATAAAAGCTATTGAATGTTGCAATCAAAATGATTGTTATGAGAAAAACGGCAATAAAAAATGCCTTGATAAGAAATTCCTTTGCCTCATTTTGATCTTCTTCTTGTCCAGCAAATACTATTTTTGAATTAAAACTTGAATCTGTTTTTAACCACTTTGAGATTTCTAATACTTTATTATTGGCGACCTGACCCTCTGCAACATCGAACCTAATATTTTTTGATCGTGTAGAATTATTTCTTGTGATTTTCCCAATTTTGCTAATTGGCTTACGAGTTACAAAGAGACTTAGCGATACAGGTCCATTTTTACCCTCAACTAAAATTTTATCAAGTTCATCGAGTGTTCTATATTTTCTGTCATATTTAATGACAATATCTATTTCTTCATCACTGTCCTTTGGCATATACTCTGTAACTTTAAGTCCATGCGTTAGCATCTGAATTGAATTTCCAATTAGTTCAATGTCAACACCATATTGATCAGCTTTTACTCGATCAATAATTAATTCCCATTCAATTCCAGGAATATTTAAATCAGTATCAATATTTTTTACCCAATTTTTATTTTTTAGAAACTGAAAAATATTAGCAGTGTCTATTTGTAATTGTTTTTCATTATTATTAAGTATTTGTATTTCAATATCTTTATCCTTTGGAGGTCCATCCTGTTTTTTAATAAATTCAATGTAAATTCCAGAAAAGTTTTTTGTTAAATCTTTTAGTTGATTGATTACTACTTCTGCATTAGGCCTAATTCTCCAATCTATAAATTCAATTTTTATTGAACCAATTACATCATCAGATTCATTTCGATTATCTCCTTTGATAAAACCACTTCGTGAATAGATATTTTTAATGAATTTATTTTTCAAAACTTCGTTTTCTATTTGATTTACAATTTTATCTTTTTCAATAGCAGAAAAATTGCCTCTAGCGTGTATAACAATTTCAGCATAATCAGGCTCAATGGGCGGAAAAAATTCAAATCCTTTTCCAAATTTTCCATAGAAAACTTGGATCAAAATTAATGTTAAAATTGACAAAGTAATAAGTTTTTTTGGATTATCTAAACTAAATTTTAGTATATTTATGTATTTTCCTTGTATTCCTTTTATTTGACTTAGATCTCCTGATTCTAAAAGTTTAAAATTATTATTAATTTGAATATTTTTATTTTTGTCAATGCCAAAAATTCTACCAATTACTGGAATGAAAATCAGAGCCATTACTAAAGAGGATGATAAAATTGCTAGAAGAGTAACTGGTAGAAAAAACATAAATTCACCAGCAATTCCTGGCCAAAAAATTAATGGGAAAAATGCAGCTAAAGTTGTTGATGTGGAAGCTAATACGGGTATCAACATTTTTTTTGCAGATAAAATAAAAACCTTTTCTTTGCTAATTCCCTCACTTGCTCTTCTGTTCGCATATTCTACAACGATTATTGCTCCATCAATCAGAATTCCGACAGAAAGAATTAATGAGAAAAGAACTACTACATTTATGGTGACATCAAAGAAAGATAAAATAATCATTGATAATAAAAAAGAAAATGGGATAGACATACTTACAAGGACTGACGATTTTAAACCCATAAAAAGTAAAGTAATAAAAAATACAATTATTGTTGCAAGGATAACATTATTTTCAAGATCGCTTACCTGAGAGATTATCTTTTCTGATTCATCTTGAAAAAAATCAATTTGTATAAAATTAGGAAGAATGTTGGCCTTTTCGTTAACCACTCTTTTAATCTCATTTATTACATCGATGATATTTTCACCAGTTCTTTTTGAAACCTCAAGTATTATTGCTTTTTCGCCATTATTTCTTGCATAACCAATCTTTTCTCTGAATGAATCTCTTACTTCTGCCACATCCTCTAATTTTATAAATGAATTGCTTTTAGATTTTATTGGGATGCTTAATAAATCTTGTCTACTTTCAATAAGACTTGGAACTTGGACATTAAAGCTTCCTTTATCATTACTTAAGGTGCCAGCAGGAATCATTAGGTTGCTTTTAGCTATAGAGGATAGAACGTCTTTACTTGTTAATCCATAATTCTCGACAATTCTTGGGTTAACAATAATTTCTATTAACCTTTCCCTTTCACCTAATGTTTTTACCTCTAGTACCTCTGATATAGATTCAATATCATTTTTCAATAATTTGGCTAATTTGAAAAGTATTCTATCATCTACTTTTCCAGAGACAGCAACAGCCAATACTGGAAATCTTGATAAGTTTATCTCTAACACCCGAGGTTCTTTAGTATCTTCAGGCAATTTTCCCTTAATAAGGTCGATTTTTACCCTCGCATCTGATAATGCTTTTTCAGAATTAAAGCCTGCATCAAACTCTAAAACAATATTTCCTCCTCCAAGAAAAGAGTTTGATGAAAGTTTTTTTAGTCCTTCAATATTCTTTAATTCTTTTTCTAAAGGCTTGATTAATAGCCTTTCAGAATCAACTGGTGAGATTCCTTTATGAGCAATTGCTATATATATCACTGGTAAGCTTATATCAGGATCAGATTCTCGAGGTAGAGTGTTATAAAGGTAAAGTCCAAAAGAAATTAGAAAAAAAAGTATAGTTAATAACAGTTTTGATGAGTTCAAAATTTTATCAATCATTGTATTTTATTTTAACCTTTTCACCACTTATCACATATTCGTGTCCTTGAGTAATGATATTGTAATCGTCAAAATTTACATTCTGACTTGAATTAACCCAAAATCCATTTCCTACATCACTTAATATCTCAATATCTAAAAAAAACACCTTATTATTTCTAACTGCTTTAATACCAATTTTTCCTTGATTGTCCAAACTTACCAAAGACGAAGCAATAAAGTACGCTTCTTCATTAGGCAGGCTGATTTGAACTTCAGATGAAAGCCCACTTATTATTTTATTTTCTTTATTTTTTATTTTTACTTGAATTTTAAAATTTCTTGTTAATTGATCTGAAGTTTTCGAAATATAATTTATTACTCCCTCATATTCTTTGTTTGAAATTATAACTTTAGCTTTTTGATTTAAACTTAAATTTTGGATTTCTTTTTCAGTTGTATTTAAGGTTATAAAAATTGGATCCAGGTCAACTATTTTAGCAATATCATCTCCTTTCTTAACGTAGTCACCAAGTTCAATATAACTTTCTTCAATGGAACTATCAAAAGGGATTAGTATTTTTGTATTATTTAATTCAACCTGACTTTTTTCATAAAGGGCAAGAGCGTTTTCAAAATTAGTTCTAGATTCACTTAATTTCACCTCTGATCTGAAACCTTTTTTATATAATTTTTCGGCTACCTCATACTCTTTTTTTCTTTGATTAAGAAGTGCTTCCATCTCTTTTACTTTTGCAATTTTATCCTCAGGATCAATTAATACCAGTTGAGAGCCCGCTTTGTAAAATAAACCTTTCTGGAAAAACTTGCTACTTACCTTACCCTCAACTTGAGATTTGATAGTAACAATTCTTGATGCTTCAGAAAAACCACTAAATTTTAAAATTTTTGTGAAAATTTCCTTGTTAAGTTTTTTCACTACTACAATTTTCTCTATATCAATTTTTTTTTCAATCTGATTTTCAGTTTTTTTGTTTAAAAAAAAAAGAAACGAGACGATCAAAAAAGTAAAAATAATTCCAATTGTTTTCATTGAGTTTAAATAGTTAGTTATTTGATTTAATTATTTATTACTAATAATATAATATTTTAAACAATAAAGTCTTGATGCATTGAAAAAAAACAAAAAATTTGCCGCCATTGACATAGGAAGTCATAACTGCAGATTGTTAATATCTGAGAAAAAAGACAATTTAATTAAGACTGTTTTCAATTCTTCTATGCCAACCAACCTTATAAAAAATTTATCATACAATAATGAATTCAATGAGAAAAATATAAAAAAAACAATTGAAATTCTTTCATTCTTCTCAAAAAAAATTAAATCTATGAATGTCTTTGATTACAGATGTATAGCTACAGAGGCCTGTCGATCTGTTGTAAATCCTGATTTTTTTATAAAAAAAGTAAAAGAGAAAACAGATTTAAATGTTGAGGTTATTACTTCCTCTGAAGAAGCAAGATTATCAATGAAAAGCTGTAGAAAATATATCTCAAAAATTAAAAGTTTTGGAATGATTTTTGACATTGGTGGTGGCAGTACAGAATTAAGTTGTTTTATGGTCAAACCAAATGAAACAATAACAAAATCTATTTCATACGGAGTAATAAACTATGACGAAAAATGTGAAATTTTTTCCGAAGAATATGTTACAAATCAGCTAAATCATCATTTCTCTAATTATTTTAAAGAATTAAAAAATATAAAACAGGAAAAGTTTTCTGCAATTGGTTCTTGCAGTACTGTAACTTCACTTTGCTGTATTTTTTTAAATTTACCTTTTTATAACCCCAAAAAAATTGAAGGTTTTGAGATGGGTTTTGTTGATGTAATAAGAACAATAAATCATATTGAAAGTCAGTCAGATAATACTCTAGAAAACCATCCTTGCATTGGGTCGAGATATTTATTATTGAAAAGCGGTATAAAAATTTTAAAAATAATATTTAATAAATTTCCAATTGAAAAGCTTATTGTTACACAGAAGGGTCTGCGGGATGCACTTGCTGAGGAAATAATTTCTAATTATGAAAAGAATAAAATTAAACAAGAAACATAAAAACAAAGATAGTAATAGATGGCTCAACAGACATTTAAACGATGAATATGTTAGAAAGTCAAAGATTGATGGTTATAGATCCAGGTCATCATACAAACTTATTCAAATTAATGAGAAATATGATTTTCTTAAAAATAGTTTTAAGATTGTAGACTTAGGTTGTTCACCCGGCGGATGGCTTCAGGTTGTGAGAGAGCTTTCTCCGAGGAGTTCAAAAGTAATAGGTTTTGATTTAATAAGTCTAAAAGAAATTCCAGATATAAAGTTTTATAAAATTGATGTTAATGAATCCGAAATTTTTGAAAAAATTGATTCTTTTTTTGAAAAGAAGAAAATTGATTTACTTCTAAGCGATATGTCTCCAAACTCCTCTGGGAATAAAAAAGTAGATCATTTAAGAATAGTATCAATAATTGAAAGGGTATTGGAGATTGCAGAAAAAAGTTTAAAAAAAAATGGTTTCCTTGTTGCTAAGATTTTTCAAGGAGGTGCTCAGGGAGATCTAATATTAAAAATGAAAAAAACATTAGACTCAATACAATATTTCAAGCCTAAAGCATCTAGATCTGAGTCTCCTGAAACCTATTTAGTTGCCAGAAAAAAATAATTTTAAAATTTTGTTTAAAACTTAATAATATTAGATTAAATTACAACATGAAGAAATTAATTGAAGCACTTACATTTGACGATGTATTAATTGTTCCGTCAAAATCTTCAATAAAACCTAGCGAAGCTGATATTTCTACCTTTATAACAAAGAATATTAAATTAAAAATACCACTTGTTTCAGCTGCAATGGATACTGTAACTGAGGCTAAGTTAGCCATAAAAGTTGCACAAATGGGAGGGCTTGGGATAATTCACAAAAATATGAATTTTGAGGACCAGGCTGATAATGTAGCAAGGGTTAAGAGATTTGAATCTGGCATGGTAATAAATCCTATAACTATAAATCCAAAAAATTCTCTGAGTGAAGCCTTAGAAATAAAAGATAGGTTTAATATTTCAGGAATTCCGGTTGTTGAAAAGGTAACAAAAAAATTAGTAGGCATACTTACCAATAGGGATATTAGGTTTGCTAAAAATTTATCTCAACCAGTCGAAGCTCTAATGACTAACAGAAATTTGGTTACTGTTTCTGAAAATATTTCTATGAGGGAAGCACAAAAATTATTACACAAACACAGAATCGAAAAACTTTTAGTAGTAGATAAAAAATATAAGTGCGTGGGATTAATTACAGTTAAAGATATTGAAAAGGCCGAAAAGTTTCCATTGGCATCAAAAGACAAATTTGGGCGATTAATAGTTGGTGGAGCAATTGGAATTGGAAATGAAGAGGGTCTTGAAAGGGCGAAGCATTTACAAAAAGCAGGAGTTGATATTTTAGTTATTGATACAGCACATGGTCATTCTAAAAATGTCATAGACACTCTTAAAAAGATTAAAAAAACTTTACCAGATATTCCAGTCATTGTTGGAAATATTGCTACTTCTGAGGCTGCAAAAGATCTTATAAGAGCAGGAGCTGATTCACTTAAAGTTGGGATTGGACCAGGATCAATTTGTACTACAAGAGTTGTTGCTGGTGTTGGGGTTCCACAAATTCATGCAATTTACGAGACATTTAAAGTTGCAAGTAAGTATAAAATTCCAATAATTTCAGATGGTGGGATAAAGTTCTCAGGAGATATAGCTAAGGCAATTGCTTTTGGGGCTGACGTTGTTATGATTGGATCATTACTTGCGGGAACAGATGAAGCCCCTGGCGAAGTTTTTCTTTCAAATGGAAGAACTTATAAATCATATAGAGGAATGGGATCCATAGCTGCAATGGGAAGAGGATCAGCTGATAGATATTTTCAAGAAGAAGTAACTAGTGACAAATTTGTTCCAGAGGGTGTTGAAGGGAGAGTTCCTTACAGGGGGGCAGTAGAAAAAGTTATTGAACAGCTAGTTGGAGGCGTAAAGGCTTCGATGGGGTATACAGGAAATAAAAATATTAAGAATTTTCAAAAAAATACAAATCTTGTTAAAATTACACCTGCAGGATTAAGTGAAAGTCATGTTCACAGTATTTCAATAACTAGAGAATCACCTAATTATCAACTTAATAAATGAAAGAGACTATTCTAATAATAGATTTTGGGTCTCAGGTCACAAAACTTATAGCAAGAAGAGTAAGAGAGTTTGGAGTATTTAGCGTAATTACCCCGTATCATCTTATAAAGAAAAATCATTTTAATAATGAAATAAAAGGAATAATTTTATCAGGTGGACCAAACTCAGTTGATGAAAAATTCGCTCCTAGAGTTCCTGAATTTATCTATGAGTTAGATATACCTATTCTTGGTATTTGTTATGGTTTACAGCTGATATGTAAAAATTTCGGAGGTGTGGTTTTGCACTCAGAAAAAAGAGAATTTGGTAAAATTTCTCTTGAGATTAAAAAAAAATCTCCTCTTTTTGGGAATGACTTTAAAATTAATAAAAATTATCAGGTATGGATGAGTCATAGTGATGCTATAAAAAAACTTCCAAAGAATTTTGAAATTATTGCCTCTAGTGAAAATTGTAATTCAGCGGCAATTCAAAACAAAATAAATAAAATATACGGAGTCCAATTTCATCCTGAAGTGGTACACACAATAAAAGGAAAAGAGATTTTAAAAAACTTTGTTTTTCAAATATGTAGAGCAAAAAAGCATTGGAATATGAAAAATTTTAAAAATGAGATTATTGAATCAATAAAAAAAAAAGTAGGTAATGAAAATGTTTTGTGTGGATTATCTGGGGGGGTAGATTCAACTGTTACAGCGGTACTAGTTCATCAAGCTATTGGAAACAGATTAAAATGTTTATTTGTTGATACAGGTCTGATGAGATTGAATGAAGTAAAACTAATAAAAAAAATATTTACGGAAAACTTTAAAATTAAGCTTGATGTAGTTAATAGTTCAAAAGGTTTTATGGAAAAACTAAAAGATGTTAAAAACCCTGAGAAAAAAAGAAAAATTATAGGTAAACAGTTTATTGATGTTTTTAAAGCATATTCAAAAAAACAAAAAAATATTAAATTTTTAGCTCAAGGAACTCTTTATCCTGATGTAATTGAATCATCTTCAAATATGGGTAAAAAATCTGTTACTATTAAATCTCATCACAATGTAGGTGGACTCCCAAAAAATATTGAATTCAAACTTTTAGAACCTCTTAGAGAATTATTTAAAGATGAGGTTAGAGATTTGGGTAAGACATTAAAAATTCCAAAAGATTTCATTAATAGACATCCTTTTCCAGGACCTGGTTTAGGAATAAGAATATTAGGTAAAATTACTAAAAAAAATGCTGATATCTTGAGAAAAGCTGATGATATTTTTATTCGAAAGATTAAAGATAAAGGTTTGTATGACAATATTTGGCAAGCATTTTGTGTTTTATTACCTGTAAAAACTGTTGGCGTGATGGGAGATAATAGAACATATGAAAGGATTTGTGTTTTGAGGGCAGTTACTTCGGTTGATGGAATGACTGCTGAGGCATTTAGTTTTCCTGATAATTTTTTAGAAGATTGTGCCAATGAAATTATTAATAATGTTAAGGGGATCAATAGAGTTTGTTATGATTTAACATCAAAGCCACCAGGGACAATTGAATATGAGTAAACTTAGTGATTATGGTTATCTTTATATTTAATTAATGAACTAATAAATGAAATATCGTCCTGAAATTGATGGTTTAAGAGCCCTTGCCGTAATTCCTGTAATACTTTTTCACTCTGGTTTTGAAATATTTAAAGGAGGCTTTGTTGGTGTTGATATTTTCTTCGTAATCAGTGGTTATTTAATAACAACGATTTTAATCGAAGAAATAGAAAACAATAGATTTAGCATTATTAATTTTTATGAAAGACGAGCTAGAAGAATACTTCCAGCACTATATTTTATTATGCTCGTTTGTATTCCTTTTGCATGGATTTGGATGCTTCCAAGTCAGATAAAGGATTTTTCATTAAGCCTTATTGCAGTAAGTTTTTTTACTTCTAATTTTTTATTTTGGCGTGAAAGCGGATATTTTGAAGCATTAGCTGATGAAAAGCCATTACTACATACCTGGAGTTTGGCAGTTGAGGAACAATTCTATCTATTTTTTCCAATATTTTTAATTGTTTTATGGCGTTTTGGTAAAAACAAAGTTTTCTGGATTATAATTTTTATGACATTTATAAGCTTGGTATTAAGTGAATGGGGTTGGCGTAACAAACCAATAGCTAATTTTTATCTCCCGCCTACAAGGGTTTGGGAGCTATTTTCTGGTGCTATTATTGCATTTATTATCCAGAAAAAAGGAATACAGAAGAATAACTTTTTAGCCTTAATAGGTTTATTTACTATAATATTTTCAATCTTTGCCTTTGATGAATCAACACCATTTCCCAGTTTTTATGCTGTAGTTCCAATTCTTGGTGTTTTACTTATAATTTTATTTGCTGAAAAATCAACCATAACAGCAAAAATTTTAAGTACGAAAGCATTAGTTGGTATTGGCTTGATAAGTTATTCAGCATATTTATGGCATCAACCGTTATTTGCCTTTGCACGAATAAAATTAGATGAGAAGCCTTCTGAAATTTTAATGATTTCACTTAGTATTCTTTCACTAGCCTTGGCTGTTATATCATGGAGATTTATTGAGAAACCTTTTAGAAGGAAAGATAAAAAGTCTTTTTCATCACAACTAATTCTAGTTTTTTCAATTAGTGGTATGATTATTTTTACTGTTTTGGGAGTGTTAGGATATAATAATGATAAATTTAAAGAAATAGTTGGAGGTGACGTTGGACATAAAGTTTATCACAAGTTTATAGATGAAAACTACAATGATTGTGAGCCAGCTCAAGTTGCAATTTCAGCATTAACTTGGAAAGGGTTTCTTCGTTGCAAGCAGTCAGGTGAGGGTGAATTTGATTGGTTGCTGTTGGGAGA
>NTKR01000031.1 GCA_002457065.1 alpha proteobacterium MED-G10 | reverse complement strand
CCTCATCCACTCCTGAACAAGCTACAGCTGAAAAACCCCCCGAGGCGCCACCCGCTCCTGTGCAGGCCACAACTGAAAAACCCGCCGGGGCCTCATCCACTCCTGAACAAGCTACAGCTGAAAAACCCGCCGAGGCGTCATCCACTCCTGAACATGCTACAGCTGAAAAACCCGCTGAGGCGTCATCCACTCCTGAACAAGCTACAGTTGAAAAACCCGCCGAGGCGCCACCCGCTCCTGAGCAGGCCACAACTGAAAAACCCGCCGAGGCGTCATCCACTCCTGAACAAGCTACAGCTGAAAAATCTGAAGGAGAAAAAAGTTAATCAATTTCAATCAAAACAATTCTTATGACTTATGCCCCATAAATAAAAAAGGATTTAAAGTTATGATGATAATTATTGGTAAAATTGGAAAAACAAAAGGAGTTAATGGGGACCTAAAAATTAATAGTTTTTTCGCCAATCCCTTTGATATTTTCATCTACTCAAGTTTTTTCCTCGAAAATAAAACAAGATTGAGTATTAAATTTACAAAAAAAAATAATCAGATTTATGGAAAAATCAAAGAAATAAATACACCAGAGGAGGCTAAGAAATTTGTAGGAAAGTACATTTACATAAATAAGGAAAACCTTCCAAACTTAGATAAAAATGAATTTTATTACAACGACCTTGAAAACCTTGAGGTCTATCTAAAGAAAAAAAAAATTGGTAAAGTAAAGCAAATACAAAATCATGGTGCCGGAGATTACCTTGAAATTAAATGTTCAAAAGAAGAAATCTTAGTCCCATTTAACTTCGATCATATTTTGACAATTGATATTAAAGAAAAAAAGATGATTCTTAACCACGACTATTATGATCTTTAAAGTTCTCACATTATTTCCAGAAATTTTTCCGGGTCCACTAAAGTTTTCAATTACAGGAAAAGCGCTAAACAAAAAAAAGTTCAGTATAAAAACAATTAATATTAGAGATTTTGCTGAAAATAAAGCTAAAACAGTTGACGATTCACCTTATGGTGGCGGTGCGGGAATGATTCTTAAACCTAATATCCTTCAAAACTGTTTAGATTATTCAAAAAAAAATTGTAAAAAAAAAAAAAAAATTATTCTATTATCAGCTAGTGGAAAAAGATTTGACCAAAAAATCGCAAAAAAATTTACTAAATTTGAGGAACTTATTTTAGTTTGTGGAAGGTATGAGGGTGTTGATCAACGATTTATCGAAGCTAATAAAATTGAGGAAATATCCATAGGTGATTTTGTTTTATCAGGTGGAGAGATACCAGCAATAATTTTAATTGATACTTGCGTAAGATTGATTCCTGAAGTATTAGGTAATAACAAAAGTTTAAGTTTTGAAAGTTTTGAGAATAATCTACTTGAATATCCTCAATATACAAAACCAGTAAACTGGAAAGATAAAAGAGTTCCACAAGTTTTGTTAAGTGGAGATCATAAAAAAATTTCAGATTGGAGATTGAAAAAGTCTTTAGAAAAAACTAAAAAGGTAAGACCAGATTTATTTAAGCTTCATAATACAAAAAAGAAGAGGAAACTATGAATACATTAGAAAAATATGAAAAAAGTCAGTTAAAAAATCTAACTTCTAACAAATCCTATCCAGAATTCAACGCCGGTGATACCATCAAAGTACATCTTAAAATTAAAGAAGGCGAAAAAGAAAGAGTTCAAGTTTTTGAGGGAGTTTGTATTGCAAAAAAAAAAGCAGGTTTAAATTCTGCATTCACGGTCAGGAAAATCTCATATGGTGAAGGCATTGAAAGAGTAATTCCTCTTTTTTCCCCTCAAATCAGTAAAATTGAACTTGTTAAAAGCGGTGATGTCAGGAGATCAAAACTTTACTATTTGAGAAAGAGAAGCGGAAAATCAGCAAGAATTTCAGAAAAAAATGTCTTTAGTAAAACTGACTCAAAAGTTAGCGATCCTTCTGAAAAATCGAACAAAGAAGATAGCTCAGAAAAGAAAGAGAACCCTGAAAGTCTTTCTAAAAAAGCTGAAGCCAAGAAAGATAATTAACCTACTTTCTAAGCATAACTTTATTATGAAGCCTCAAACCATATTTGATAAAATTTGGAGTAATCACATCGTTAATGAAAATTCGAGTGGTGAGTCAATAATTTATATTGATAGGCACCTAATTCACGAAGTGACAAGTCCTCAAGCATTTGAAGGACTGAGAAATAATAAAAGGAAAGTTAGACAACCAGAAATGACGTTAGCTGTACCTGATCACAATGTACCAACCACCCAAAGAAATCAAGGTATAAAAGATTCAGAATCAAAAATTCAAGTAGAAACTTTAATAAAAAATTGCAAAGAATTTGGAATTCCCTACTTCCCTATTGATGACCTAAGACAAGGTATTGTACATATTATAGGCCCAGAACAAGGTTTTACACTCCCAGGAACCACATTGGTTTGTGGAGATTCACATACATCAACTCACGGTGCATTTGGGTCACTAGCTTTTGGAATTGGTACATCAGAAGTTGAACATGTTTTATCCACTCAAACTCTGATCCTTAAGCCAGCAAAAAATTTTCTGATAAAATTTGTGGGTCGTCTTCAAAAAGGGATAACTGCTAAAGACGTGATCCTTGATCTGATTGGAAAAATTGGTACAGCTGGAGGAACGGGGTATGTATTTGAATATGTAGGAGAATTAATTGACAATTTTTCAATAGAAGAAAGAATGACTATTTGTAATATGTCCATCGAGGCAGGAGCTAGGGCTGGATTAATTGGTCCTGATCAAAAAACATTTGATTATTTAGAAAACAGACCTCTTTCGCCTAAAGGTAAGGACTGGGAAGATGCAGTTAAATACTGGACAACATTAAGATCAGATAAAGATGCTAGATATGATAAAGTATTAGAAGTAGATGCATCCAAGATAGAGCCACAAGTTACTTGGGGAACAAGTCCTGAGGATGTAGCATCAATAAACTCAAAAGTCCCAGATCCAAATTTATTTAAAAATGCAGAAAAAAAAAAATCTGTCGAGAGAGCCTTAAATTATATGGGTTTGACACCTGGTCAAAATTTAAATGATATAGACATTGATACAGTTTTTATTGGCTCTTGTACTAATGGAAGAATTGAAGATTTAAGAAAAGCAGCAAAAATATTGATAGGCAAAAAAATTAATCCAGCTGTTAGAGCTTTTGTTGTTCCAGGATCAGGTTTAGTAAAAAAGCAAGCAGAAGAAGAAGGGCTAGATAAAATTTTTTTGGCATCTGGGTTTGAGTGGAGAGACCCTGGCTGTTCGATGTGCCTAGCAATGAATTCAGATAAATTAGAACCTAACGAAAGGTGCGCCTCGACCTCCAATAGAAACTTTGAAGGAAGACAAGGTAGAGGTGGACGTACTCATCTCTTAAGCCCTGAAATGGCAGCAGCAGCAGCCATCAAGGGTAAGTTATTTGACGTAAGAAAAATTTAGAATGGAAAAGTTTACAAAAGTATCAGGAATTGTTGCCTCAATTGAATTATCTAATGTTGATACGGATATGATAATTCCAAAACAATTTTTAAAAACAATAAAAAGAAGTGGTCTAGGAAAAGGCTTGTTTTATGAAATGAGATTTGATGAAAAAGGATCCGAAATTAAAGACTTTATTTTAAATAAAGAACCTTACAATCGTTCAAAAATATTGGTTTCATTAGAAAACTTTGGGTGCGGGTCCTCCAGAGAACACGCTCCTTGGGCACTGGTTGATTTTGGCATAAAGGTTGTTTTGGCAAAAAGTTTTGCTGATATATTTTATAATAATTGTTTCAAAAATGGCATTTTACCAATAAAGCTTTCTGAAAATAATCTCCTTACTGTTATAAATCATTCCAAAAACCCAAAAAATAATTTAAATGTTGATCTTCAATCTCAAATTATCAGTGGTGAAAATATACACATAAACTTTGAAATCGACAGTTATAAAAAACTTTGTCTCTTGAATGGCTGGGATGACATAGACCTTACATTAAAAAATGAAAAATCAATATTAGATTTTGAAAATACAAATTTAAAAAAATGGTTAAAACCTCAACATCAGTTATGAATAAGAAATTTAATATATCTTTACTACCTGGAGACGGAATTGGACAGGAAATTTCAATAGAGGCAACAAAAGTTCTTAATTGGTTTGATAAATTTTCTGACTTATCTTTTGTCATTGATGAACATGATATTGGTGGGGTATCTTTTGATAAGTATGAATCACCCCTAACTGAAAATACGCTTGAAAAAATTAGTAAGTCAGATGCTATTCTTTTAGGCGCTGTAGGTGGACCAAAATGGGAAAGTCTTCCTTTTGAAAATAGGCCTGAAAGAGGTCTATTGAAAATTAGAAAAGAATTAGATTTATTTGCTAATTTTAGACCAGCAATTGTATTTGATGCATTGGTTGATTCTTCATCTTTAAAGCCAGAAATCATAAAAAATTTAGATATACTAATAATTAGAGAATTAACAAGTGGCATTTATTTTGGAGAACCTCGAGGAGTTGAAAATATTGATGAAAAAAATAAAAGAGGTTTTAATACCTTAGAATATACCTCAGAGGAAATAGAAAGAATTGCAAGAGTAGCTTTTGAGACTGCGAGAAGTCGCTCAAAAAGATTATGTTCTGTGGATAAAGCAAATGTTCTTGAGTCTACTGAATTATGGAGAGATATTATTGTAAAAACAGCAGAAAAATTTCCGGAGGTTGAATTAACCAATATGTATGTAGATAATGCCTCTATGCAGTTAGTTAGGAACCCAAAGCAATTTGATGTAATTGTAACAACAAATATGTTTGGTGATATTTTATCAGATTGCGCCTCAATGTTAACTGGCTCTCTTGGAATGCTTCCATCAGCATCCATTGGAAGAAAAACACCAAATAAGTGTAATGCAATGTATGAACCTGTCCACGGCTCTGCACCTGACATTGCAGGACAAGGAATAGCAAACCCTCTTGCTATGATTCTAAGCCTATCAATGATGTTCAAGTATTCTCTATTGAAAGAAGATTATTCAAAGGTAATCACTAGAGTAATAAATAAAATTTTAGATAATGGATACAGAACAAAAGATATTTTTAATGATAAAGACAAGTTAATCTCAACAAGCGATATGGGAGATTTAGTTGTAAAGGAATTGAATAATGAAAAAATATAATGTAGCAGTCGTTGGAGCGACTGGAAACGTGGGGAGAGAAATCCTTAATATCTTGGACTTTAGAAATTTCCCAGTAAATAAAGTTTTTGCTCTTGCATCTTCTAAATCAGAAGGACTGAAAGTTATTTATGGAAATGATAAAGAAATTGAAGTGTCTAATCTTGAAAAGTTTGATTTTAAAACAATAGATATAGTCCTATCATCTGCTGGCTCCAAAGTATCCGAGAAATTTTCAAAGAAAGCTATTAAAAACGGTTCAATTATAATTGACAATACATCACACTTTAGAATGACAAAGGATGTGCCCCTGATTGTTCCCGAAGTAAATCCAGAGGAATTGTCAAAATTTAAAAAAAAAAAAATAATTTCAAACCCAAACTGCTCAACTATTCAAATGGTTGTAGCTCTAAAACCAATCCATGATTTATTCAAAATAAAAAAAATTATAGTATCCACCTATCAATCAACATCAGGTGCTGGCAAAACAGCAATGGACGAATTGTTTCATCAAACTCTAGACGTTTATAAAAACAAACCGCTTGAACCAAAAGTTTTTTCAAAAAGAATTGCTTTTAATTTAATTCCTCACATAGATGACTTTCTTAATGATGGAAATACAAAAGAAGAAGACAAGATGATTAACGAAACAAAAAAAATACTTAACGCAGATATAGAAATATTTTCAACCTGTGTTAGGGTCCCAGTTTTTGTTGGACATGGAGAATCAGTTTATATAGAAACAGAAAAAAAAATTAATCTAAAAAAATTAATTATGAATATGAAGAAATTCCCTGGATTAAGCGTTATAAGCGAAAACGTTAATGGTGGTTATGTGACTCCAGATGAGTCTGCTGGCGAAGACAATGTTTTTGTGAGTAGATTGAGAGTTAAAGATGATAATAAAATGGGTTTATGGGTAGTTGCCGATAACTTGAGAAAAGGAGCGGCATTAAACACTGTACAAATTGCTGAATTATTAATAAAAAAACACTTGAAATGACAAAAAATTTTAAAAGTAGATATTTTGAAGATTATAACATCGGTGATATTATAAAACATAGTGTACCAAGATCAATCACAGAGGGTGATGTCGCTATTTATTTATCAACAACAGGGAGTAGATTTGCATTAAATTATTCAAAAGAATTTTCAAAAAAAATAGGTTATGAAAAACAACCTGTTGACGATATTCTTTTATTTCATATGGTTTTTGGAAGAACTGTTCCAGACCTTT
The DNA here is from genome assembly GCA_002457065.1 of alpha proteobacterium MED-G10. Lineage (GTDB taxonomy): Bacteria > Pseudomonadota > Alphaproteobacteria > Methylaequorales > Methylaequoraceae > MED-G10. The sequence goes on along the minus strand of NTKR01000031.1, from coordinate 7,736 downwards.
CACTAAATGCAATCGCAAATCTTGGGTATGCTGCAGTTAAGTTTTTTAAGCCAGTTTTTGTTGGTGATACTGTCACCGCAGAGTCTGAAATTATCGGTCTTAAAGAAAATTCTAATGGTAAAACTGGAACGGTTTATGTTAAGTCAACAGGAACCAACCAAAGAGGAGAAGTTGTTTTAAGTTACTTCAGGTGGCTAATGATGAGAAAAAAGTCAAATGGAATGATAAAATCTTTTGTAAATAAAGTTCCAGATCTACCAGCAAAACTTGACGAAAAAGAGTTTGAGATTCCAAAATCTTTAAATTTTAATGAATGGTCGACGCAAATTACTGGAAGTGATTTTCTTTTTGATGACTACAATGTTAATGAAGAGATTGATCATTTGGATGGACAAACTATTGAGGAGGCTGAACATCAAATCGCAACAAGACTTTACCAAAATAATGCGAGGGTTCATTTTAACAACCATATTGAAAAAGATGGAAGGTTTGGAAAGAGAATCATTTATGGAGGATATATAATATCGCTTGCTAGAGCTATAAGTTGCAATGGTCTAGCTAATGCTTTCAAAATTCTTGCTATTCATTCTGGGCGACATTCTGCGCCAACATTTTCAGGAGACACGATTTATGCAGGATCAAAAATATTAGACAAAAAGAAAATTAATGATTCCCTAGGTTGTTTATTAGTAAGAACAATTGCCTCAAAAAATGAACCAAAAATTAATTTTCCGGATAAAAACGACTTATCTGAAAATATGGTTCTAGACCTAGAATATTCAGTTTTAATTCCTGCAAAAGTAAAATGAAAAAAAACTTGCCTTTATCACCTCACCTTCAAATATACAAACCACAGATCACCTCTGTCTTATCAATAGCCCATAGAATAACAGGCTTTAGTTTAAATCTAGCATTAGTTTTAACTACTATCTGGATTGTTTCCATATCATTAGGTGATATTTACTATCAGAACTTTGTTCAACTTTTTCAAACGCTTTTTATAAAATTCGTAGTTTATCTAATAGTGCTTGCTATTTCGTATCACGCTCTGAATGGTATTAGGCATATTTTATGGGACCTAGGTTATCTCATTGACAATAACTCTGCTCTTATCTCTGGGATAATAATAATCATCAGCTCAATCATAATATCAATTCTGATTTCAATATTTTTAGGTATTTTCTGATGAAACTAGATTACCCAAAAAGTTGGATTATCCAAAAAGTTACAGCATTATTATTTCTACTTCTTCTAGTTTTTACCTTGTTCTCACTGAGCAAAGTTAATCTAGAAAGCCATTTCGAAATTGTGAATTGGTTCTCAAATTTTTTTAATTTTATCTCTTTCTCTATACTCTTTACATCGATTGTTATTCATTCTAAATTAGGGCTAAATTCAATAATTGACGATTATATACATAATAATCAAATAAAAAAAAAAATTTTGTTTTTGAAAAATACCTTTTTAATCACTATTTATATATTGGTTATAGGGTGTCTTTTACATATGGTTAAATAATGTCAGAAATAGTTAAACTTAATTATGATGTAGTAGTAGTTGGAGCCGGTGGTTCAGGACTTCGAGCGGTTATGGGTTCCGCTTCAGCAAAATTAAAAACAGCTTGCATTTCAAAAGTTTTTCCAACAAGAAGTCACACTGTTGCAGCTCAAGGCGGTATCAGTGCTGCTCTGGGGAATATGGGAAGTGATGATTGGACTTGGCATATGTATGACACGGTAAAAGGTTCTGATTGGTTAGGGGATCAGGATGCTATAGCTTTTATGTGCAAAGAGGCTCCTGAAGCGGTGATAGAGCTCGAGCATTTTGGAGTTCCTTTTTCCAGAACTGAAAAAGGCAAAATTTATCAAAGACCATTTGGAGGTATGACGACACATTTCGGAAAAGGTATTGCACAAAGAACATGTGCTGCTGCCGATAGAACCGGTCACGCAATGTTGCACACTCTTTATCAACAATCTTTATCTCATAATGCTGAGTTTTACATTGAACATTTCGTTATTGATTTGATAATGAATAAAAAAAAAGAGTGCTGTGGTGTTTTAACCATAAATTTACATGATGGCAAATTTTATCTATTTTCTGCTAAAATGGTTATTCTTGCAACTGGAGGATATGGAAGAGCTTATTTTTCTTGTACCTCTGCTCACACATGTACTGGAGATGGTGGCGGAATGGCATTAAGGGCAGGTATTCCATTACAAGATATGGAATTTACACAATTCCACCCAACAGGAATTTATGGGGTAGGTGTCCTAATTACTGAAGGAGCTAGGGGTGAAGGTGGTTTTTTAACAAACTCCAAGGGAGAAAGATTTATGGAGAGATATGCACCAAACGCAAAAGACTTGGCAAGTAGAGATGTAGTGTCTAGATCTATGACTAACGAGATTATGGAGGGAAGGGGTTGTGGACCCAAAAAGGATCATATCCACTTAAATCTTAGTCATTTAGATCATAAAGTTTTAGAGGAAAAATTACCTGGTATAACAGAATCAGCAAAGATTTTCGCAGGTGTTGACGTCAGAAAAGAACCAATCCCTGTACAACCAACAGTACACTATAATATGGGGGGTATCCCAACAAATATTCACGGTGAAGTCTTAACATTAGATGATACTGGTAAATTAAAAACAATAAAAGGCTTAATGTCAGTTGGTGAGGCAGCCTGCGTTTCAGTTCATGGAGCAAACAGACTTGGTTCTAATTCACTTTTAGACTTAGTTGTTTTTGGAAAATCTGCAGCAAAGAGATGTTCAAAAATCTTAGATCCAAACAAAAAAAATAAAGAAATCCATACATCTGATTATGACGATATAATCAAGAGATTTGAAAAAATTAAAAACTCAAATGGGAAACATAAAATTTCAAACCTTCGTTTGGAGATGCAACAGATAATGCAAAACTATTGTCCTGTTTATAGATCTGAGAAAAAAATGCTTGAAGGCAAAAAAAAACTACAGGATTTACTCAAGAAATTTGATGCAATAAAGATAAATGACGATTCATACATATGGAACACAGAAATAATTGAAGCACTTGAACTAGAAAATCTATTGCTTCAGTCTTTAGCAAGCATTGAATCTGCCTTGAATAGAAAGGAGAGCAGAGGAGCTCACTCAAGAATAGATTTCAAGAAAAGAAATGATAATAACTGGCTAAAACACACAATGGTTTGGATGAGTAATAGTATTAAACCGAAGATTAGATACCGCTCAGTAAATCTCAAAACAAATACTAAAGAAATAAAAACTATTGAACCAAAAGCTAGAGTTTATTAATTTAGAATAATGGTTGAATTAACACTCTCAGAAGAATCAAAGATTATTGAAGGTAAAACCTTTGGCAAAGAGCAAAAAGACACAATTTGTTTTAACGTATACAGGTGGAAACGAGAGGATAAAAAAAATCCTCGTATAGATAAGTTTCATATTAAAAAAAAACACCTCGGACCAATGGTGCTCGACGCACTAATGTATATCAAAGGGGAGGTTGACCCCTCACTTACTTTCAGGCGATCGTGTAGAGAGGGTATATGCGGTTCTTGTTCAATGAATGTTAATGGGACAAATACCCTTGCTTGTCTAAAACCAATTGAAGATGTAAAATTTGTTGATATATATCCACTTCCCCATATGAAAGTAATAAAAGACCTTGTTCCAGATTTGTCGGAATTTTATGAACAATATAAATCTATAAAGCCCTGGTTGAGTCCAAAATCTAATGGAAAAAAAGAAATGATTCAAACTCAGGAAGACAGAAAAAAGCTTGACGGTCTTTATGAGTGTGTTCTTTGCGCATGCTGTTCAACCTCCTGTCCAAGTTATTGGTGGAATAGCGATAAATTCCTTGGGCCAGCAATTCTTCTTCAAGCGTACAGATTCATAGTTGATAGTAGAGACAAGAATAAAGCTGAAAGGCTAAAGTTTTTAAAAGATAAGTTTAAACTATATAGATGCCATACTATAATGAATTGTACTAAGACGTGTCCAAAGAATCTTAACCCAGCAAAAGCTATAGCAGAGATTAAAAAACTTCAAGTTACCTCATAGATATTGAAAAACTTAAGCACAAGAATATTAAAACATCTTAAAACTAATAACCACATAAACCCGAGCCTTTGTCAAATCAAAGCATCAGAGAAGATCGAGGAAAGCTTATTTGTAAATCTTAATCAGAAAATACGAAGTTTATTTAGGAGTAAATTCATTGGTATTTATATATTTGGTTCAGTTGGAGTTGGCAAATCACTTATATTGAAAGCGTTAAACGTAATTTACTCAAAGTCTGAAATCTTTCACTTCACTGATTTTATTTTTAATCTTCAGAAGGCTAATAATAAACTAATTAATTCAAGCATTTCTAAAACAAAAATAATTCTGATCGACGAATTCTATATTGACAATCTCACAAACCTCATTTTATTTAAACAATTTTTAAAGAAGGCAATCAAGGAAAAGAAAGTTTTAGTAATGAGTGGTAATAAAGTTATAACAAAAATTTACAATGATTCTGTAAACTCAGAGTTATGTGAATCATTTAAAGAATATTTAGATCAAAACTTTATAAAAATAAAAATGATATCAAAAGTTGATTTTAGAAATAAAGAAAAAGTTGATCATAATTTCTTTATTTTCAGAAAACGTAACTATAAAAGTATTCAAAATAAATTGATAAAACAATTAGCAATTAATTCAATTGAGACAGAGGTATTTCTTAAAAGAAAAGGTTTTAAATTTTCACTTTTAGGATATTACGGAAATTTACTTGATCTAGACTTTAAACTTTTTTTTGAAAAAAATCTTGAGTTTCAAGATTACAATTTGATTGCAAAAAAAATTAACTTCATAATATTAAGGAATATTACCCAAATGGATGAATATAATAAAAATCATTTAAGCAGATTTATTTCCTTTATTGATGCGGCCTATGAGAATAAGGTTGTACTTTCAATTTCATCGGAGATAGAATTAGAAAAATTGTATTTGGGAAACTCCAATGCTTTTGAATTTAAGAGAACTTTATCAAGATTGAAAGAAATGGGTTCAAATTCATATATAAATAAATATTTAAAAAAGGTAATAAAGAGTAATTAAATGAAAAATTTAAAAAAGAAATTTACTAATTTGGAAGAAGAAATACTTTTTTTAAAAAATAAAAGAAATGCTGTAATCTTAGCTCATTTTTATCAAGATGAAGAAATACAAGACATAGCTGATTTTATTGGTGATTCATTAGATTTGTCCCGAAAAGCTCAAATGACCAAAGCCGATGTAATTGTTTTTTGTGGTGTAAGGTTTATGGCAGAAGTAGCTAAGATCTTAAGTCCAAACAAAACTGTTATACTTCCTGATAATAGAGCTGGATGTTCATTGGAGGAATCCTGCAGAGCTGATATGTTTAAAAAATTTAAGGAAAAACATCCAGATCATATCGTTTTATCTTACATTAATTGTTCAGCAGAAATAAAAGCACTTTCAGATATAATTGTTACATCATCTAATGCAAAAAAAATAATCAGTGGTTTACCCCTTGATCAAAAAATAATTTTTGCTCCTGATAAACATTTAGGGTCGTATCTAAATAAAATTACTAACAGAAAAATGGTACTATGGAATGGAACCTGTATAGTCCACGAAACTTTTTCAGAAAAAGAACTAATAAAAGCGAAGGTAAGAAACCAAGAAGCAAAAATAATTGCACATCCAGAATGTCCAGAAAATATTCTAAATTATGCTGATTTTATTGGTTCAACATCTGCACTTTTAAAGTTTATATCAGATGATAAAAGTAAAAAATTTATAGTTGCTACAGAGCCACATATTCTTCATCAAATGAAAAAAAATGAGCCTCAAAAAGAGTTTTTAGTAGCACCTGGAAATGATGGATCATGTTCTTGTTCTGCTTGCCCATATATGGAACTAAATACAATGAAAAAGCTTAGAGATTGCTTATTTAAGCTTTCTCCAGAAATAAATATTACGAATGAGCTAATTCTCAAGGCGAAAAAGCCACTAAACTTAATGCTTAAATTAAGTTGAATTTAAAAGTGGATATTAAATTTATAAAAAAAATTTCTAATTTAAAACTGATCTCTGAATTAAAAGACGATATTGGAGAGATTAAAATTCAAAATGATAAAACTACTGCCACTCTTATACCTAAAAAATTAGAAATAAAGGCTATTTTCTGTAATAGAGAAGAAATAGTCCTATGTGGAAATGAATTGATAGAAAATTTTATAAGAAATGAATTTCCAAGACTTAAATTTGAGTCAAACTATATTGACGGGGATATTCTTAAAAAAAATACCGGCTTTGCTCAACTTACTGGAGACGTAAGATGGATTCTAATATTAGAGAGAACACTTCTAAATTTCATCCAACATCTTTCAAGTATCTCAACACTTACAAGAAAATATAAAGAAAAATTGAAAAAGTCTAAGACTAAACTACTTGATACTAGAAAAACTACTAATGGTTTAAGATTTTTAGAAAAATATGCAACAAGTATAGGTGGAGCTGAAAATCACAGAATAGGTTTAAAAGATAAAATTCTCATCAAAGACAACCATATAAAAGTTTTAGGTGGTATTTCTAAAGCCTTAAAAGAAATTAAACAAAAAAAAGTTAAAGAATTCCAAATTGAATGTGAAACTTTTTCTGAAGTTGAAAAATGTATAAATCAAAAATGTAATCATATTCTATTGGATAATATGTCTATAAGAGAAATTAAAAAATGTATAAAACTTGGTTTGAATTCTAATAAAAAAATTACTTTTGAAATTTCAGGAGGAATAAATCTAAAAAATATAGAAAGATTTGCTTTTTTAGGAGCCGACTATATTTCTACCAGTAAAATCACCAATTCTGCCAAAACTGTAGATATTGGTTTAGACATAATATAAAATAAAATTAGAGTGTAAGAGTGAAAAAAATTAGTTTAATAGGAGCTGGAAATATTGGAACCATTTTAGCTCACAGTATCTCCAGGAAAAATCTTGGAAACATAGTCCTAATTGATAAAGTAGATGGACTGGCAGAAGGTAAATGTCTTGACCTTTCTCAAAGTTTAGTAATAGATGGTATCGATCTTTCTGTCGTTGGGAGTAATGACGTATCAAGAATAAAAGATAGTGATGCCATTATAATCACTGCTGGGATACCAAGAAAACCAGGAATGAGCAGAGACGATCTTATAGAAACCAACTTTAAGGTAATGTCCTCTATTGGTGAGGCAATAAAGCATCATGCTCCAAATTCATTTGTGATTTGTGTAACGAATCCCCTCGATGCTATGGTTTGGTCTTTAAAAGAAGTTTCTGGATTAAAAAAAAATATGATTTTAGGAATGGCCGGGATACTGGACTCTGCTCGTTTTAAATTTTTTTTATCTGAATTACTACAAGTTTCAGTTTGTAATATTGATACACTAGTTTTAGGCGGGCATGGTGATACAATGGTTCCGTTATTAGACTATACAACAATATCTGGCATCCCATTGAAAGAATATTTGAAACTAAAAAATATTGATCAGGATCCTATAGATAAAATTGTAAACAGAACACGAAATGGAGGAGGTGAAATTGTTGCACTTATGAAAAACAGTTCAGCTTTTTATTCTCCAGCGTTAAGTGCTATTGAGATGTTAGAATCATTTATAAATGATCAAAAAAAGGTTTTACCTTGTTCAGCTTTTTTAGATGGAGAATACGGTGT
>NTKR01000030.1 GCA_002457065.1 alpha proteobacterium MED-G10 | reverse complement strand
CTGCGTAAAAATCGAACGACTTTAAATCAATTTCCATATTGCGTCTTGCTAGAAAAAGCTTCGATTCAAATTGATTTATTGATTGAGATTTATCAGTTTCTGATACGAAGAATTGAAAAATTGAGGGTTCTTTTCCTTTTATAGAGTCACCAAGCACTGATTGATCTGTAGGTACTTTTCGCTGAACAATGATTTCTAGACCGAATTTTTTAAAATACTTTGTTATGATTTCTATACAATGTAATCTCTCTTCATCATTCCTTGGCAAAAAAAACATTCCAACGGCATAATCGTCTGGTCTAGGTAGTATAATGTTATTTTTTGATAGTTCCTTTTGAAAGAACTGGTGAGGAATTTGTGTGAGTAACCCTACACCATCACCTGCTTTGGGATCGGCACTTACTGCCCCTCTGTGTGTAAGGTTGGATAACAATTTCAAAGCATTTTCGATGATTCCGTTTGAGGGGATGTCATAGATATTAGCTACAAGACCAATACCGCATGAATCTTTCTCGTTAACAGAGTTGTAAAGCCCAATATTTCTTTTTTTTAAAAACATTCTCAACTATTATTATCTATGACTAATTAAGCAAATAATCAACACTTTCTTGATTAAAATATTAATTTAAATTAATCAATTTTTCATAGTAGACTTTTCCCATTGTTTCAGAATCTGATGTTTCCTCTCTGATTAGTTTCACTAATCCTAAATCAGGTGCATACCACTCGGTTTTTTTGACCTCAATATTAATGTTTTTTAAGGGTGGTCCAGGATTAAAACTAGTTTGACCTATGCCCTCTATTTTAAGACAATTTCTAAATACTTTATCCCCTACTTTCAAAGTCTCATCTGTACTTAAAACTTTGTTATTTATTTTTATTGGTAACAAAGTTCTATAAATTCTATCATATCCAAGTTTCATTACTAAGGTTGTGAGATCGTTAGTTTGCCAAAACTCATCCTTTTTCAAAGGAAGTTCATAAATAATATTCTCATTCTCAAATTTCAATTTGTCTTCAGGCTGATTAACCAAAATTGGAAACAAATACTGCACGTCCTTTAAAATTAGTTTATTTTTTTCCTTCATGTACCTAACAACTTTACCGTCATTTCTAACTAAAGTTGACGTATTTGGACTAGATTCTTTTAAAAAATATGATTGTTTATAATTTTTAACTTTTTTTTCCTTATCAATGAATTTTACTTCGTAATGAATATGATTATTTTTTCCTTTAGGCAAATATGAAACCTTGCGTTCACAAGAAACTGAAATAAAACAAAATAAAATTATAAGTATATATGCATATACACTCTTTAAAAATCCTTTCATTATTTTACACCCTCCTATAAAATATGTGTATATTCACTCTTCCTCTTTAATAAGAGGAGAGAGACCAAGTTTATATTCAATTGCATTGCATAACATTTGTCCAAACATAATGTGCATCTCTTGAATCCGTGATGTATTTGATGCTGGAATTGAAATAATTTGACTACATAGTTTTTCTAAATCATCAGTATATTTTCCTGCAAAAGCTATAGTTTTTAATCCATTTTGCTTAGCAATCTCAAGACCTTTTAAAACGTTTTTACTTTTTCCAGATGTTGTAATTCCAATTGCTACGTCATTTTCTATTCCAACAGCCTCGATCTGTCTTGAGAATAATTGATCAAAACCAAAATCATTTCCTATTGCAGTTAGTGCAGACGTATCAGTAACTAACGAGAGTGATGGAATTGCCTTTCTATTTTTCGCAAATCTGACTGCAAGCTCTGTAGAAAGATGTTGAGCATCAGAAGCGCTGCCTCCATTTCCAAAGAACAGAATCTTATTTTTAGCTTTAAGTGACTTTACACAAATTTCCAAAGCATTAGAAAAAGAATCCATTAATTTATCTTTACATCTTTTGACAATTCTCTGGTGTTCGTCAATTTGTGTTTCAAAAAAAATTTCAATTTCATTCATAAGTGTTTCAAAAATGGTGATCTTATCTGGACTCGAACCAGAAACTAATCCTTAGGAGGGATTCGTTATGTCCAGTTTAACTATAAGACCCCTTTTTACCTTCCAAAAGGAATCTGATACTTCAAAACTAGTGTCTCTGATCCAGGGTTTCTATAACCACTGTCTGCATTAGATATATGAAATATTCCAACTCCCAATCTTACATTATTTTTAAATCTATAAAAAACATCAATGCCTATATAAAATTCAAGAGGATTTCCAGCCTTTATCTCACTTCCATCTTTATAATATCCACAGGCTACACTTGGAGTCATTACAAAATTTTTTCTTTTACCATAATATCCGTCAATTCCAAAGCCACCATATGCATAATAGGTATTTGCATTGGTTCCAAGAAATCCGGCAAAAGGCTTAATTAGATTAAACATCTTTCTTCCACTATGAACTTCTAGATTTATCATTTGCGACTGATCTTTGTGAGGTTCAGTTCCATCTTCCATATAATTAAAAATACCCACACCAACAGAAAATCTAGAACTATCCTTTGCACTTGCATCAAAACTAAGGAAAAGTATCACAATTAAAACTTTAAAAAATATTTGCATTTCTACATTTATCCTAAAAAGGAATCTGATACTTGAAAATCACCTGCTCTGATCCAGGGTTTCTATAACCGATTCCAGCATTTGAAATATGAAAAACTCCAAATCCTACTCTAACGTTATTTTTAAATCTATACATTATATCTGCTCCACTCCTAAATTCAATAGTATTACCCATTCTAATTTGATCTCCATCCTCATATGCCCCAACGGCTAGACTGGGGGTAAGGAGAAAGCATTTACAATCAAGAAAATATAAATCTGTAGATAATCCGAAATATGCATAATATGCCGATTCATCTGTACCTAAAAAACCAATAAATGGTCTGATAAAATTTGATATTTTTTTTCCTGAAAATAACTCTACGTTATAGGCAATTGATGATTGATTAAAATCATCGCTACCATGTTTCATAAAATTGTAAATTCCACCGCCCAATGAAAGTCTACTCTTATTGTCTTTTCCAAGTACATCGGTTGATGAAAGTAAGAAAAGTAACAAAAATAATTTAATTTTTCTCAACATTATTTTACTATCTAATATAAAGGATGTTAAAAATACCACTTTTACAATGAAAAACAAAATCATAAATTCCATTTCTTTTTTTTTAATAATACTAATTATTTCAAATTGTTCTATTAACCCAGCAACCGGAGAAAGAGAGTTAGTACTTTTAAGTGAAAACGAAGAAGATACCATTGGGAAAACAGAGCATCCAAAGATACTAGAAAGTTTTGGGGGGGTTTATGAAAATAAAAGACTTCAAAATTATATAGAAAGTCTCGGTAACTATATTGTGAATACATCAGAACTCCCAAATAAAAAGTTTACATTTTCAATTTTAAATACTCCAATTGTCAACGCATTCGCTTTACCAGGAGGATACATCTATCTTACAAGGGGACTTATCTACTTATGTGAAAATGAAGCTCAGCTTGCTGGTGTCATTGCACATGAAATTGGTCATATAACAGCCAGACATACAGCAAAAAGATATACTCAAAGCTTTAGTGTAGGATTGCTTGCTAATATGTTAGGTGCTGTAAACAAAAATTTTTTATTAAATGATTTAATTAATAAATCAGCGTCTTTATATTTACTCTCATTTTCAAGATCTCAAGAATATGAAGCTGATCAACTTGCAGTAAGATATATGATCAGAGCAGGTTTTGACCCACAAGAAATGGGAAACTTCTTAAAACTTATGGAACGATATGCTAAATTACAAAAAAAAATTATGAGGATTACCAAAAGACCCTCGGAGTTACTCCAAACTCATCCAAACTCGTCAAAAAGAGTAAATGAAGTTATAAACAAATCAAATGAAAAAATTCCCTTTAATCCAATCATTGGAACAGAAATTTTTTTAAAAAAAATTGACGGAATTGTTTTCGGAGATAAACCAGATGAGGGTTTTTTTGTTAAAAATAGTTTTATTCACAAAAAATTAGATTTTTCATTTAATTTTGACAAAAATTTCTACTTTACGAATTTCCCCAACTATATTCTAGGAATCTCAGAAAAAGAGACAAAAATTGTTTTTGATTTAAAAAAATCAACTGAAATTAATGATAAAAAATACTTGTCAAAATGGACTAAAACTTCGCTCAAAAAAATAAAACAATACAAAGAGGAAGAAATAAATGGATTTAGAATTACTTCTGGAATAATTCAAAAGAAAAAGATAACAACTAAAATTGCAACACTTAAGAATCCAAATTTCATTTATCGTTTTGTTTTAATTTCAAACCCAGAAGAATTCAAAAAGTTAGAGTCATCATTTGATAGGATTGTCTATTCATTTAGGAAGGTTTCTAATTCACCCGATTTAAGAAATATAGAACCACCAAAAATTAAGATTTTGAAAAATTCTAATAATACTGGCTTCATAGAATCATTAAAAAAAGAAGCAAATTTACAAACTAAGTTTTCCAATGACTTTTTTGATGTAATTAATAACCTAAATAAAGAGAATTATAACAAAAAGGAAAGGTTAAAATTTATTGATTAAGAAGCTCCTCAAGTTTGGATTTTGCAGATTTTTTTTCAAGATTCTGAACTGCTGCATATTCATTGCTAAGTCTATTAAGTGCTGTTAAGTAGATTTGTCTCTCAGAATATGACTGTTGTTCAAGTGAATCTTCCTTTTTGTGAAGATCTCTGACCACCTCGGCAATCAGGACTGGATCTCCACTATTAATATTTTTTTCATATTCTTTAGCTCTTTTAATCCACATATCTTTTTTTATAGACGGTTTTTCTGCCAAAACTTCTAAAGCTTTGGATAATCTATTCTTATTACTTAATTTTCTTAATCCAGAGTTTGAAGCCTTATCTTTAGGAATTCTAAGCTTCATTTTGTCTTGCTTAAAATTTATTAGAATAAAATCTTGCTGTGAACCATCGATATTATAAGAATCAAAGTTTTCAATCTCTCCGACTCCATAAATTGGATACACAACAAGATCACCAACTTCAAGACTTAATTCGTCATTTTTTTTCAAGTATATCTCCTTTTAAATAAGGGTGAATTATATATTAGAAACAACAAAAATTAAAGACAAATGTCAGGAACCCTTGCCTGGGTTTGGACTAAAATGTTTTTCAAATTTTCCTTTAACATCTTTCCAATCATCACTGTCAGATGGACGTGTACCCATTTTATTAATGTTTGGCCATTTTTCGGCATATTCTCTATTAATGTCTATCCATTTTTGGGCATCATCGCAGGTGTCGTCACTAATAGCTTCTGCTGGACACTCAGGTTCACAAACTCCACAATCAATGCATTCGTCTGGATGAATGACGAGAAAATTTTCCCCTTCGTAAAAGCAATCAACAGGACAAACCTCGACACAATCCATATATTTGCATTTAACGCAGGCATCTTTTACTACGTACGTCATATGTTATGTATATAGTTCAGTTTTTTTTTTTATTCAACCTTAATCATTAAATAAATCTAAAAAAATGATTGCTTATTTGAATTATTAAAATAAATTTTTTCAAAATTACTCAACTTCGTGAGACTTTTATTTTTAATTAAACGTTTTCGTTTCTCTAAAATTTCTAAATACTCAAAATCCACCAAGATTCTTCTATTTCCTAGCTTAATTAAATAAAATCCCATAATCTCAAATATTTTTAGCCTTGACTTAGGAATTGATTCTTTTAAAAAATAAATTCTTTTTTTTAAATAACTCTTTGTGTTTATCTTAAAAAAAACATTAGTGAACATTTGTTTTGCTTCATTAGACTTATCAGATTCAAAGAAAAAGAAAAAAAAGCCATTCTTCAGTCCATTCTGTTCAAGAAAAGTAGTTTCTTCCTTGGTAAGATTATTAAAATAATTTACTAAACTTTCCTTTTTACATTGTCCCAAGTTTTCGAGAAGTGAAAATTTTATTGCTCTAAAAAACTTTGAAAAATCATTTTTTTCTTCAAAGTTTTTATAAAATTTTAAATTATTTTGGATTATAAAATTTTTATATTCCGTCAATTTTTTTTCAATTTTCTTTTTATGTTCCTCAAAGATATCGTCAGAAAATAGTTTTATCACTGGATTAATAATTTCTTGCCCTTTATAGAATTGACCAATTAAATTTTTCTGCCAATAAATATTCCCATCCGCAGTAAAATGAAGCTTATCAAAATTTTGACTAACAAATTCCTCCGTCTTCTCTTTAGCTAATTGTTTTAAATATCCTTTTAGGATCTTAGCCGCAAAATTTTTTTTATTCTTTGTAAAACTTATTTTAAGGTTAATCAAGAATCCCTTGGTTTCCCCAATTTCCTGTTTGCCAAATATAATCTTGTTATCCTTTAGATTCTGAAAAATACCTTTTTTTTGAATTGAAGTTTCAAAAGTTTTAAATTCTCCAATAAATTCAGAAATCAATTGATTATGTAAATTAATAGATAATGAATTCTCAATTTTTTTTACTTTATGTTGAAATTTCTCATTATTATCTATCCATTCATTTTTGAAGGACAGGAATGACCATTTTCGAATTTGTGAAATCTTGTGACTTAGCTCAGGTATCTTGTCGGTTTTCTTTTCAATTTTTTTTAACTGAGTTTTGATCCAAATTTCTGGTATCTTTTGTTCTTTTATTAAAAAAATAAAGATCTTTTTTAAAAATCTTGAGTGGAACTCATCTAAGTCCTTTGAATAATCTGGAATCTTACATAAATCCCAAAGTATTCTTAGTACTTTTGGAGTTTTAACTTCATTAATAATTAATTGGTCATTTAAAAGAATTCTTAAATATCTTTGGTCGCTTGCATTTCTTTTTGTAACAAAGTAATTTTTTTTAGATTTTATTTTTAAAGAATTTAGTAAGAACTTTGGCGATCTAAAGTCTAACTCAGAATTTCTCCAATATATCTTATTAATTTGACTGTATTCATAGTTTTCTATGAAGGAAACCAGCTCTGGCCCTAAAGATTTCAATTTTCCTGTAACACCAAATGATCCATTATTTAAATATCTTCCTGCCCTACCAGCTATTTGAGATATTTCATCATAAGACAGGATCCTTTTATTAAGTCCATCAAACTTTATAATATCAGAAAAGAAAATATTTTTTATATTTAAGTTTAACCCTAAGCCAATTGCATCAGTTGCAACAATGTGGTCAACTTTTCCATCTTCAAATAATTTCACTTGAGCATTTCTTACCTCAGGAGACAACGCCCCCATTACTACTGAAACTCCTCCAAAAGACTGTTTGATCTTGTTAGCAATTTCATAAACGTCTACTAAAGAAAAAGCTATAACTGCGGATCTTTGTGGAAGTCTTGAAAGATTTTTATAGCCACAATAAGAAAGTTTTGAAAGTCTTGGTTTTTTTAAGATGTTAATATTCGGATACATTAATTTTAAAATTGGTTCCATTGAATTTGAACCTAAAAAAAGAGTCTCTAATAATCCTTTTTTTTTAATTATTTTTTCTGTAAAAT
This sequence comes from alpha proteobacterium MED-G10, assembly GCA_002457065.1. Taxonomy (GTDB): domain Bacteria; phylum Pseudomonadota; class Alphaproteobacteria; order Methylaequorales; family Methylaequoraceae; genus MED-G10. Next base: position 6,779 of record NTKR01000030.1, on the reverse strand, counting down.
TATACCCTCTTTCAAAATCTGCTGACAGTTGAACTTCATCGATTGCAACAAATTCGAAATCAATATTCTCAGGGATAGATTCGACAGTACAAAAATAATATTTTGGATCACTAGGTATTATCTTTTCTTCACCTGTAATAAGAGCAACATTTCTTTCTCCAAATTCATTTCTAGCAAGGTCATAATTTTCTCTTGCTAACAGTCTAAGAGGAAATCCAATTACTCCATTTTTATAATTATATAGTTTTTTAAATGCTGAGTAGGTTTTACCAGTATTTGTGGGTCCCAGAATAGCAGTGACAATGCTTTTTCTCATTAGATTTTTTTATCAAAAAAATTAGTTTTTTATAAGTGATTCTATTTCATTCAAAACACAAGGTAAAATTCCATCACTCTTGAAATATTCTATTTCCTTATCTGTATCAACTCTAGAAAAAACTTCGATGTCTTTTGAATGACTTTTATAATTTATTCTTATGCTAAATTTTTTACTAGGTTCAGAAATGATTCTATCAATATCTCCTATATCAAATGTTTCCGAACCATTTAAATTTAGATCCTTCAAACTGACGTTTAACATTTGGAGAGGTAGTACTCCCATACCAACAAGATTTGATCGATGGATTCTTTCAAAACTTTCTGCTAAAACAACTTTTACTCCAAGCAACCTTGTTCCTTTTGCAGCCCAGTCCCTCGAAGATCCAGTTCCGTATTCTTTTCCAGCAACAACAATTAATGGAATTTTTTTTTTCAGATATTTTTGTGAAATTTCATATATTTCACCCTCCTCCTCTGAAGGATAGTGTTTGGTAAAACCACCCAATTTTTCTACCATTAAATTCTTTATTCTAATATTTGCAAAAGTACCTCGAACCATCACTTCGTGATTTCCTCTCCTCGAACCATATGAATTAAACTCATTTCGACTTACTTGTCTCTGTGTAAGATAATTTGATGCTGCACTATCATCTTTTATTACACCTGCAGGAGATATATGATCAGTAGTTATGGAATCTCCCAAAATTAAAAGCGGTCGGGCATTATTGATTACATTTTCTAAATTCCTTTTTTCTAGAAAGGGAGGTTTTTTTATATATGTTGAACTCATAGACCAATTAAACACCGGTGATTTTTTTACTTTTATCTTTTTCCAACTTAAGTCACCCTCAAATATATTTTTATAGTTAGTTTTAAAAAATGAAGTTTTAAGACATTTGTCCATTAGTTTTTTTACCTCACTTAATTTTGGCCACAGATCTTTAAAAAATATCTTTTTACCTTTTATTGTAGCAATTTCCTCTTTTGAAAAATCAATATCGATTCTCCCAGCTAGAGCAAACATTAATACCAACGGGGGTGATGCCAGATAATTTGATTTCACTAAAGGATGAATTCTGCCTTCAAAATTCCTATTTCCAGAAATAACACTACACACATTTAGGTCATTTGAAATGATCAAATCATTTACATTCGACGCAAGAGGGCCAGAATTACCAATACAAGTTGTACAACCATATCCAATTATATTGAATCCCAAAGTGTCCATAGAAGATTGTAAATTGGCTTTTTTCATATAAGTCTCTACAACTTTACTTCCTGGAGCAAAAGATGTCTTAACCCAAGGTGGGACTGAGATTCCTAATTCAACTGCTTTCTTTGCAACCAAACCTGCCATAATAAGTACTGCAGGGTTAGATGTATTAGTGCAACTTGTTATAGCAGCTATACAAATAGATCCATTATCCAAAGTATTGGATTTTTTCTTATTTTTTCTTTTTTTTGGTTCATCTAATAAATTCAAAAAATTTGTTTTAACTTCTTTAAGTTCAACTCGATCTTGCGGTCTTTTTGGGCCAGCTAATGATGGTTTTATTTCTTCTAAGTTAATCTCTACAATCTCATTGTAAGAAATTTCTTCAAATTTATCTTTATGCCACAAAGATTGTTCTTTACAAAATTTCTCAATTAAATTTATCTTATTTTTATCTCTACCAGTAATTCTAAGATATTTCAAAGTTTCATCATCAACAGGGAAAAGACCACACGTTGCGCCATACTCAGGTGCCATATTTGAAATAGTTGATCTTTCAGATAATGATAAGTTTTTTATTCCGTCTCCGACAAACTCTACAAACTTTCCAACTACATTTATTTCTCTTAATTTTTCAGTAATTGTTAGAACTAAATCTGTAGCAGTCAGGCCATCCTGAAGTTTACCGGTTAATTTTACTCCTACAACCTCAGGTAGTTTTAATGAAATCGGCTGACCTAGCATAACAGCTTCAGCTTCAATACCTCCAACACCCCATCCCAAAATTGATAATGCATTCACCATTGTTGTATGACTATCAGTCCCAACTACAGAGTCGAAATAAAGTAGTTTATTATTTTCTGAAACTATATCAGATATAAATTCGATATTGATTTGATGACAAATCCCAGAACCCGGAGGAAATAAGGTAAAGTTTTGTAAAGATTGCTGAGCCCACTTTAATAGTTCATATCTTTCATTGTTCTTTAGGAATTCATTCTTTACATTTATATCTATGGAGTTCTTTTTTGAGTAACTATCTACAGCTATAGAATGATCAATGACAAGACTAACAGGAACGATTGGATTAATCATTTCTGGGTCTTTTTTCTTTTCAGCAATTTTGTCTCTCATTGAAGCTAGATCAGCAATTGCAGGAACACCAGTATAATCTTGCATTAAAACTCTAGAAGGAAAAAAGAATAATTCAGTTCCTGATTTACATTTCACTACTTTTTTTAAAGTTCCGACATCTTTGATTTGTTGACGAATTAGATTTTCTAACAATATTCTATAAGTAAAAGGAAGTTGTTCTAAATGAAAATCTAAAATTTTTTCAGCCTTTTTTAAGCTAAAAAATTTAAAATTTTTTCCATTTATAATTATTGTATCTAAAAAATTATTTCTTTCTTTACCCATATTATAATCAAAAGTTGTTATATATTATTCGAGATATTAAAATGTTAGAAGTAAATTCAATATATTTATATAGAAATAAAAAGCAAATTTTTAGTGATTTCAGTTTATTTCTAAAAAAAAAACAGATAATTCTCCTAATTGGAGAAAATGGAGCTGGTAAATCGAGTTTATTAGATACAATAGCTGGATTAATTCAACCTCAATCTGGTTCAGTTAAAATTGAAGGAAGGCATATAGAAGAGATTGGAATTTCAAAAAAAGAAACTTTCACTTACATTCCTCATCAGAGTTGTTTAATGGAGAATTTCACAGTACTCGAAAATTTAAAAATATGGATAGAACTTAATTCATTAAAAATTAGAGAAGAAATTATTGATCAAAAACTAAAAATATTTAAACTTAAAAATATAAAAGACCAATTAGTTAGAAACTTATCACACGGTCAAAAAAAAAAAGTTTCTTTGTCGAAACTTCTTTTTTCAAACTCAAAATTATGGCTACTAGATGAGCCTCTTAATGGTCTGGATCAAAACTCACATAACATTTTTAAGAAAATATTATTAAGGCACCAAAATAATCAAGGTTCAATTTTATTTTCTAGTCATATTGATCCCAAGATAAGATTGACAAAGAAAATTATTTTAAAGAAAAAAATTAATAAAAAATTTGTAGAAAGATCATTTAATCAATGGAACAAACTTTAGAATGAAAAATTTATTGAAATTATTTTCGCGTGAGATGAAAATCTTATTTTTTAATACAAAGAATATCCTGTCCTACTCAACCTTTTTTGTAGTTGTTTTTTTATTATTTGCTTTTTCTATAGGTCCAGAATTGAAAATACTTTCATCCTTATACATCCCAGTATTATTTATGATTATACTTTTTTCACTAATCTTAACCTCAGAAACATTCATTACTGACGACTTTAATAACGGTTGCCTTAAGGAACTCCAATTTTTAGGTTTTTCAGGGGAAATAATTTTTTTATCAAAAATTTTAGTTATGTTAACATCGATTATATTATCAAATCTTTTTTTAATCCCACTAACCTCATTCTTTTTTGGAATAGAATTCTCTTTAATGATTGACATAACAATTTTATTTATTTTATCATCTCCAAGTCTAGTTTGCTTGTCACTTTTATCAGCTTTATTTTCATTACAGATCAGAAAAAATAAATTTATCCAATTTATTATTGTAATGCCTTTTTTTATTCCAATAATAATATTTGCAACCTCAACAAACCTTTATTCAATTGATGATAAAAATAATATAAATTATTTGATTTTATTTGGTTTTTTTTTAATTACATTACCTATGTCAATAATTTTAGGAAAACTACTTATAAAAGAAACAAACAACTGAATTATGATTACTAAATTAGCAAACCCAAACTCCTTCCAGAAGCTTTCAGATAAAATCTACTTTCCTTGTCTAAATCTGAGTATTTTTTTTCTTGTAATATCTCTATATTACTCATTTTTTGCAAGTCCTCCTGATTATCTTCAAGGCGAAACAGTCAGGATAATGTATATTCATGTTCCCTGTGCTTGGTTATCTTTATCCACGTACTCATTAATGGCTGTGTGTAGTTTTATTTCTATAGTTTTTAAGCATACGTTGGCTGATATCATTTCAAGAGCTTGTGCACCAATTGGAGCCTGCTTTACACTCGCCACTTTAATAACCGGGTCTATCTGGGGTAAACCAACTTGGGGAACTTGGTGGGTATGGGATGCCAGGCTAACCTCAGAATTAATTCTTTTATTTATCTACGTCGGCCATATCTTTATATCAAATGCATATAATGACAGAAGAAAAGGTGATAAAAATGCAGCAATATTAACACTTATAGGTGTAATAAACCTTCCAATAATAAAATGGTCAGTTGATTGGTGGAATACGCTTCACCAACCTGCCAGTATTTCAAAGTTTAGCTCACCTTCCATAGATCAGAGTATGCTAGTTCCACTCTTTTTAATGTTGATCTCCTTTTCTTTATTTTTTACAACATTACTAATTTTAAGAATTAAAAGTGAGATAATGATAAGGAAAATTGAAATTATTGAATTTAATCAAAACTAGCTATGACTTACTTTATTGATTTTATAAATTCTGAAAAACATTTTTACTATGTATTTTCATCCTATCTTATTGTTTTTTTTCTACTAATACTTATTTTCATACTAACATCAACTAAAGTAAAGAAACTCGAAAAAAAACTTAATAATAAGTTACATAATGAAAGCCAAGACTAAAAGACTTCTATCGTTAACATCCCTTATGGTAATATTTGCTGCTGGATGTGCTGTAATTTTTTATAATCTAAGGGGAAATCTTGTTTTTTTTTATTCTCCTACAGAACTTATTGAAAAAGAAAATTCCATCTCACAGAAAATCCGTCTAGGAGGAATGGTTAAAAAAAATAGTGTTGAAAAAAAGATGATTACAGAAAATGATATTAAAATACAAAAGGTCACTTTCAAAATCACAGATTTTAAAAATGAAGTTATAGTATCCTACAAAGGTATTTTACCTGATTTATTTAAGGAAGGTCAGGGTGTGGTCGTAGAAGGAAAGTTAAATGATCAAAAAGGCTTTGTCGCATTGAACGTTCTCGCCAAACACGATGAAAATTATATGCCGCCTGAACTTAAAGGATTAGACCTTGAAAATGGGGCCAATTAGAATGATAGCAGAATTTGGTATTTTTTTTTTAATTTTAACCCTTTTATTTTCAAGTCTAGGTTTCTTATCACCTTTACTATCTTGGGCAAATAAAAAATTTGTTTATATTTCTCAAGAGCAAATTAGTGTCCTAAATTTTTTTTTTACTCTTTTATCATTTTTATGTTTAACTTATTCCTTTATCAGCTCAGACTTCTCGCTACTAGTTGTGTCTAGTAACTCTAACACTGAACTACCCTTTATTTATAAAATAACTGGAGTTTGGGGAAATCATGAAGGTTCAATCTTACTTTGGCTCTTAGTTATGACATTTTTTGGATTTTTATTTTCATTACAAAGAACAAAAGAGAAAAACATCAAAAAGAATTCGTTATGTATTCAAAATACGCTTATTTTCTTAATATGTCTTTTTGTAATCTTCACATCAAACCCCTTCGATAGAATCTTCCCTCCAGAAATTGAAGGATCAGATTTAAACCCACTTTTACAAGACCCAGGACTAATTATTCATCCCCCGCTTTTATATTTAGGCTATGTTGGCTTTTCTATTGTTTACTCAATCTCATTGGCAGTCTTAATATTTAATTTCAAGAGTGAAACCTTCGTAAAGGTTCTTAAGCCATGGGTTTTTGCGTCGTGGACTTTTTTGACTCTTGGAATAGGTTTGGGAAGTTGGTGGGCCTATTATGAATTAGGATGGGGAGGGTTTTGGTTTTGGGATCCAGTTGAAAATGCATCATTACTACCTTGGCTTACTGCATCAGCATTATTACATACAATAATAATATCTGGGAAAAAGAAACTTTTGTTAAAGTGGACACTCCTATTGTCTGTTATCACTTTTACTCTAAGTCTTCTCGGAACTTTCCTAGTTAGGTCTGGAGTTCTTATTTCTGTCCATGCCTTTGCCAACGACCCATCAAGAGGTGTTTTTATATTACTTTTATTACTAGCTGTGTGTAGCGTTGGTTTATTTTTTTATGTCAAAAGAGGTACGTACTTTAAACAAAGAAAGTCAATAAATGTAATCTCTAAAGAGGGAGCAATTTCGTTAAATAATGTTTTTATGCTTACACTAAGCTTTACGATTCTTTTAGGAACAATTTATCCATTAATTTCAAGTGTATTTTTTAACACC
>NTKR01000003.1 GCA_002457065.1 alpha proteobacterium MED-G10 | reverse complement strand
AGATTTATGGCAAAAAATACTCGAGACCAGGATGCAAACAGGAGAACCATATTTAGTATTTATTGATACTGTAAATAAAAATATGGCTAAACATCAGAAAAGTAAGGGTTTGAAAGTTAAAACTTCAAATTTATGTAGCGAGATAATGCTTCACACCGGCTTAGATCACCTTGGAAAAGAAAGAACTGCTGTATGCTGTTTGTCTTCTGTAAACCTAGAAAAATGGGATGAATGGTCAACCGATACAAATTTCATTCAAGACGTAATGAGATTTCTTGATAATGTACTTGAAGATTTCATAGAAAATGCACCTGAATCAATGAAGAATGCGGTTTATTCTGCTAAAAGAGAAAGATCAGTCGGTTTAGGAGCAATGGGTTTTCATAGTTTTTTACAAAAAAAAGGAATTCCTTTTGAAAGTGCTCTTGCCAAAAGTTGGAATACAAAATTTTTCAGACATTTAAAACAAGAGGCAGACAAAGCCTCAGTGATTCTAGCTATTGAAAAAGGAGCTTGCCCAGATGCTGATGAGATGGATGTCAAAGCAAGATTTAGCCACAAACTTGCAATAGCTCCAACTGCATCAATTAGTATTATATGTGGAGGAACAAGTGCTTGTGTTGAACCAATCCCAGCAAATATTTATACACATAAAACTTTGTCTGGTTCCTTTACAGTTAAGAATAAATACTTAGAAAGAATCTTAGAAGAAAAAAATATTAATAACGAAAAAACCTGGCAAAGCATTATAGAGAATGATGGATCAATTTCACACCTTAAAGAATTATCTGAGGATGAGAAAAAGTGTTTCAAAACTGCATTTGAAATAGATCAGCGCTGGATAATTGAGATGGCCGCAGATAGAACTCCATTTATCTGCCAAAGTCAATCAATAAATCTCTACTTGTCTGCAGATATAGATAAATGGGATCTAATGATGCTTCATTGGAAAGCATGGGAATTAGGTATTAAAAGTTTGTACTATTGCAGATCAAAGTCAATTCAGAGGGCAAGTTATGCCGGAGTTGAAGCTGATAATACAAAAAATTGGCCAGAAAAAAACATTTCAGACTCAAAAACCGACTACGAAGAATGCTTATCGTGTCAATAAAATGAAAGGAAAAAAATGGACAGTTTTAATGAAAGAATAAAATCAAAAGCAGGGCTTCTAACACCTTCACATTCTTATAAGCCTTTTAGGTATCCTTGGGCCTATGATTTTTGGAAAAGACAACAGCAGATACATTGGATGCCTGAAGAAGTTCCGCTTGGCGAGGATTGTAAGGACTGGGTGGTAAAGCTTAACGATAATGAAAGGAATCTCCTAACACAAATCTTCAGATTTTTCACTCAGTCAGATGTTGAGGTCAATGATAATTATATGGAAAAATATTCCAGAGTATTCAAACCAACAGAAATAAAAATGATGATGGCAGCTTTCTCAAATATGGAAACAGTCCATATAGCAGCCTATGCTCTGCTTTTGGAAACAATAGGAATGCCAGATTCTGAATTCTCGTCTTTTTTAAAATATAAGGAAATGTCAGATAAACACGACTACATGCAAGAATTCACTGTTGATTCACCTCATGAGGTTGCAAAAACCTTGGCGATGTTTGGAGCTTTTACGGAGGGCCTACAGCTATTTGCAAGTTTTGCAATGTTACTTAATTTTCCAAGACACAATAAAATGCGAGGAATGGGACAGATAATTTCTTGGTCTGTGCGAGACGAATCTCTCCATTGCGAAGGAATGATTAAATTGTTTCATGAGTTCGTCAAAGAAACAAAAACTTTTTCATCAAAACTAAAAAAAGAAATAAATGAGTGTTGTGAAACAGTTGTTGGGCTCGAAGATAAGTTTATTGATTTGGCTTTTGAGTTGGGCCCAGTTGAAGGTATGGAACCAGAAGATATAAAGAGTTACATAAGATATATTGCAGACTGGAGATTAAAACAACTTAACCTTGATCCTATTTATCAAATAAAGGAACATCCTTTACCTTGGTTGAGAGAAATTCTTAATGGTGTTGAACACGCTAATTTTTTTGAAGCAAGAGCAACCGAGTACTCTAAAGTGGCAACTCAAGGAAGTTGGGATGGTAAAAATGGAGTTTGGGCTGCATTTGATAAAAAGCTAATGAGTTTTTAATTCAATAGCTTAAGATTTTTCAATATATAAAGATTGAGATGGGAATGCGAATGAACATTTTCTTCTTTCAACAATTTCTTTAATTCCTATAGCAAGTTTATCTTTTGTATTGACAAATTCTTCATAATCACTTGTGTTTGCAAAACATCTCACGAGAATATCTATTGAACTTGCAGCAAATTCATTGATTTTGACTATCACGGGAGTTTTGGGAGTGACAAAAAAATCCTCTTTATTATTGCTAATTAATTCTTCAATGTCTCTGCATATCGTTTTAAGCTGTTTAGTTGTTGTTTTGTACTCAAGGCCTATCAACCAATTGATTCTACGATTTGAAGTCTCAGAAATATTAGTTACAGCATTCTCTGCAAATTGGTTATTGGGGATATAACAAAGGGACTTATCAAACTTTCTTATTGCTGTTGACCGAAATCCAATCTTTTCAACAACACCCTCAATTACACCTTCAATAATAATTACGTCACCTTTTTTAAATCTTTTTTCTATTAAAACTAGAACACCAGAAATTAAATTTTTAAAAAGATCCTGAGCACCTAGTGCAACAGCAACACCAAAAAGACCCAAACCGGCTATGATTGGAGCTACTTTAATTCCCCAAATTTCAAGCACAGCTGATAGACCTAATATAAATAGAACTACTTTTATGGCATTAATAATCCATTCTAATAAATCCTTGGTTAATACAGTCTCAATATTCTTAATTTTTAAAAAGAGTGGTTGAATACTTAAACCAATAAACCAAAATACAACAACTGTAAAAAAGGATGAATTAATTTTATCTGTGAATTTTCTAATTAGTTCGGACTCTGACAAAAAGGAAGTTGAGCAAAAAAAAGCTACAGAAAAAATTAAGAAATTCAGAGGTCTGTCGACAATTTTTATAAAGTTATCACTGCCAGTATTTCTAAAAAAAAATTTAATTTTTTTTCTAATAAAATTTTTAATTAAGCTCCTACAAAAAAATATTGTAAAAAAAACAAAAATGAAAAGAATTAAGTTAAAAGCATTTATTCCGAAAACTTCTATACTTTTAATCTCATTTATTGTTTCTAAAATTGAACTAGTTGTAATCATGAAGGTTATATGTTTCTTTTAAGTATTTTATACATTCGTTATATTCAAAACCTTGTTGAAATAATTTTCTTAATATCTTTTGTATGTATTCCTTTTTATTAATGTTTATCTCAATTTCCCTGGAAAGACCACTTTTTGATAAATATTTTTTTATAAGTTCATTTTGAATTTCATCTTTATTTTCAAGTAAATGTAGTTGCTCATTAATGAGATTTTCGTTGAAAAAGTTTTTTTTGAGATACATTCTCATTTTTTTAAATGAAAATCCTCTTTGCCTTAAATTGTCAATCTTAATTTGAATTAACTTTTCCTCATCAAAAAAGCCTTGTTCTGAATAGAAATCTAAAACAATCTTTATTTCATTTAAGTATGATTCTTTTTCTTCAAAAGAAATTTTTTTTTGGAAAAAGTCTTTAGTGATTTTTGATTTTAATATATTCTCAAATTTTTTTTGATTAACCCAATATTTTGAGAGATAAAATGAGCAATATTTTTCAAAATATTTTGAAATCATAAATATATTAAATATTAATAAAATTTATAATCAAACCTATTTGTTAGCGGTATGAATAAAGTTAAAAGTTTTAAAGGGTTTAATTGGATAGGGTTTTATACTCTTTATTCTAAGGAGGTCAGACGTTTTCTGAATGTTTTTGCTCAAACAGTTCTTGCACCAGCAATTACAACGCTTTTATTTTATATAATTTTTACAATTTCGGTTGATAGGAGTTATCTCAGCACTGAAAGTTTTACATTTTCTCAGTTTTTAGCTCCAGGCTTAGTTTGTATGTCAATTATGCAAAATGCTTTTGCCAATACCTCTTCATCTATATTAATATCAAAAGTTCAAGGAAATATAGTGGATGTTTTGATGCCACCTTTATCAGAATATGAGTTAACTTTTTCCTATTCTCTTGGAGGAGTTACCCGTGGTTTACTTGTAGGATTGTCCGTATCGATAGTCATCTATCTTATCGTACCAATTCAAATAACTAATTTGTTTATAATCATATACTTTGCATTATTCTCTTCACTTCTATTATCCTTGTTGGGAATTTTATGCGGAATTTGGGCAAAAAAATTTGATCATATGGCTTCGGTAACTAACTTTATAATATTACCATTGACATTTTTATCGGGTACATTTTATTCAATAGAGAGACTTCCAGAGGATTGGAGGTTTTTTGCATATTTGAATCCATTTTTTTATATTATTGATGGATTTAGATATGGTTTTGTAGGAGTCAGTGATAGTAATATTTCTTTAGGAATTTTTATTTTAGCTATGGCAAATCTTATTTTTTTAATATTAACTATATATATTTTTAAGAAAGGTTACGGCCTTCGTAATTAGCATATGAGTATTTTAGGAGTCTATAATCCAATTGACATTGAGGTGGATCACGGAGATGGAGTTTATATTTATTCTTCCGATGGTACAAGATATTTAGATTTTACCAGTGGAATTGGTGTCACAAGTTTAGGTCATAGTCACCCAGTTTTGATCAATGCTCTTAAGGTTCAGGCAGAAAAAATTTGGCATTGCTCTAATTTATTTAAAATTACAAATCAAAAAAAGGTTGCTGATAAAATTGTAAAGAATTCTTTTGCTTCAAGTGTCTTTTTTTGTAATTCAGGCTCAGAGGCAACTGAAACAAGCATAAAGGCTGCAAGAAAGTTCTTTTTTGAAAAAGGAGAAAAAAAAAAAAATAGAATTATTACGTTTGAAGGCGCATTTCACGGACGAACTATAGCATCATTATTTGCTGCAAATAATCCAGATCATACTCAAGGATTCGAGCCACGTGTTGATGGGTTCGATCAAGTCCCTTTTGGTGATCATTCAGCTTTAGAAAAGGCAATTAATTCTAATACAGCTGCTATAATGGTTGAAACTATATTGGGTGAAGGAGGAATAAGACCTCTCCCAGTAGAATGTTTGCAAGGGTTAAGGAAACTTTGTAATGAAAAAAAAATTCTGTTAATTCTTGACGAAGTGCAATGTGGTATTGGGAGAACCGGCAAACTGTTTGCATTTGAATGGGCGAAAATAAAACCAGATATAGTTCCAATTGCAAAAGGTATTGGTGGCGGGTTCCCACTCGGTGCCTGCCTAATGGAAAAAAAAGTAGCAAATGCAATGACACCAGGTTCTCATGGCTCAACTTTTGGAGGGAATCCACTTTCAATGGCAGTGGCTTCATCTGTACTAGACCATATCTTAAGTAAAGAATTTTTAGATAACGTCATCGAGGTTGGAGAATATTTGAAAAATCAGATATTAGAGAAGATAATAAAAAAATTTCCAAAACTTGTTAAAGGAATAAGAGGAAAAGGTTTAATGCTAGGGATTGAAGCTATTGAAAAAAATGAAATTTTAATTAAAGAACTTATTAATCAGAAAATTTTGGTTGTAAAGGCCGGTCAGAATGTAATCAGAATGCTTCCTCCACTAATTCTTGAGAAGAAACATGTTGATGAAGCAATCATCAAAATTGATAAAGCTTTTGGAGAAATTAATGAAAGACATTAGACACTTCTTAAATTTGGATCAAATTAACACAAAAGATATTCATTCAATAATGGCAAAGAGTCATATATTAAAAAAAAAATATGGAAAAATTAGCCTAAAGAAAAAAAAAACCCTTGCAATGATTTTTGAGAAACCTTCAACCAGAACTAGGGTTTCCTTTGAAGTAGGAATGAAAAAGATTAATGGAGATGTAGTTGTCCTTGATCAAAATGATACACAACTTGCAAGAGGGGAATCGCTAAACGATACTATTAAAGTTCTAAGTAGGTACGTTGATATTATTATGTACAGGGGATCTGATCAAAAGAAGCTCTACGAAATTGCTGAATTTTCTGACGTCCCAATAATTAATGGATTGACAAATCAAAGTCACCCCTGCCAGATTATAGCTGATCTAATGACTCTTGAAGAAAATTTTAAAAGCTTAAAAGAACTTAAGCTTTGCTGGGTTGGTGATGGGAATAATGTATGTAATTCATGGATACAGGCCTGTCTACATTATGATTTTAATTTACATATTTCCTGTCCAAAGAACTTCTTCCCACAAAAAAATAATATAAGTAAAATCAATAAAGATAAAGTTGTATTTTTTGACAATCCAGATAAAGCTGTTTTAGGGGCAGATGTTCTAATAACAGATACTTGGGAATCGATGGGAATGATGAAAAAAAAAAATGTGATTCAAAAATTTAAAAAGTTTCAAATTAATCACGGTCTTTTGAAAAAAACTAAAAAGCAAACCAAGGTTTTGCATTGTCTTCCAGCCCATAGAGGACAAGAAATTACAGATGATGTTATTGATGGGAAAGATTCTTTGGTATGGGACGAGGCAGAAAATCGACTTTATGCGCATCAAGCAATTTTACTTTGGTGTTTAAGACAAATCTAATTTATCTTTTCCACAATTGAGGCGAAAGAAGAATCAAAATCGGAAATAACTCAAGTCTTCCAACTAACATACCAATACACAGGAAAAACTTTGAGAAAGTAGTAATTTCAAAATAGTTGTTTGCTGGTCCAATAATCTCATTCAGACCGGGCCCAACATTTGCTAGCGCTGCCGCCGCACCAGAAAGAGCTGTTAGTACATCTTGTCCATCAAAGGATAGAATTAGAGTGAGTCCTCCAAATATTAGGAGATAAAGAAAAAAATATCCTGTAACAGAGTTAAGAATTTCTTCATTTATTTCATTTGAGTTGTATGTGGGGATAAAAACCCCCCTTGGCTGAATTATTTTCTTTATCAATGTAAATGATGACTTCAATAATATTTGAATCCTAAATATTTTTAACCCACAGCTTGAAGACCCAGAACAACCACCTATAAGCATTAAAAATAAAAAAAGTAATGTAGTAAAAGTACCCCATTCACTAAAATCATAAGTACTAAATCCGCTCCCAGTGGCAATTGAAATTACTGCAAATGAGGATATTCTTAAAGCTTGTAAGTAATCAACTTCGTAAAACTTTGTAAGCCAAAACATAACAATTAAAGTAATTAAAGACACCAGTAACAAGAAGAATTGCACCTGAGAGTTTTTAAATAAATCCACAAAATTATTTTTCAGTGAGTAAAAAATTAAAATGAAAGGTAGTGCTGAAATTAGCATAAAAACGATCGTCACTATTTCTGTATAAATTGAATCAAAATGACCTATAGACATATTTTTAGTTGAAAACCCGCCTGTGGCAATTATCGTCATTCCGTGAGCCAGGCTATCAAAGATATCTAAGCCGCTTGAATACAAAAAGAATGAGCACATTATAGTTAATGAAAAATAAATTAATCCAATAGCTGCGGCTATTTGTGTGGTCCTTGGTAATACTTTCTCCTCCTTGGAACTAAATTCAGTTTGGAAGAGTTGCATTCCTCCAATTTTCAAAATTGGGAAAATTGCAATTGCAATTACAATTATACCTATCCCACCTAGCCACTGAAGCATTGCTCGCCAAAGAAGGATAGATTTTGAAGTATTATCAAGATCTTTTATTACTGTTGCTCCAGTAGTCGTCAAACCGGACATTGATTCAAAAAAAGCATTTATAAAAGACAGGTTTGGACTTCCTAAAAAAAAGGGTATAGAGCCAATAAATGTAAGAATCAACCAAGATATAAGAGTTAGTAAAAAGGCAGATAAAACCTCAACATCTTTATTTTTGTTCTTGAAAGTAAAAGATATATTTAATCCCGTAAAAAGACACACTATTGAAATTACAAAAAAAACAACCCAGTCAGCCCCCCCTAAATAGTAATCAAGGGTTCCAGGAATGAGTGAATAAATGGAAAAGAAAACTAATAAGTTTCCAATAACAAACAGAGAAGACTTTAAATTATCCATAAAATTAATTTAATTTTTTTTTCTTATCAGGTATATCTAAAGAAAATGGAGGGATTAAAACTTCAAACATTCTTCCCTTAAAATCTTGCATTTGATAACTTCCATGCATCAAACCTGAACTTGTTTTTAATGGAGTGCCACTAGTATATTCAAACTCGTCACCAGGCTGAATTATAGGTTGTTCACCTACAACACCCATACCTTTGACTTCTCTATGGTTACCATTAGAATCAAAAATTTTCCAATGTCTACTGAGAAGTTTTATACTCTCTTTGCTATTGTTTTTAATTTTTACTTTATAGGCCCATAAATACGCGTCTTCAGACGGATCTGAGTGATCCTCTAAATAAATAGGTTCGACTAGAACTGAGATTTTTTTTTTATTTATCATTTTTAAATGTTTTTTTTAAAGCTAAATCTATGTCGTTGATTATATCACTAACTTCCTCTAATCCAACTGAAAGTCTAATCAAGTTTTTAGTAATTTTTAACTTCTTCTTATCACTTTCTGATAATCTGTGATGTGTAGTAGTGTAGGGATGAGTTATAAGAGTTTTTGAGTCACCTAAATTATTTGAAATGTCTATTAAACTTAAATTATTTAAAAACTTGAAAGAGACTTTCTTGTCATCTTTTTTTTTTGAATTTAACTCGAAGCTAATAACAGTCCCGCCATCAATCATTTGTTTTTTTGCTAGCTCGAATTGTTTTGAATTTTTGTCAAATGGGTAATAGATTTTTTTTATATGTTTGTTACCTTCCAAAAATTGGAAGATCTCTTTTGTATTTTTAGTTTGTTTTTCAACTCTTAGGTCTAGGGTTTCTAAGCCTTTAAGTAAAACCCAAGCATTAAATGGACTAATTGATGGACCGGTATTTCTTATAAAAGGCTTAACAATCTCTTTACAAAATTCTTTATTACCTAATATTGCACCGCCCAGAACACGACCCTGTCCATCTAAGTGTTTGGTTGCTGAATACATTACAATGTCTGCATTTAGTTCAAGTGGTTTTTGTAATATTGGAGTGGCAAAAACATTATCAACAACAACTTTAGCTCCAGCTTTATGTGCTAGCCTAGAAACTTTTTCTATGTCAACAATTTCTAAGCAGGGGTTTGATGGTGTCTCAAAGAATACTATTTTAGTTTTTTTCTTAAGTGCTAATTCCCATTGCTTAACACTAGTTCCATCTACTAATTTTACTTCAATACCAAATTTAGGTAAGATTTCTGTCAATATATAATGACAACTTCCAAAAAGAGCCCTACCTGAAACTACTCTGTCTCCTTTTTTAAGTGTAGACATCAGAATGGTAAATAAAGCTGACATTCCAGAGGAGGTTGCCCAACAAGATTCGGCTCCTTCAAGTTTAGCCATTCTTTTTTCAAAAATATCTACAGTTGGGTTGCCGAACCTTGAGTACATAAATCTGTTTTTTTCCTCTTTAAAACTTTTTTCTGCCTCTTCAGCCGTTTCGTATACAAAACCTGATGTTAAGAAAAGAGGTTCACTAGTTTCTGAAAAGTTTGTTCTTTTGAAACCGCCACGAATTAAATTAGTTGTAACTTTTTTATTTTTCATTTGAATGTTTTAGGTTAACATTTTGTAAAATTTATTTATAGTAATAAAGGTAAAGGCTATGAGATTAAAGTTTTTTTTATATATATTTTTTTCATTTGTACTTATTCATTCACAAAACGTTGAATCACGAGAGCTCTCAATAAAACAATTGGAGGAGAGAAAGAAACTTGATTTAGAAAGAAAAAAAAGAATTGAGAAGAGAGGCAAAAAAACTTTCCAAAAAGAAATCACCATAACTACCGAAATAGTTTTTTTATCAAAAGAAAGAGAAGTTCCAGCTGTATTATCTAACTTAGATCCGATTTTAGATGATGAGGGCTTTTACGGAGTCAAGCTGGCAATTGAAGACAACTTAACGACCGGAAGGTTTTTAGGTCATGATTATAAAGTTCAATTTTATAGAGTTCTGTTAGAAGAAAATTTAGAGGCAGAATTCGAAAAACTTTTAAAAGATGGCAAGAAGTATTTTGTTGTAGATTTAAATGAAGATGAATTATTATCGTTAATGAAAATACCAGGCATTGATGATGTCTTAGTATTTAATACTAGAGCAAAAAATGATTCTCTAAGAAACGAAAACTGTAAAGAAAATTTTTTTCACATACCACCAAGCTATTCTATTCTTTCTGACGCTCTCACCCAGTATTTGGTGAAAAAAAAATGGAAAAAATGGTTTTTAGTAACAGGTCCAAAAAAAAATGACCAAATGTACTCTACTGCATTGAAAAATTCTGCTAAGAAATTTAATGTTAAGATCAAGGAAGAGAAAATATGGGATTTCTCTGCGGATCTAAGAAGAACAGCAGGAAAAGAAGTGCCGATTTTTACAAAGGGTTCTAAATACGATGTACTAATCGTTGCTGATGAAGCTGGTGAGTTTGGTGAATATCTTGCATACAGAACATGGGACCCTAGACCAATTGCTGGTACACAAGGGTTGAAACCAAATTCTTGGCATCGCACGCACGAACAGTGGGGAGCAACTCAAATGCAAAATAGGTTTAGAAGAGAAAGTGGAAGATGGATGACAGAGGTTGATTATCACTCTTGGACAGCAGTAAGAGCAATCGGTGAATCAGTTACAAGAACAAATTCTAATGATGTAAATGAAGTTCAAAAATACTTATTAAGCGAAAAATTTGGTTTAGGTGCTTATAAAGGTGTAAAAGTTTCATTTAGGTCTTGGAATGGTCAGCTAAGACAACCTGTTTTATTGGCTGCCCCAAGATCTATGGTATCTGTTTCGCCTCAAGATGGTTATATTCATCCAGTAAGTGAACTAGATACTTTAGGAAAAGATCAGCCGGAATCTTCTTGTAAATTTTAAAATTTTTAATACATTGTAAATATGAAAAATTTTTTAATCATAGCTATTTTATTTTTTACCTTTTCAAAAACAAAAGCAAATCTCGCTTATATAACCAATGAAAAGGATAACACGGTAAGTGTTATAGACATAAACAAAAAAAAAGTCGTTAAAACAGTTAAGGTTGGGCAAAGACCCAGAGGCATAATAATGTCCAAAGATGGTAAACTGGTTCTAATCTGTGTATCAGACGATGATAGAGTCGAGGTAAGAGATGCTGAAACAATGAAATTGAAATATTATTTACCTTCCGGACCGGACCCTGAACTTTTTATTTTATCACCTGAAGACGATACTCTTTATATCGCAAATGAAGACGACGCTATGGTGACAGTCGTAGATATGGTTGATAAGATGATAGTCGATGATATTCCAGTGGGTGTTGAACCAGAAGGAATGGGATTGACTGGTAACGGAAAAATTTTGGTTAACACTTCAGAAACCACTAATATGGCACATTTCATTGATACAGAAACACTCGAAATTACCGAAAATGTGTTAGTTGATGCTAGACCAAGGGTAGCGATGTTCACTCCAGATGATAAAGAGGTTTGGATTTCAGCAGAGATTGGAGGTACTGTTAAAGTTATCAGCCCAGACTCAAAAGAAGTGACTCACACGATAGGTTTTGAAATTCCTGGAGTTAATGAGGAGAGCATCCAACCAGTTGGCGTAAGGCATACAAAAGATGGAAAATATACCTTTATAGCATTGGGTCCCGCTAACAGGATAGCGGTCGTTGACTCAAAAACTAAAAAAGTTATCAAATACTTATTAGTTGGTCAGAGAGTCTGGCAACTCGCATTCACACCTGATCAAAAAACTTTATTAAGCACTAATGGTGTTAGTAATGACGTATCAATCATTAATGTAAATAAACTTAAGGTCGAAAAGTCTGTTAAAGTTGGAAGGTTTCCTTGGGGTGTTGTTATAAGTCCAAACTAATAATTTTTGGCATTAATTAAACATAATGACCGTTGCACTGGATATAAATAATGTATCTCACAAATTTGGAGATTTCACAGCATTGGATGATGTAAGCCTGAAGATTAGTCCCGGAGACTTTACTGTTTTATTAGGTTTAAATGGTGCGGGAAAAACAACACTATATTCCCTTATTACTCGTCTATACAACAACAACTCTGGTTCGATAAAAATTCATAACTTTGACGTTAGAGACCAATCTTCTGATGCATTAAAAAATATTGGTGTAGTTTTTCAACAACCCACTTTGGATCTAGACTTAAGTGTTGAAGAAAATTTGCACTATCACTCATCGTTACACGGCATTAGTAAAGCAGTAGCAAATACCAGAATCAAAGATGAGATAAATAGAATCAATTTGAGTGATAAATTAAAAAATAAAGTTAGATCTCTTTCTGGAGGCCAAAGAAGAAGAGTTGAAATAGCAAGATCACTGATTCACAAACCAAAACTATTACTTTTAGATGAACCAACTGTAGGATTAGATATTGGATCAAGACAAATGATTTTGAAACATGTTAAATCTCTTTGTAAAAAAGGAGAGCTTGCAGTTTTATGGGCCACTCACCTAATTGATGAAATTGATAAAGGCGAAAAAGTAGTTATAATACATAAGGGAAAAGTTTTGGAATCTGGTGGTGTAGCCACTATCGTAAAGAAAACAAAAAAAAAAAATATAAGAGAGGCTTTCAATAAAATTGTTGGTATTTAGTTATGAATTTAGTTGTATACATAAGATGTTTTAAGGGGATTGTCTTAAGAGAAGCATTAAGATTTATTCATCAAAAAGAAAGATTTTTTTCAGCATTAGTAAGGCCTTTGGTTTGGCTTGGAATATTTGCAGCAGGTTTCAGATCGGTACTTGGCGTTGCTATTATACCTCCATATGAAACATACATTCCTTATGAAGTCTACATAGCCCCAGGCTTAATAGCTATGATTCAACTTTTTAATGGAATGCAAAGCTCTCTATCTATGGTATATGACAGAGAAATGGGAAGTATGAAAACAATGCTAGTGAGCCCTATCCCAAGATGGTTTTTGTTGTGTTCAAAATTATTTGCAGGTGTCTTTGTTTCAATATTGCAGGTTTATGCTTTTCTATTAATTGCGTCTTTTTGGGATATAATTCCCCCAGTCTCAGGATATTTTACAATACTGCCTGCTTTGATAATTTCGGGTTTAATGTTAGGTGCTCTGGGTATGTTCTTATCGTCTGCGATTAAACAATTAGAAAATTTTGCAGGTGTGATGAATTTTGTTATATTTCCAATGTTTTTCGCTTCTTCTGCACTCTATCCTCTTTGGAAAATAGAGGAGACAAGTGAATGGTTATACTTGGTTTGCTTTTACAACCCCTTTACTTATGCGGTTGAATCAATAAGATTTTCATTATATTCTCAGATTAATTTTGAATATAGTGCGGGAATAATTATATTCACCTTAATATTTTTATTTTTATCCATAATGGGTTATGATCCCTCAAGGGGAAACTTGCAAAAGAAAGGTGGAAAATGATCTTAAATATTTTTTTAACAATTGTTATTTTATTGTCTAACTCTTTTACTTTTGCAAAAGGTGACCTAGCTATTAGAGCAAAAAAATTGGAACTTAAGCTTGGATCGGATAAAAGTGATTATGAGATGTCGCAAAAAAGTTTTGAACTTGAAACTGGAAAGGCATACAGACTAGAAATTTCAAGTATGGGTTTTAAAGAATACGAATTTGAAGCCGAAGATTTTTTCAGAAATGTGTGGATTAGAAAAATTGAGGTTGAAGGTATTGAGATTGACACTTCTATTTTGAATGAAATAGAATTTGAAAGAGAAGGAGAAATAGAAATTCAATTTGTCCCAATTAGGCCGGGTAATTATGAGTTCGAAATTGAAGGCTTAAGAGAGAAAGGGATGTTTGGACAATTTATAGTAAAATAAATAGTTAATTTTAGGAGGTTTTATGTTATTCAAAAAAAAATTTTTAATATTCTTAGGTCTAGTTTTTTTTTCCTTTACGGTTGAGTCAGCTCCGCCTGAAAAGCCACCTAAAAAATGGCCGTGTGATCAAGTCTACAACCCCAAGCTTAATTTAAGTTCAATATGGCAAGGTCCACCGATTGACAAAGCAATCAAAGATTGGTGGAAAGATGATACTGTTATCGAATACGTTAATCAGTTAGCCGACCCAGTTTTAGAAGAAGAAAAGGGAATAGAGTTAATTGAAGAGTTTGCAAAAAAATATACTTACTTTGGCATTTTAAAAAAAGGTGATAGAGATGAAAAAATGACGTTTTTGTTTGCTGGTTTATATCAAAAAGCAAAGGATAGAAGGAGTAGACAATATGTAGGTATTATTAAATTTGTTGATAGACAAGAATCATTGAGAAAAGCAATTGGAAGTGCCTCAAAACAAATAAGAAAGTTAAGGAAAGAAAAAGTAAATCAAAAGGATAAGAGGTATGTTGACGCTAGTTCGCAGCTAGAGTGGAATACAAAGGTTTTTGACCAAAGGACGAAACTTACAGAATTTATATGCGAAGAACCAGTGTTTAACACGCAGAGATTAGGCTATCAATCAAGAAAAATTATGTCTTATTTGAAATAATTAGAACTGTTCTAAATATGAATCTTAAATGAATAGTTAAATCAGGATTCCTTAACTTTTAATCACTATATTTATAGTGCGTTCATCTTAGGTGAACATAATCCAAACTATAACAAGGAGTAAATTATGGCTTGGACTAAACCAATGATTTCAGAGATCTCTGTAGGTCTTGAAATCAATTCTTACGCTTGCGCTGAGAAGTAATTTTTAGCATAAGCAAAAGCCCCTTAAGACTAATTAGCCTTGAGGGGCATTTTTTAAGTTTTAAATAAATTTTGAATTATTGGGATTGAGTTTGTGTTAAAGGTTCTTATTTTAGGTTCAGCAGCAGGTGGTGGTTCTCCTCAATGGAATTGTAACAGTGATGTTAGCAAAGCCGTTAGAGGAAGGGTGGCTGGTACTTCTCCGAGAACACAATCATCAATAGTCGTTACTGCTAATGACGACGAATGGTTTTTGTTTAATGCTTCACCTGACTTGGGTTCTCAAATTTTAAATAATGAACAGATGCATCCTCAAAAGGGTTTGCGTCATAGTCCAATCAGTGGTGTGGTCTTGACAAATGGTGACGTTGATCATGTTGCTGGACTTTTAACTCTTAGAGAAAGACAAAATTTATCAGTTTATGCCCATTCCAGAGTACATAACGTTTTAAAAGATAATTCAATATTTAACGTTCTTAACCCAGAATATGTTGATAGAAGAGAAATGAAAATGAACAATTCTTTTGAATTGACTAACAAAGAAGGGAAAGGTTCGGGAATAATGGTTGAAGCGTTTGAAGTCCCTGGTAAAATTGCCTTATGGTTAGAGGACGAAAGCAAAGGAGAAAACTTCGGAACTCAAGAGGGTGATACAATTGGACTTAAAATATCATCAAAAGATACCGATGAATCTTTCTTTTACATTCCCGCTTGCGCAAAAATGACTGAAGAGTTATCAAAAAGGATTGAAAATTCGGAGTTAGTTTTATTTGATGGAACGTTGTGGAAAAATGATGAAATGGCATCAAGTAAAGTAGGAGAGAAAACTGGACAACGAATGGGACATATGAACAATTCTGGTCCGGATGGGTCAATGGAGGCTTTTAAAAACCTTAATGTAAAAAAAAAAATATTTATTCATATTAATACTACCAACCCAATTTTATTATCTACCTCAGATGAGAGAAAAATTGTTGAAGAAAATGGTTGGGAAGTGAGTTATGATGGAATGGAGATTAAATTATGAAAAACTTAGCTTTAAAAACAAATTCAGAAATAGACCCTATGTCTAAAACAGAGTTTATTCAAAAGTTGCGGGATATTGGAAAAGAAAGATATCACGATAACTGTAAATTTCATCACCTACTTCACTCTGGTAAGCTAAATAAAGGACAGGTTCAGGCTTGGGCCTTAAACAGATACTATTATCAGATTAACATTTCAATAAAAGATTCTGCATTAATGTCAAGAATAAAGAATCCAGAGCTAAGGCGAGTATGGATTAAAAGGATTCTGGACCATGATGGAAGAAAACATGACGAGGGTGGTATAGAAAGGTGGTACAGATTAACTGACGGTTTAGGTTTGGATAGAGATTATGTGAAATCAACGGAAGGGATATTACCTGCTACGAAATTTGCTGTTGACGCATATGTGAATTTCGTACAGCAAAAATCTCTTCTTGAAGGAATAACTTCATCTTTAACAGAACTTTTTGCACCTAAAATTCATAAAGAAAGAATATCAGGTATGCTTGAAAATTACGATTTTGTGAATGATATTACGATGGCATATTTTAAGAAACGAGTTGATCAGGCTACTGATGACGCCGACTTTGTTTTAGATTACGCCGTTAATAATGCAAAGACTAGAATTGAGCAAGAATCTGTGTGTAACGCATTAAAATTTAAAACTGATGTCTTGTGGGTACAACAAGATGCACTTTATCATGCATACATTAATGGGCATGTGCCACCAGGCGCTTTTATGCCAGAGGATTTTAATGACAGATATACTGAAGATTGAAGATGAAACTGTTCCTAGATTTCCAAAACACGTCAAATTCAGGCATAATAAGGCCCGAGATGAATGGGTTATTCTTGCGCCTGAAAGGCTTGTTAACCTTGATCAAATTGCAGTGGAGATTCTAAAAATGGTTGACGGAGAAAAAAAAGTGAAGGAGATTTCTGCTGAATTAAGTAAAAAATTTAATGCTCCCGAAGAAACAATAATCTCTGATGTAAAAGAGATGCTTCAAGACTTATCAGACAAGGGGTTTATAGAGGAAAAAAATGGATGATGTAAAAAAAACAAACTTAAAAAAAGCATCTGAGCATGGAATTCAAGCTCCTTTGGCTCTTTTAGCTGAATTGTCACATAGATGTCCCTTGCAATGCCCATATTGTTCAAATCCAGTGCAACTCGAGAAAAAAACAGGTGAACTCACAACTGACGAATGGAAATCGGTAATAGATCAAGCGGTTGAAATGGGTATGCATCAAATTCATTTGTCAGGCGGAGAGCCAACCGTTCGGCATGATTTAGAGGATATTATTGAGCATTGTAATAAACAAGGACTTTACACTAATCTAATTACATCAGGTGTGCTACTCAATCTTGATAGGTTAAAGAAGCTAGAGTCGCTTGGTTTGGAACATGTACAGCTTTCATTTCAGGATACAGACAATGAGAATGCAGATAGAATAGGAGGCTTTAAGGGTGGTCATTCAAAAAAACTTGAAGTTGCAAAATGGGTCAGAGAAGTTGAACTACCTCTAACTTGTAATTGTGTTGTCCACAGACAAAATATTGACAATTTAGAAAATTTTATTCAGATGGCTTTGGATTTAGATGCTGAAAGAGTTGAAATAGCCCAGGTTCAATATTATGGATGGGCATTAAAAAATAGAGCCGCATTTATTCCAACTCCTGAGCAGCTTGATCACGCTACAGAAATTGTTGAGAAAGCAAGAGTGGATTTGAAAGGGAAGTTGGTTATTGATTACGTAATACCTGATTATTATGCCAAACATCCAAAAAATTGTATGGGTGGTTGGGGAAGAAGATTTTTGAATATGAATCCAAAAGGAGACGTCTTACCGTGTCACGCTGCAGAAACAATTCCCCATCTTAAGTTTGATAATGTACGAGAAAAGAGTTTAAAGTGGATTTGGGAAAACTCTGAAGCTTTCAACATATACAGAGGAACAGACTGGATGCCAGATCCTTGCAAATCATGTGATAGAAAAGAAATAGATTGGGGAGGTTGCAGATGCCAAGCTATGGCATTAACAGGTGACGCCAAGAATACAGACCCTGCATGCTCTATATCTCCACTCCATAACGAAATTTTTTCAATGGCGGCTGAGGAAGCTAAAAGAGCTCCACCTGAGTTTATATACAGAAGATATGGAGTAAGGTTTAATTCACCAATCTAACCTAAATTGTTTAGAATGATAATCATTATCACTATCATTATCGTTGACAAACATTGATTTCATCCCCAGATATACAACTAACAAAATATAAAAAAAAGGATGTAAAAATGAAAAAAATTTTTCTAACTCTACTCTTTGTAATGTTTTCAGCAAATGCATTCGCAGCAGATGTTACAATAAAAATGTTAAATAAAAATAAAGAAACCAAAAAAAGAATGGTTTATAGCCAAGAACTTGTAAAAATAGATGCTGGCCAATCCATTGAGTGGGTTCCAACTGATAAGGGACATAATGTTGAAATGTTAGCTGGTCCTGACGGTTACGATATGCCAAAAAAAACAAAACTAAATGATCCAGTAACCATAACCTTTAGTGTTCCCGGAATATACCTTTATCAATGCTCTCCACATGCTGCATTGGGAATGATTGGTTTAATTGTTGTTGGAGGAGATACATCTAATATGAACGCGATTAAGTCTAAAAAATTAACTGGTTCTAAATCCAAGAAAAAAAGAGATAAGTTATTGGATAGTATTTGATATGACCACATAAATTGTAAAATTAAGCCCAGAATTTTTTCTGGGCTTTTTTTATAAAAACATTTCAGTTACTTAAGAAGATGCCTTCGCATATTAATTCTCCTTTTTAAATTACCAAAAATAAAACAGTAAAGGTATTAACAAATTCAGGTTTGTTAGTGTTAAGCTATTAATAAGTTTATTATTTAACGGGAGCTCTTCCTTTAATAAGTGCATCAGTGGTGCTATCAAATTTTTTTCTTTTACCTGGTTTAAGGGTTAAAGTAGGAATGCTATGTTTAGCTAGTATTTTATCAATATCTTTTTGATTTTCTTTTATAAACTTGTTTAGTTTTTTTTTCCAATCAGTTTCGCCATCTCTTACTCCCATAGTTGTATAATAATCCATTCTACCCCAGCCTTGGTCTGTTGTTTCAAGGGGGATGAATTCGTATTTACTTTCATCAAATCCTTTTTTTTTGAGGTAGTAAACCGCAATTGGTCCCGACATAAAGACTATATCTACTAGGCCATCAATTAAATCTTCAATCATTGATTCTCCTATAACGGCTTTGCGAGGGTCGAATGTAAGATTGTAGGGTCTTACTCTTCCCATTAAGTTATATCTTTGTAAAACAAATGTTGGGGGAGTGCCTGCTTGAACGCCAATACTCAGTTCAGCTAATTGGGGGTGATTTGGTCTGTCAACTTCAATACCATTGTCCTTGAGAAACAACATACCATAGGACCATCTCATGTAAGGGACAGTGTTTAGAACTAAATCGTTACCAGCTGTAATCCCAATTATTATGTCACACTTTTTTTTGTTTAAAGTATTTCGAACATAGCCTATGACTTGAGGGAAATAATCATAGACTACTGGTATACCGAGTTTCTCACCCAATAATTCAGCGATATCATTTTCAAATCCCTCACCATTTTCATTTGAGAATGGTAAGTTAGAAGGATCGGCACATACTCTTAAATTTTGTGTATCAACAGCTTCTATTGCTGATTCTCTAGCATTGGCTTGGATATTAAAAACCAATGCTAGAATCAGTAAATAAATGTGCATTTATGATTATTCAACTTCTTTGAATTTTGGTAATTTAGGAAGTCTTACACCTCTTCTAATCTTACCATCAGCTCTTGCTTTTACGTATCTGTACATATCTTCAACGTGCGGAGCAACGTTAGTGTTGGCTCCAAAAGCAGGCATTACATTACCTTTTTGAGCCCCTTCCGCTTCGCCTCTACCGTTCATAATTACAGCATACCAATCATCAAAAGATAAACCTTGTTGTATGGAAGTCATCAGTGATGGGGCATATGTGCTACCCATTGCGTCTGGACCGTGACAAACATGACATTCTGCATGATATGCTCTCCAACCTTTATATGTTGCAAAATCCATCCAACCATATTGCATCTCTACTAAACTGTCGTCGGCTCTGCACGCTTCAAGATCATCATCCGAAACCATATCTACAGCTTGATCTTTACATTTAATTTGAATTAAATTAAGTGGGGTCCCATCTTCCTTAAGTCTGTCACCTTTACCATACTTAATAATGTATGTAGGGTTATCATCGTCATCAAAGGCTGGTTCCACAGCTTCGGGAGTAGGGATAGCTTTAGCACTGAAACTAACGGCTAAAAACAGGGTTAAAGTTAAGACGTTAAATTGTATTTTCCTCATATTAAATATCCTAGTAAATTCATTATAAAAATTATTATTATTTATATTGTAAATTACACCCTAGATGCAACTAATTTTTCTATAATTTTTAAAAAAAAAGCCCGAGAAAAACCCGGGCTTTTTTAATTCAGCGATCTACTGTTTCACCACTACGGTAAAGCGAAGACAGTTAATACACCACCAAGAGCAGTATGATCTGCTAGTGCAGAATATGCACCCACAGCACCTAAACCTGCAGTTGGATCAGTAAGACCAGCAGCTAGACCAATTCCGGCCCATCCACCAACGCCTGATAGGATACCAACATATTGCTTACCTTTGTGAGTGTAAGACATGAAGTTACCGATAATACCAGATGGTGTTTTGAACGAGAATAGTTCTTTACCAGTTTTACTTTCAACAGCTTTAGCATAACCTTCTAACGTACCGTAGAAAGTAATACCACCAGCAGTAGCCATAGCACCACTCCATACAGAGAATGGCTCAGGGTTAGACCATACGATCTTACCTTTATCAGCATCCCATCCAATGAAGTTACCTAAGTGAGTTCCGCCTGGAGCTGGGTACATTGATAATGTAGCACCAACATAAGCGTTACCAGCTACATAGTCTACCTTGAATGGTTCATAATCCATACAAACGTGGTTTGTTGGAACCATGAATAAACCAGATAGTCTATCGTAAGCAGCAGGCTGTTGGTCTTTTGTACCTAGAGCTGCTGGGCAGATGTTAGTTGTGTTAACATCTTCACCTTGGTGTGCAGTTGAATATCTGTCAACAACTTGTGGACGACCAGTTTTCATATCAACGTGAGTTGCCCAGTTAACAGCTGGATCGTACTTTTCAGCGACTAAAAGTTCGCCTGAAGCTCTATCCATTGTATAAGCAAAACCGTTTCTGTCGAAATGCACAAGTGCTTGACGATTTTTACCTTTGACTTTCATGTCAACAAGAATCATCTCGTTAACTCCGTCATAATCCCACTCATCATATGGAGTCATTTGATATAACCATTTAGCCATACCATTGTCTGGGTTACGAGCGTTGATAGTCATAGACCATTTGTTGTCACCAGGACGAACAACTGGGTTCCATGTAGATGGGTTACCAGTACCGTAGTACAAAGTATTTAATTTAGAGTCATAACCGTAGAAACCCCAAATTGAACCACCACCAATTTTCCATGCATCACCAGGCCAAGTTTTCAATGAAGAATCCTTACCAATTGGTTTTAACATAGATGTAGTTTTGTTTGGATCAACAAGCATATCCTTATCTGGACCCATGCTGTATGCTCTCCAAAGCTTCTTACCGTTTTTGATGTCATAACTTGTCCAGTTACATCTAACACCAAATTCAGCGCCAGAACAACCAACACCTACAGTATCTTTGATGATGAACGGTTGACCTGAACCAGTAGATGCAGAAACACCATATTTACCAGTACCAGCGTGTAGATTTGTTGTAATCCACTTCTCTTTACCAGTTTTAGCGTCTAATGCAATTACTGAAGTATCAGCAGCGTGTAGAACGATTGTGCCATTTGGATGGTAGTTAACACCACGGTTTACGTTATCACAGCACATAACTGAAATAACTCTGTCCATAGTTTCACCACCTGGATACTTACCACCTTTTACAGGGTTGTATTTCCAAATGATTCTTTGGTTATCATTAAGATCTAAAGCGTACACAATGTTAGGGATAGCTGTATGTACATACATTGTATCACCAATTACAAGTGGTCCACCTTCGTGACCTCTAAGTACACCAGTAGAAAAAGTCCAAGCGACTTTTAAGCTACTAACGTTACTTTTATTAATTTGATCCAAAGAAGAGTAACGGTGACCAGCGTAATCGCCAGACTGTTGTACCCATTGACTTGGATCTTTCATCATTTTTTCCAACTTAGAGTTAGCACTTACTGCAAGAGGAAGAGCTAAAGCAGCTGAAGCAATGATGCTTTTTTTCAAAATACTCATAAAGTATTTCTCCTTTATTACGGTTAATATTATGGGCAAATGCCCGGTTTTGTAGGAATCAAAACCATAACAAAGAAGTTGTTAGGTTATTTGATTTCCTCCCATTGTTATATTATTAGTGAATACCTCTAATTCAAGAAAAAAATGAATGGTAGATGAACAGAAATGCGATATGAATATCTTTTTTTCAAAAAATACATTAAATTCAATATCTTACAGCAAATTTTCTGTTGATAAAAAGTTGTGGATAAAATTTGATAAATGAACATAAGATGAATAAAATAATTAATATTTGTTCAGAAATTAAAAAAAAGCAGTAAAATCAATGTTTTAAAAACCTTTTTTTTTCTTGTTCTGGATATGATTTATCAATAGTGCTATATATATAAGTATATAACATAAGTAATGTGATAAATTATATGAACATTTTGAGATTAATTTCTATATTTTTTCTTCTGACTTCAGCAGGATTTGTTGTTTTGGCCAAGGATAAACCACCTGAACCCATAACTTGGAATGAAAATTTGAAAGAACTCTTATATGATGAGGATGAAACAATTCTTGATGGTTCTAAACTTTTTTCACTTCAGACTCCCTACAGAGCTCTTGATGCCGCCATTGTTCCAATCACAATTAACTTCAAACAAGATCAAGTAATTGAAAAACATGTTAAATCTTTAATTTTAATTGTTGATGAAAATCCCTCTCCTGTAGTATCAAAGTTTAAATTCAATACAAAGACGGGCAATGCCAGTTTAACGACCCGAATTCGTGTAGATAAGTATACATATGTAAGGGTTATTGCTGAAATGAATGACAATAAAAAGTATATGGTTGCCAATTATGTAAAAGCTGCGGGTGGATGCTCTGCACCTAGTCTGGCAGATATGGATTCAGTTATGGCGAGATTAGGTAAAATGAAGATGAAATTTATCAAGACGGGAGAAAAGAATAGTTTAAATCAAGCAGAGTTTTTAATTAGTCACCCAAATTTTTCCGGCCTTCAGTTTAATCAATTGACAAGATCAGAAATTCCTGCACATTTCGTTAATTCAGTGGTAGTTAAACAAGATGACGAAATTATCTTTGAGGCATCTCCTGATATATCCTTATCTGAAGATCCATCATTTATTTTTAATTATCGTGACTCAGGGGGACCGTTAGTTGTTGAGGTTGAAGACAGTGACGGCCAAAGGTTTTCAGGAAAGTTCTCATCTTCTAACATTGCATCTTCAGAATAAATTAGAAGCATTCTAACTCTGATGCAGCTTGTGCTCGGTATAATTTATCCATATGCTTTTTAGACAAACCAACACTTTTATATGCTTCTTCCCTTGGACTAGCTCCGTATTGTAGCCTAGCAATAGCCTCGGCCTGAGCGTATTCTTTATAAGTCATTCTTTTAGCAATTTCATCGATGGCACAGGAACATTTTGCCATAAAGTCTCTATTAGAAGCATTTGAACTCATACAAGCAAATACAAACTCTGATCTTGCATTAGTTGGAAAATCATTTGATTTTGTGGGTGTGGAAAAAAGTAGTGGTACAAGAAAAATTAATTTAAGTATATTTTTCATTTAGCTATTATCCTTTCTTTTTTTATAGTTTTCTCTCAGTTCCTTATTAGTCCTAAGACCCTGAAATATAAGAATTTCTTTAACCATATCATCAGGATCCTCAAGATCTTTTATGTATGTTTCAATTTTATATATGAACCCGGGAATTTCTTTTGAGAGTGTAACAACAAATTTTTTTGTTTTGTACCTTGAAACTCTGTTCTTAAGTTCTGTTTTCTGGAAAGGTTGAAATGAAATCTCTTTTCCGTTGAAAATTTCACCATTAAATTTAAATTCAACATCTTCAACGTCAGTTGCAGCGATAGAGTGTCTTATTCTGCTTCTAAAAAACAAAGCATTACCACCCGTTAATCTTTGCATATCCCTTGCATCTCTCTCGAAAAAAAGCATAAAAACTGGATTGCCTTTAGCACCAATTTGAGGAGGAAATCTAACTTTATTTCTACCTTTTAAATACCTGAATGTAATATGTTTCGACATATCATCATCTATTTTAACAATATTCAATACAACATTTCCTTTAAAATTATCCTCTCTTGTAGATTCTTTTGTAAATTTGTAGTAAATCCTGGAGGGCTCTGTTATTGATTCTAAGTGCTCATCAATGAAAAGAGCAATGTTTGCTGATGACATTTCTTTAATCAACTCAAGTTTGAATTCTTCAGTTCCCCATTTAACTCTTTTCTCCTCTGCATTTTCAGCATTTGAAAAGTCATTATCAATGTCGATTGAATCTTGACTGTAGGTATGATTAACTGATAAAAACAAACCCAGAAGAATAACAAAGAGAGTTTTAAATAAAATTGGTATTTTATAATTTAAAATCATAAGTTATATTTATGGTTTAAAATATTAAAATTTTCAACTATCAATTCAAAAATTATGAAAAATAAATTTAAGAATATTTCTGTAATTTCAACTGGCTCATGGGTTCCATCTAACCTAAGTGATAATCATAAACATCCAAAAACATATAAAATTATGGTGAAGAATCTGACTTTAGATGCCTCGATTGGGATTCATAGTTTTGAGAAAAAGAAAAAACAAAAAGTTTCTATTTCTTTAGAAATAATTGTTAACGATGACATCTCTTTTACAGATCACAAAATTGAAAATTTCGTATCCTATGAATTCATAGTAAATGACATTAAAAAATTAATTTCAAAAGGTCATATTGAACTTTTAGAAACATTGGGTGAAGAGATCTTTGCTATTTGTTTCAAGGATGATCGTATCTTTTCAATCAAGCTTACATTGGAGAAACTTGATGTATTTAAAGAAACGGATAGCGTTGGGATAGAGGTCTTCAGAACCAAAGATCAACAAAACAGTTTAACTTCTTTTAAAAACCAAAATTCATTTCATCAAGAATAACTAATTTTAATGTGGATAATTAAAATAGGTGGAAGTTGGATAAAGAACCCTAATTTAAAAAGACTTGTCCTACTAACTAGTTCATTTTTTAGAGAAAAATTTGTTATTGTACCTGGTGGAGGTATTTTTGCCGACTCAGTTAGAGAAGCATCAAAATATAATATTTCAGAACAAACAGGTCATTTTCTGGCTTTGAAGGCAACTGAAATTTTTGGGTATCTTATTAAGTCAATGAATTCAAATTTGCACTTAACGGCTAATTTAGATAATTTCAGAGAAAAAAATTTATGGATGCCATCAAAAAAATTAAAAAATGAAATTGAGTTTGAAAAAAACTGGGAATCTACATCAGACTCAGTTGCATCCTGGTTATACTCTAATACTGCATCCTCGGGTTTAATATATATAAAATCTCTTTCTCTAGGGTTAAAAAATAAATATAAAATTAAAGAACTTCAAAAAAGGAATATTCTAGATCAAAACTTTGTAAAATATTTAAAAAAAGAAAAAAAAAAAATATTTATTATTGGACCAGAAATTTTAGAACTTTATGAAAGACAAGAATGTTTGGACGACTTATTGCTAAATTTTAATTCAGTTGATTTATGAAAAAGAACAAAAACAGAAGATGGGCTTGGGTGTTAACCGGCTCCGGTCATTTTTTTAACGAATGTATTGAATTAATTCATACACTTGAAGATGTAGACGTTTTCATTTCTAAAGCTGCAGAAGAAGTATTGGTAATGTATAAAAAAAACAATAAAATATCATCAAAAGTAAAAATTTATAAAGATAATTCTGCAAGTTCAGTGTCTGTGGGAAAATTTTACAAAGATGAATACCATACTCTAGTTATGGCTCCAACATCAAGTAACACTGTGGCTAAGTGTGTGTATGGAATTTCAGATTCTTTGGCTACAAATATTTTTGCGCAAGCAGGAAAATGCAAAGTACATTGTATTTATTTCCCTTGTGACACAGCCCCTGAACTTAAAACAATGGCACCTAGTGGTTATGTTGACGTATTTCCTAGAAAAGTTGATTTAGAAAATGTAAAAAAACTTAAGGGTTTTTCTGATACAGAAACTGTATTAAGTTTTAAAGAATTAGAAGAAAAAATATTAGAAAGAAAAGAATGTCTGAAAAAATCTTATTTATAACAGGTAAACTAGCTGAACGACAACTTGAAAGAATTCTAAATTCAATGAAACCTGAATTTAAATATCAGATCAATCAAATTGGGGTTAATGTCGCAGCTTTGATGTCTGAAAGTATTATAATGAGAAGAGTAAATTGTGAACAAAATTTTGACAGAATTATTGTTCCAGGAAAGTTTAGAGGATCCCTAAAAAAATTATCAAATTTCTTTAAGGTTCCAGTTGAAAGAGGTCCAGATGATGTTTCTGATATCCCAGATTATTTTGGCGTAAAAAAACCAATAGAAAAACTAACAAATTATGATTGTAAAATTTTTGCAGAAATTGTTGATGCAGCTATTTTAAGGCCAAATGATATTAGAGAAATTGCTAAATCTTACAAAAAAGATGGTGCCAATGTAATTGATCTAGGATGTATGCCTGACACTAAATTTGAACATCTTGAGGACTCTATAAAAGCCGTTAAGTCTATTGGATGTGAGGTGTCTGTTGATTCTGCCAATGCAGAAGAATTAATAAGAGGGTCAAAAGCAGGAGCTGACTACATTTTAAGTGTTAATCAAAAAAATATTGATATTTTAGATAAGATTAATGCTACACCTATACTTATACCAAATTCTCAAGGTGATCTTAAGTCCCTAGAAGAAATTGTTGAATTATCAATAAATAAAAAAAGAAACTTTTATGCTGATCCAATCCTTGATCCCATACACTATGGTTTTGTAGACTCAGTCGAAAGATTTATAAAATTAAGGAAGAAGTTTCCAAGAATTAAAATGTTTATGGGTACTGGTAATCTAACAGAATTAACAGACTGTGACTCTTCAGGAGCTAATGCAATAATGATGGGAATGGTTTCTGAACTTTCTATTGATGCGGTGCTAGTTGTTCAAGTCAGTGGTCATTGCAAAAATTCAATTAAAGAGACAGATGCAGCGAGAAAAATTATGCATTTCTCTAAAAAAAATCAAAGACTTCCCTTTCGAGTAAGTAATGATCTTTTGTGTATTTCTGAGAGAAAGCCAAAGAGAAAGTCAAAAAAAGAAGTTGAAGAGATTAAATCAATGGTTAAGGATTCTAACTACAGAATTATACTATCAGATGAAGGCGTAAATGTTTTTAATAAAGAAATTTCTGCAAAAGGAAAAGACCCATATGATTTTTACGATAAAATTGATGTAATGGGAGATACTAGCCATGCATTTTATTTGGGTGTTGAACTTGCTAGAGCCCAAATTGCTCATCAGTTAGGAAAAAATTATGATCAAGATAATCAATTAGAATGGGGTGTTGCAGTTGAAGAAGAAAAAGTAGATTTGATGAATAGACCAGAATTGAAAACAACACAAAAAAAAAGATGATTTTAGAAACAATAGTGTCAACTATAAACCAAAAACGTGAAGTCAATTTTGCACCATTTGGAATAAAAAAAAAAAGTAAAGATGTTATAATTTCTCCATATATTCCATCAATTACCCTCCAAAATTTAAGGGATAATAATTGTGCTGTAATTAATTATATAGATGATGCGAGTTTTTATGTGAATTGTATTTTAGGAAAAAAAAATTTTAAAAAAAAAAAGACACAAATCATTGACGGTTTTTTTTTAGAAAACTCCTTATCCTATGATGAGGTTGTCGTTAAAAAAATAATTGAAGATTCTGTAAGACCAAGTTTTATTTGTGAAGTTGTTAAAAGCGTTTCGAAAAAAAAATATGATGGACACAACAGGGCGAAGGCTGCAATCATAGAAGCTTGTATCCTAGCATCAAGGGTAAAGTTATTAAAAAAAAAAAAGATTTTGGATGAACTTAATTATTTATCCATTGGTGTAGAAAAAACAGCAGGCAATCTTGAAAAAAAAAGTTGGGAAAAAATAAAAAATTTTATATTAGGTAAAATTAATGAAAGCAAATAGATTAAAGAAAAGTTCAAATATACTGGTTAGTTTCATGTCACTCCAAGAGATTTCCGCAAATATCTTAGATTTTGTGGATATTATTGATCTCAAAGATCCCAAAAAAGGATCACTCGGGGCTTGGAATATTAGACAGATTAATAAAGCGGTCAAAACCTTTGGAAAACAAAAATTTTTGTCTGCAACGATTGGCGATATAAAAGAAAAAAAAAAAATCATTGAAAATTTGTTTTTGTTTGACCGTATCGGGTTGGATTTTATCAAGTTTGGTGTTTTTATAAATTCTGAAACAGAAATGATTGAACTCTTAAGAGAAATTTCAGAAAGAAACTTTAAAACTCAGTTGGTTCCAGTTATATTTGCTGACGATCATAACCTACTAGGAATAACAAAGAATAATTTAAGAAAAATAAAAGAATTAAATTTTAATTTTTTATTATTAGATACTTTTTTAAAGAAAAAAGGTGACCTAATGCAAGAATGTTCTTTAAATTTTCTCTCAAAATTTGTAAAGAAATCAAGAGATTTAGATATTGCAGTTGGTCTTGCAGGAAAATTAAAAACAAAACAAATTCCTCAACTATTAAAACTTCGAGCAAAAGTTATTGGCTTTCGTTCAGCAGTTTGTGAAAAAAATGATCGCCGCTCTCTAATTTCAGAAAATAAAACAAGAAATATATACTCTATTTTTAATCGCTTATTAATTGAGCAACACAATAAGCAGGCATATGTTGGATAGAAATTTCGCCAAGCTTTTCACTGTTGGCATTTATTAAACTTTTAATTTCTAGTTTTTCTTTTTGTTTACACATATTTATTAAGATTGATCTTCCAATCCCAGAAAAAAAAATAGGTACATTTTTTTTATAATTTTTCTTCTCTTTTAAAATTTTAATATTTTCTTCGATCGTTTTTATTTGTTTTTTTATCAGAATATTTGCCAAATCTAAGAGAATTTTATGATTTTTTTTTTTATAGTCAATTGCGAAAGATCTTGAAATTCTAACTAAACTTTTAGTTAATGATTTGCCTTGATGATCAGCCTCATCATCTACATCAAAGTTTTTATTGATAAAATTATTCACTCTGTACAGGTCTGATGTTGATGAAAATAACTCAGGAATAATGTGATAGATGCTATTTTTATAATTAATTTTATTTTGAATACTAAATAAAGGGGTTCTCATAACCCCAGTATAAATTAATTCACCCTCAGAAAGTCTTGATAAGTCATCAACCCCTACATTATTTATCATACCATCTTTAATACAAATGAAATCTGTAGTTGTGGATCCAAAATCAATAATAATTAAATTTTTATAATACCTCAAAAAATATCTCCCGACTGCATGCCAGTTCATAGAGATAATATTTTTGTAATTACCTTTGACGTCTCTAGTAAAGGTATTTTTTTGTTTTGAATAAAACAAAAAATTATATTTTAATGTTTTACATAGATCTGATATTTGGTTTGCACCAACTTTTCTACTTTTAAAAATATCACACAACTCAGCGGTCATTGTGATTCCGCAAATGATTCTTTTATCAAAATTCAGATCATTAATATACTTAAATTCTCTTTTTAAATTATTTAAACCCTTCCAAACATAACATTTTCTGTAATTTGCAAAGCAAACTGATCTTTTTTCATTTAACCCAATTAACTTTATATGAGCGCCGCCAATATCAATTCCTAAAAATTTTACTTCTTTCTTCATCAAAACTTTACCGTAAACTTTTTGATTAACTTGTTTTTTGTTCTATTAAGTTTATTTTCTAAATAAAGTTTTGAAATTTTTTGCAATGAATTTATTCCATAAGATTCCTCTAGACCAATTAAAGAACTCGTAAATCTTGGGTTAATCTCAATTATTTTCCATTGATTTTCTTCCAATAAAATATCAACACCAATATATCCAAAAAGACCTGAAAAGTTTTCGTAGATTTGTCTACCAATTTTTTCTATTTCTTTCCTATATGATTCTAATCCTCCCATTATTAAACCCGTCTGTGAAATTTTTTTCTTATTAATATCTACTATTTGCTCATTACAGCACAATACCTGAAAATTATTTTCTGAACACAGCATCACAAAGCTTCCCTTTTTTCCAGGATGAAATTTTTGTATTACTCGGTTTTTGGGTTTCATAATTAAATTTTTGCTTTCGAGTATTTTAATATCTAAAGATCCCGCACCAAAAGTTGGCTTAGAAATATAAATATTTTTATTGTCTATTTTTTTTTCAACTTTCACTACACTGATTTTTTTTTTTTTTAAATTTCTATAAGCTTTTAACTTTGAGGAAAACCTTCTGATATTTTCTAAACTTGAATTTAGTAAAATAAATTTTTTTTTAAGTTGATTATGCAAGTTTATACTGATCATTTGAGTTTCTGGAGCTACTAGAATTAATCTAGTCCCTGGTTTAAAATTATTTAAAATATTTTTTATCGAGTTATGCTCTGAAACTTCGTGATTTATTATTTTCTTATTAAATATTTTTTCTATATTCTTGTTTCTCACTATATGAAGTTCTTTGATTTTTGGGTGTTTAATTAAATTTAAAGCTATATAATTCGATAATTGAATTGCTTCTTTTAGAATCGTTTTTTTTTCATTGTTTTTTAACTTCTTTTGAGCAGTAAAATATTCATATAATATAATATCATTTGTCATAAATTTTTATGGAAGTTATTTTAGCAATCGATTTAAAAGCAGGAATAATGGTGAAAGCATATGCAGGCTTTAGGTTAAATTATAAACCATTTAAAAGCTCATCATATGACTATCAGAATCCTTGCAATTTCATAAAAAAAGTTCTTATTAATTTTCCTCTTACTAAAGTATATATAGCAGATTTAGATTCAATTCAAAAGAATGGTTCAAATTTAAAAATTGTTATTAATTTATTAAAAAAATTTCCAAGTTTAGTTTTTTTAATTGATTGCGGTTTCGACTATCCAATTTCCGTAAAAAAATATACTAAAAAGTTAAATGATCAGAATGTTAAGAATTTTAAAATCATACTTGGAACTGAGAGTTTGAAGAATTTTAATTTACATAACTTCGATTTTAAAAGAAACTTTTATTTATCGATTGATTTTAACGGTAGAGAAAGAAACTGGCTTGAAAAGTTAAAAAAATATAATTTCAGAATGAATCTAATATTGATGTTTTTAAAAAATACAGGTGGTAGAGGTATTGATTACGACTGCATAAAAAATCTAGGTTGCTTGATAAAAAAACATAATGTTTATTATGCTGGGGGTGTTAAATATTGGAATCAGCTTAGATCTCTTGAAAGACTTGGGTTTTACGGTGCAATAGTGTTGTCGTTGTTGGTCAAAAAAATTCAAGGGACCGATTGAGGCCCCTTGAATCTAACTTTTAAAGAATGAAAACAACCTTGAAAGCCATCCACCACCTTTAGTATTCCCTGATGGCTTCATGTTGGATGAGTCTCACTTAGCTGCAAATGGATGTTCTGCAGAGTCTTTCTGTGAAACAACATCATTAGCTTTTGGTTCACCAGAAACAGCTCTTTCAATTGATTCTTTAGTAGCTTGATAGTTATATTCCTGAATTTTTTTATCATCTTCAGCTAACCAGTGAATGAAGACACCAACTGAGATAAAAAGATTTTCAGCTTCATCTGCTGGGATTGTTCCTTCTGCTACGCAATCCATAACAGCTTTTGCTACTCCATGTTGTGCTGGACCAAACATTTGTACAGCTTGTTTAGCTCCTTTTATGGTAACTTTATTAAACATACAAGTTGCTGGTTTAGTCATAAGATTTGGCGCTACAACTGCTAGTAGTGCTGTAAAGCCGTCTTTGTTATTAGTTAGCGCATTAGCGAATGCTGTTTCAGCAGGAGTTCCTCGAGGACCAATAATTAAGTCAATATGAGCAACTTCGTTTCCATCTCCAACTAGAGATTCGCCAACGAGCATTTTTGTGATTTTAGCCATTTTTCCTCCATTTTAGTTAAATGATACTAAATATAACATTTTATATTTTAAAGTTGAATATATCTCTTATTTTGCTTATTAGCAAGGTTGTTACAGTTAAATCTGCACAAGTACCTGGATTATAATGAAAATACTTTAGGTATTTATCAAAATTTTCTAAATCATTCTTAAACTTTCTTGTGGACCTAAATTTTTTTTGCAATTTTCTTGCTTTAAACATAATTTTATCTGCTGTAGATGATCCAAACTTTCTGTAAATGTTACTGTCTCTATCTTTGGCAAGAAAGTATAAGTACAAGTGCAAAATTGCATCTTTATAAATTAGTTTTTTTTTTGAAGATTCAAAGAGTATCAATCCCTCATTTAGAACTTCATTATAACTGTTGCAGTAGCATTTTGAGATTCTATCCCATCTAGATCCTATATGCATAATTTTACTGAAATTTAATTGTGTTTTTTTTTTTACATCACCCGGGCCTTGGTAATTATTAATTCCAGCTGGTTTTACATAATTTATTGCTTTAATAATTAAATCACCTTGATCTTCGTTAATCTCACCTATAATTTTTTTTAATTCATCTTTAAAATTGTGTATTTTATTTCTTGGGATTTGAAATATTGGTGCACATAATAAAATTATTCCCAAGTTATAGTTGCCACCTAGTTGATTGAAACATTTGATAGACGCTTTGTAAATTTTTTCTCCAATGCCAAGGCTGCAATTCGAAAATATTTCACCAGAAATTTTGGCTGCATTTTCAAATTTTAAATGATTCATTCCTAGTATTTTAGAAAAGACACTATGATTTCCCGGTTTTAAAACTCTCAGTTCTTCAAAACAGGCTTTGTAATACAAATTTTGAACTATTTTCTGCACTTAACTTTTTTTAAAAAATCATTAACCAAAACTTCCGAAATATTAATCTTCTCTATTTTTTGCAGAGCTTTCCAGGATGGAACACTATTAATTTCTAATACACTAAACTTATCTTTATCAATTTTTATATCAATACCAGCGTAACCAAGATTAAATTGTTTAGAGATTTTACTTGCCAGACTTCTTAACTTCTTATTGATTGAAATTTTTTTACATTTAGCTCCTTGATAAACATTGGTAATAAAATGCCTAGACTCTCTTTCCATAGCAGATACAATTTTATGATTACTTACTAAAATTCTAATATCAGAATATATATTTTTTTTTTCAGAATTAATGAACTCTTGAACATAAAACACTCCCCCGGTTATTTCTGTTCTTTTAAGATCATCGGGTTTATTTATCATAAAGATATTCTTACCTTGTGAACCAAATATTGGCTTAACTAAGATTTTTTTTACCCCTTTTGGAAAAAAAGTCTTTTTTTTTTCAAACCATACATAAGTGTCTGGAGTTAGAAAACCATTTACTCTTAATAATCCTGTACACCTAACCTTATCAACAGTTTTTTCTATTACGTCGGCAGAATTATGAACATAAATCTTATACTCTGTAAATAAATGGAGAATAGTTAGTTTTGTGGTTATCTCTTCAGTTGAACCAGAGTTTATAAATCTTACCCAAATTCCATCGAGTTTATTAAGGTTTTTATTGTTGAAAAAATTAATTTGATTTTTTTTAAAACTAAAAATCAAATCTTCAAAAAAAATTCGGGTTATTTTACATTTTCTTTTTTTTAAAGAACTTTCTATCTGATCAGTATGCCAGTCATGAACATCAGAGATAATTCCAATTTTATACATCAAAAAAAGATTTTTTTATAAGTTCTTCATTTACCTTACCACCTCTAAAAGTTTTTCCAGAATCAACTGAATTTATGATTATAACTGCTGGGCTAAACAATGACCCATCAATTTTGTAAAAGTCCATTTCATAATTTTTAAAAATTTCTTTGAATGGTTTTCCATAATCTTTGGAGGAGTTACTAGGAAGTTTTCTACTTAATTCTTCAAGTTCGGAATCACTTCCTTGAATCATCAATTGAACAACACCTCCGTATATAATTGCATCATTTGTTCTTCCCATCCCAGTTATAAAGTCTTTTGCAATTGGAGGTAATGGTGCAAACCCTAATCCATGTTCTATTCTTTCAAGAGGGAATCTTAACTCGTGAATTTTATGAATAGCTACCTCAAGAACTCTTGAAACAACTTGGATGTTCCCAGACAAGGAAATCGTAGGTGTCACGATAAAAGAAATTTTTTCTGGTTCAAGATTACAATCAGCTGCAATCTTTTTTACTATCGCTTCTGGTGGAAATTTTTCAACTTCCAAAACAACTATTGTATTTTGAGGTTTTTCTTTATATTTAAGTTCTTTAAATATTTCCTCTTTTTGTGCAATTGATCTTACTGGTCCAGAACCTAAGGAAAAAAAATCTCCAGAACTGAGACTCCAACCTGCATATTGAGATCCAAGACAAGAGAGGACAGGTTCTGCAGCATACACATTAATTGCATATGCTGAAATTTCAATATTGTTATATGGCAGCAGGTTTGTTTTACCAAGTCCTCCAAGACAAATCTCAGAAACAATAAGACCAGCTTCAACACTTCCTTTAGTTCTAACCCCAGCATCAATTATATTACAACCAAGCGGACCCTTAAACACTTCAATTCCTAGCTTATCTTTTTCTTGAACTAAGAAGTCTAATAGTTTATTTGCTTTTTCATTTATACTAATCTTATTTTTCATTTTGCATACTCTCGATTCTTTCAATTAACTGCGTAGTGTTTGACATTTCTTTTTTTAATAGCTCTATATTTTCTGCGCTGATGTGAATTAAGCATAGAGGTTGATTTACCTTAATAATATCTCCTAAATTTGGTAATTCAGAAAATTTTTTTGAATCACAAAATTTTTTAAAAAATTTAATCATTCTTTGATTGATAGTTAGATTTTTATTTGCATAGATGATTTTAGTTACAAGAATTTTTTTTTTCAAAACCTTTTTTTTTTTTGAAAAAAATGGACCTCCGTTTAATTTTCCTACAATGTTTATTCCTAATCCTGGTCTTGAGTTAATTTCAATTAGAAAATACTTTTTTTTTTCTGATATCAATTCGACACTGTTTAATCCATTTAGATCAAAAATTGAAGTCAATTTTTCAATTAGCTTGAAGATCTTATTTTTGTATGTATTAGTTATATCCTTAGTAACTAAATAATCGATAGTATACTCGTCTTTCAGATTTATCTGCTCACAAATTGAAATTATTTTTATTTTTTTATTTTCACTGATAAATTGTACAGAAATAACTTTACCTTGCATAAACCTCTGAGAATACTCATTCTCCTTAAGAATATAATTTAATGTCTTAATTTTTTTAACACTCAGCGAGCCATAGCTTTTTTGACCTTTAACAATCCAATTTTTTTTGTGATTTTTAAAGCTAATTTGTGGAAAATTAATTTTATTTTTTCTAAGTATTTTAAAAAAATCTTTACTTTTAATTGTATTGTTTACTTCAATACTATTTCCGAAATTGTATTTATTACAAAAAAAGTTTGGATCATCAAATTTTTCAGCGAAACCTGAGCCTAATAAAAATGAGATTTTTTTTGGATTAAATTTTAACAAAATTTTTTTTAAAGATTCTGAGCTACAATCTTTAACTATAAAAACTCTTCTACAATATTTTCTAAGATTGAGACTATTATAAACAACTATAGCATTAACAATAAAGTTTGCTTCATAGTAAAGCTTAGCAAGATCTTCGCAGTAATTACTTGCTATGAAGATTTCTTTTCTTATAGGCCTAAGATCTCTCTTGAAGTTTTTAAGGCTTCATCAAAATTTAAATATAATGGCTTATCGGTTGTACACATTTTTTCAAACATTTTATATTGAGTTTTAACTTTAATGTCTCCGGATGTTAGGGGACCAATCGAATAAGCTCCACATTCATGTTGAACGTCATCATCTTTTAAACCCACTCCTTCTAAGCCCGCTGGAGGAACGGCATTTACATCTGCCAGTACTTTTACATTTTGAGTATTTTTTAATTGATTTAAACTTATTACTTGGGTGCCAGCTCTAGCAGCACAAAAGATTATATCTGCTTTTGGAAGGA
Organism: alpha proteobacterium MED-G10; assembly: GCA_002457065.1. Lineage (GTDB taxonomy): Bacteria > Pseudomonadota > Alphaproteobacteria > Methylaequorales > Methylaequoraceae > MED-G10. The sequence goes on along the minus strand of NTKR01000003.1, from coordinate 19,615 downwards.
ATGATGTATTTAATTCATCTGTTGAACCATCTCCGGGTATTATATCTACATCATATCTGGATTTATATTCCTCTGCTTTTTTTTGAACATTACTAATTCCATCATAACCGACAATTGTGCATTTCGCGCCTTGTTGAGCACACATTATTGCTGAAATACCTCCAACAATTCCTTTGCCTCCATAAACTATAATATTTTTGTCTTGAAAGTTTGTATTAAATTTTTCTTTAAGAGTTTTTTCAGTGCAAGCTACCATTGCAGCGGCTGTAGTAAAAGATCCTGCCGGGTCTGGAAAAACTGAAATCTCAAATGGTGGAACCATTGCTTTTTTGGCTGCATCCATCATATCAAGAGCTAAAGAAGCATCTTTTCCACATATGAAAACACCTGTCTTTTTAGCATTTGATACTGACCTTGAAAAAATAGCATCTTGAACTAAAGAGTTAACATCAGTCAAATTTACATTGGTGTAAGGGATGACTAAATCATATCCGGCGTCGCATGCCATATTCACATCAAATGGGCTTACATTATCCTGTGGACTAATCATATGTAAAATATTTTTTTTTGTCATTTCTCAATCCTTGTAGTTTTGGTTTTACCTTTATTCCTTCCATCTACCAATAGGAGATTAATACCTTGAATTTTTTTTAATTCAATAAATTTTTTTATATCTTTAAGCAATAGCTCACCACTTTCTTTACTTTCACAAAAGATAAAACCCGTTGGCCCCCAAGACGATTGACCAAAACCGCGATAATTGCGTATTTTTAAGAAACGAAAAATTTGGGTCAAATTGTTATTTCCATACTTATCTTTAGATCCATAAAAAAAATTTGACATATTATTCTGTACAACTTGTATTCCTGCAGAGAAATTAAAAAAATCTTTCTCAAGGATTCCTGGGATTATCTTCATCAAAGTAGCATAACAATTTTCCTCCACGTAACTTTGTCGACTTTTTTTTAAATTCTTAAATACCTTATTCTCGTCTTTACCAAACAACCCCTTTTTTTTTGATGTGGTAATTAAAATTATTTTCCATTCTTTAGGCCACTTAGTTGAAAAAATTGTCAAAGGTAATGCCTTTGATTTTTTTCCTGAATCAATTATAAAGCCTCCATTTTTAAAAGTTTCAACACCGATTCCTGATCTTTTTCCTCTGTTAAGCCATTCAGAAATTTTTCTAATTGATAAATTAAGGTTATTAAATTCTGATAAAAGATGACCTACAGTTAAATTTTGTTGAGTACCTGAGCCAAGTCCAATGTGCGCAGGAATTTTTTTTAAGACTGTAATTTTACATTTTTTTATTCTTTCAAATTTTTCAAAAAATTTTATGATTCGCATTATATCTTTTTTTAACTTGCTATCCTCACTAACAACAATATTTTTTGTTGAGCTCTCGATTTTAAAAATATTTTCAAAATTTGAAATAGCTAAACCTAAACTCCCGAATTTCCTAAAAGAATTTTCATCGGTTTCTAAAAAACCTAAATGAATTCTGGCCGGGCTGGTAACTCTAATTATTTTTTTCACAACAATATAAATTAAAAAAAAATCTTTATTGAGATATGATTATACTATAATTCTAATTTTATTAATTTATAATTTTTTTTGGAGATTTGAATGAATGCTAAGGAAATAAAAATATTTAACGAAGAGGAAATTAATGAATGGATAAGAAACACAGGTTCTGAATGGTCATTTGACGGGAAATGGATTAGAAAAACTTATAAAACGCATAGTTGGAAAAGCACACTAATGGTTGTTAATGCTATTGGTCACTTGGCTGAACTAGCTTGGCATCACCCAGACTTGGTGGTTTCATATGCATTTGTAGAGGTAAAATTAATGAACCATGCAAAAAAAGGTATTACTCAACTTGATTTTGACTTAGCAAAAAAGATTGATGAATTTATATTATGGAACCCTGTGGAAGAAGGGTTAAGTCTTGAAGGCACTCCTGATGATCCAAGATTTGCATATGTTAAAAGAAAAAAATAAAGATAGTTGTGTTTACTGTTCAATGCTGACTCCATTTATAAAAATGGGTAAGGGATACAGTTTTGCGCCAATGGAAAATAAAGATGGAGGAAATAAATCTTTTCAATCCATATCTGATTCTAGCCCATTGGTGAAAGGAAATAAAGTTTCATATAATGAGGCACTCCGGGAAGTAAAAAAAATAATTAGACTTGAGGAATCAATACACATTGATGGATTTAGTACTGATTTGCAATCAATGTACAAGGTCATTGATTTTGCTGAAAAGTACAGGGCATCAATAAATCATATGTGTAGTGACGAATTAAATATTTTTTTTTCAGCCTTTCAAAAATACGGAGGATCTTTTGTGTCATTCAATGAATTAAAAAAAAGAGCTGATTTTGTTCTGGTGGTGGGTGCCAGACAAGAAGATTTTTCGTCTTATTTTTTCAAAGACCTTAATTGGAATAAACAAAAAAAAGAAAAAACGATTTTTTTTCTTAATGATAGGAAAATTGATAAATGTTCAGATATAATTGATCAAGTTAATTATTTGAAGAGTTTTCTTTTAGAAGACAACACTTCAAAAGATTTAAAATTAAACAATTTGAAAGCAAAATTCATCAAATCAAAATTTCCAGTTGTTTTAGCGAATATAAAAAAAAAAGACTATGCGTTAACACATTCAATTTTTGATTTTGTAAAGTTTGTGAATAAGAAAAATAGAATTAAAATTTTTAATATTTTTGGTTCGCATAATTCAGGAGGTTTTGTAAATGCGTGCGTTACAAAAACCGGATATCCAAATGCAATAAATTTTACTGAAATTGGCCCATTGTATGAACCTAATTCAATTTCATTAGAAAAACAAAAAAAGATAAAAAATATTCAAATCTACATATCAAATTTTGAACCAAATCCTAACCTTCTTTTTTTTAAAAATAATATTTTTATTGGTCATCCTAATTTTGTAGAAAAGAATAAAGTTGATGTTTTTTTACCAACTACTACCCCTGGATTTGATGCTAACGGACTTATTGTAAGATCAGATAATGGTGGAATATTAAAACTAGAGAAAAACTTTGACTCAAATTACCTATCACCAATTGAGTTGATTGAAGAAATTCAAAAAAACTAGAATGAAAAAAGAAATAATTGTTGAAAATACATTTGCCGAGGCTTTTCCAATGAAAGTTTCTAGGCTGGTTATTACTGCGTACACAAAAAAATGGGCTTTGGAGGCAGCTAACTCTTTTGTAGGTTTTGCCACTTCAGTAATAGCATGTGGCTGTGAGGCTGGTATAGAATCTTATTTAGAAAAAAATGAAACACCTGATGGAAGGCCGGGAATTTCAATTTTAATTTTCTCTATGTCTGAAAAAGATTTGGCTAAACAAATTTTAAACAGAGCAGGACAATGTGTAATGACCTCACCAACATCAGCATTATTTTCAGGAAATCTATCAGATAAAAAAATTAGTCTTGGAAAATCACTTAGGTATTTTGGTGATGGATTCCAAATATCCAAAAAGGTTGGTGACAAAAGATACTGGAGAATTCCAGTAATGGATGGTGAATTTATTTGTGAGGAATTTGCATATCAGACCAAAGGAATCGGGGGAGGGAACTTCTTAATTTTAGGCAAAGATATTGAGTCTGTTTTAGATGTTACAGAAAAAGCTGTAATTCAAATAAATAAGTTAAAAAACGTAATCCTTCCGTTTCCAGGAGGTATTGTTAGATCCGGATCAAAAGTTGGATCTAAATATAGGAATTTAATTGCCTCTACAAATTTTGAATATTGTCCTGGTCTAAAAAGTTTAGTCAAATCTAAGCTTAATGAGGAGGTTGGCTGTGTTTTAGAAATAGTAATAGATGGTATATCTGAAGTTGATATAAAAAATGCAATGAAGATTGGAATTAAAACAATTTTAGATACAAATAATGAGAATATTCATTCTATATCAGCTGGAAATTATGGAGGTAATCTAGGCCCCTATCACTTTAAACTTAGAGAGATTTTAGATGTATAAAATTTTACTTAAAGTAAAAAAACCAATCGATGCCGAATTAAATTTGATGAACTTAAGTTCAATCAATTTAATAGAAAAAACTGAAAAAAAAATTACAAATATTCCTCTTATTTACAAAAATAAAAAATGTAAAGTTAAAGATATTTTTACAATAATTTTAAAAAAAAATAATTTAGATTACGATGAGGTTTTTATTTCAGGATCTAATAAATTTTTTAATTATATTGGATATGGCTGGGAAAAAGATCACTTAAGAATTGATTCCGACGTAGGGTCCTTCGCTGCTGTTAAAATGAGAAGTGGCAAATTGATTATAAATGGTTCCGCTGAAGATTTTTTGGGGTCTTCAATGCTTGGTGGATATGTGCATGTAAAAAAAAATGTCCAAAATTTTTTAGGTTCTGCATTTGTAGGAACCCGTTCAGGAATGACTGGTGGAACTATTTTAGTAACTGGTAGTGTTGGAAGTTTTGCTGCAGCGCATATGAGAAGAGGCCTTATAATTATTAGAGGAAATGTTGGAAAATACTGTGCTTTTCAGATGATTTCAGGAACAGTAATGATCTTTAAGAGTTTCGCTGAGAGCATTGGAATATCTATGAAACGCGGAACAATAATTTTAATGTCAAACGGAAAATTTGGAAAAAGATTTGAAAAATCTGGTGTGATAAATTTCATCTTCCTTGATTTGTTGGCTACACATATGAAAAGTAATTTTTCAGTTACCCTTCCAGATAAAAAAAAATTTATTAGATATTTTGGTGATAAAAATGCTAATGGGTTAGGCGAGATATTTCTAAAGAAAGGTTAGTTTCATTTTTTTTTTAGCTCTTTAATAAGCAAGTCAATGCCCCCATCTTGCAAATATTTGCTGAACTCAGATTTTTTTGTGGAAATTTCACTGACAGTCCCATCAATAAGAACATCAAAAATTCTCCACCCTTTATTATTGATAAGAAGGTAATTTATTTTAATTTTATCTTTTTTATTTATTATTAAAACTGATTTTACAAGAATATATTTTTCTCCAATTTTTTTTGTTCCTTTGGAATTGAATTTAATTGAATTAAATTTAGAGAATTGTTTGATATAATTTTGAGCAATATATTTTGTGAATAACAATGTTACCTCGTCTTTTTTGGACTCAGAAATTTTTTTCCACTTCTCTCCTATTATCATTCTAATCATTTTTCTTGTGTCATATAAATTTGTAATTGATTGAATTGTTTTATCAAAAGAAACTGTCTTTTCTTTAGCACTTATATCCAATAACATTTCCTGTAATTTGCTTACTGTTTGAATATCCGATTCTTCTGACTTTACTGAGTAACCAAAAAAAGAAATAGAGATTAAGAATAGGATGATAAGTTTACTTTTTTTAAAAAAAAAACTGGAAATTGAACTTTTCATTGTTAATTTATATCTCTTAACTAAAACAACAACAAACTTAAATGTCAAAAACAATTCTCGTAACTGGGGCCAATGGATTTCTGGGCTCTGCAATCACAAAATTGGCTTTAAAAAAGGGCTTTAAAGTGAATGCGTTAATCCGAAGGAACTCAGATATCAAAAATATTGAGAATTTAAAAGACAGAATAAGTTTTTTTTATGGTGATTTAAGAGATTTCCAATCCTTGCATTTTCCTTTCGAAAAAAGTGATTTGATTTTTCATGTAGCAGCTGATTATAGATTATGGGCTAGGAAGAAAACTGAAATTTATGCATCAAATGTCTTGGGAACCGAAAATGTTGCTATGAAATCTCTAGAGCTGAATAAAAAGTTAATATACACATCAAGTGTTGCAACAATAGGTTTAAAAATTGATGAGATTTCTGATGAAAAATCAGAATCAAGTCTGAATGATATGACAGGAGATTATAAAAAGTCAAAGTATCTTGCTGAGAAGATCGTAAAAAACTTCGTAAATAAAAGAAACTTAAAAGCTGTAATTGTTAACCCGTCAACTCCAATTGGTCCAGGTGATATTAAACCTACACCTACAGGAAAGATAATCTTGGATATGTTAAAGAAAAAAATACCAGCTTATGTTGATACTGGGCTAAATTTTGTTCATGTTGATGACGCAGCAGAGGGTCATTTTCTTGCTATGAAATATGGTAAAGTTGGTGAAAGGTACATTTTGGGGGGAGAAAATATGAGTTTCAAGGATTTCTTAGATTGTGTCGCTGAATATGGTAAAGTTCCTAAATCAAGATTCAAAATTAACCCTAATTATTTATTTCCACTGGCAAAGCTAAACGAATTCTTTGCAAAATATATTTATGACAATGACCCATCGCTAACTGTCGATGGTTTGAAAATGTCTAAGAGGAAAATGTACTTTTCATCAGAAAAGGCAAAAAAGAAACTTCATTATAGACCTCGTAATGTAAAAAGTGCTATAAAAGATGCAGTCAATTGGACTGTAGAAAATTTTTTAAATTGAAGATGAAATGAAAAATTTAAATAAGAACAAACTTAGAATTATTTTGGCTCAACCCAGAGGATTTTGTGCGGGAGTTGAGAGAGCCATAGAAATAGTTGAAAGAGCCTTAAAAATTTATGGACCACCCGTATATGTAAGACACGAAATTGTTCATAATAAAAGAGTAGTAAACAATCTAAGTTCAAAGGGAGCTGTTTTTGTCAAGGAATTAGATCAAATACCTGAAGGTGCAGTAACTGTTTTCAGTGCACACGGAGTAGCAAAAAAGGTCGAGGATACTGCAAATTTTAGAAATCTGCCTGTTCTGGATGCAACATGTCCTTTAGTAGCAAAAGTTCATAAAGAGGGTCAAAGATACTCTAAAGATGGTTTTGAAGTTATATTAATCGGACACGAAGGACATCCTGAAGTTGAAGGGACAATGGGGAGGATATCCGGTCCTGTTTATTTAGTTTCCAATACTGATGATGTAAAGAAGCTAAAAGTAAATAACCCAGATAAACTATCCTATGTAAGTCAGACAACACTTTCCGTAGATGATACAAGAGATGTTATTAACGCTTTACAAAATAGATTTCCCAATATTATAGGACCGGATGTAAAGGATATATGCTACGCCACACAAAATAGACAATCTGCAGTTAGAGACTTAGTGAAGAATGTTGATCTTGTCTTGGTTGTTGGAGCTAGAAACAGTTCAAATTCGAACAGACTTAAAGATATTGGTTCAGAGTCCGGAGTAAATACTTACCTTATTGAAACTGCAGACGATATGTCATTGGAGTGGTTTGATAACGCAAAATCAGTTGGGATAACTTCTGGAGCCTCAACGCCAGACGAACTCGTAAGAGAAGTAATTGACCGTATCTCAACTTTCAGTAATATTGAAATTGAGAAACAATCTGGAATTGAAGAAAATGTTGTTTTCAAACTACCCAAAGAATTAATTAATTATGAAATTGCAAACTAATTATACATTTAGGTATATTTAATTATGGGAATTCCAATTATTCAGCAAATAAGAGTTGGGGCTTACATAATGAAACAAAAGCTCCTAGGTAAAGAAAAATATCCTTTGGTTCTTATGCTTGAACCATTGTTCAGATGTAATTTAGCTTGTGCTGGATGCGGTAAAATTGATTACCCAAAGGAGATACTCGATCAAAGATTATCTGTAGATCAATGTATCGAAGCTGCAGAGGAGTGTGGGGCACCCATTATATCCATTCCTGGAGGTGAGCCATTAATTCATAAAGAAATGCCAATAATTGTTGAAGAACTTATAAAAAGAAAAAAGTTTGTGTATTTGTGTACTAATGCTTTATTGATGGAAAAAAAGATGGAAGATTATAAACCAAGTCCTTATTTTACCTGGTCAGTACATTTGGATGGTATGAGGGATGAACATGATAAATCTGTTTGTCAGGACGGAGTTTTTGATAGGTGTGTTTCGGCAATTAAAAAAGCAAAGTCGTTGGGTTTTAGATGTAATATTAACTGCACGATTTTTGATAATGTTGAGGAAGACTCACTTAAAGTTTTTTTAGATTACGTTACAGATGAGCTTAAAGTTGATGGAATAACTATTTCACCAGGTTTTGCATATGAAAGAGCGCCCGACCAGCAACATTTTATAAAAAGGTCAAATACTAAGCAGTTTTTTAGAAACGTTTTTAAATCCAAGAACTTTAAAAAATGGGATTTTAGTCACTCTGGTCTTTACTTGGATTTCCTGGCAGGTAATCAGTCATACAAGTGTACTCCTTGGGGGAATCCAACCAGAAATATTTTTGGATGGCAAAAACCATGTTATTTAATTGGTGAAGGTTATGTTGATTCATTTAATGAATTAATGGATACAACTGAATGGGATAAATATGGAACAGGAAATTATGACAAGTGTTCTGATTGTATGGCTCATTGCGGTTATGAAGCATCAGCAGTTACAGATGTTTTTTCAAGTCCACTCAAAGCCATTAATGTGGCAATAAATGGCCCCAGGACAGAAGGCGCTATGGCTGAAGAAATTGATTTATCCAAGTCGAGAGACCCAGAGTTTGTTTTCGACACTCATGTACAAAAAATGCTGAATCAAATTCACAATGAAAAAGCTTAGTTATTTAAAAAAACTTTCTTAGCAACCTTTTCTAATTTTATAATTGATTTGCCATATAGTTTATTTATTTTGATTAATTTGAAAAAATCAGATGGTCTTGCTACAAGCTCTAAAAAGAGTCGAACATAACTGACATTTCCATCAGAATTTAAAGATTTGATTATAAATTCTGGGATAGGGTTATCACTATCATCAAAAATCACCTTTATAGAAACAAAGGGGACTTTTTCCTCTAATGCCGCCTTCTGTGCATAATAAGCTTCCATATCCACAGCACTTACTTTTTTATCTTTAGATACCTTTTTTAAAATCTTTTTTGAGGTCAGGAGACTGCCAGTTTTGACTTTTTCATCAAATTTTTTTTTAAAATAGACACTAAGAAAATTTGAGTTTTTTTTAAATCTAAAGTTTTCGTTACAAATATCTTTTGGTATCAAAATATCACAATTTTTTAAATTATTTGTCAGTGCACCAGCAAATCCAAAATTTACTATTAGATCTACATTCTGCTTTATTAGTTTTTTTGTAGCTGAATATGCTTTAAAACTATAACCACTTTCAATTATTATATTCTTATGTTTAGGTATGCTTTCTTTTTCTCTACTTAAGCCAACTAAAATACCAATTTTTGTGTTTTTTTTAAACACCGTAAACTGGTTCAGGAGAATTTTTATTTAATAAATTTTTTATTTTGTAAATTGTTAGTAATGGAAAATAATGAGCATAACCATGATATTTTAAATAAAAAACTTTTGGGAAACCTACTGCTGTAAAATTGTCTTCTGACCATTTTAGATCATTTCCTAGTAAGTAGTTAACACCTCTTTCTACTTCCTTAGAATCCAGTTGGCCAGCTGAGGTTAATGCCATAAGAGCCCAAGCTGTTTGAGATGGAGTACTTTTTTTTGAAATACTTTCATAACCCTCATAATATGATTTTCCGTCTTCACCCCACCCTCCATCTTCTCTTTGCATATTTTTTAAATAGTTAACCGCTTTTGAAAACACTTTTTTTTTTTCTGGGAACTCCAAGAGATTTAGTGCAGATAATGTTGACCAAGTACCATAAATATAATTTGTTCCCCATCTCCCGTACCAACTTCCATCTTTTTCCTGCTCAGATAAGATATATTTTAATCCTTTATTAATTGATAAATCATTCCTTTGGTCATTTTGTTGGATTAGAAAACTTAAGCATCTGGCTGATACATCTACAGTTGGTGGGTCAAGTAAAGCCCCGTGATCTGCAAATGGAATTGCATTTAGATAGTCTTTGTTGTTGTCAATATCGAACGCACCCCATCCTCCATTTTTAGATTGCATTGATATAATCCACTTTCTAGTTCTTTCTAAACAATCTGAGATTTTCTTTTTTTTAACTTTTCTATTATATCTATCTAAAAACATACCAACTAAAGCTGTATCATCTACATCAGGGTAAAAATCATTATTGAATTGGAATGCCCAACCTCCAATAACTTCTTTTTTTTTATTTATTGCCCAGTCTCCTTTTATCTTTATCTCTTTTTTTAGGAACCAATCTACAAGCCCACTAACATCCTCATCACCTTTCTCTAATAAAACATGTCCCATCCATCCGGTATCCCAAATAGGAGAGACACAAGGTTGACAATATGCTGTTTCTTTTTGTTCAACAATTAAGTTATCAATCGACTTTTTGCAAATCTCGATTTCCTTTTCAAACCTCTTTTTTTCATCAATTCTTAAGGCTATGAGAGCATTAACCATTGCAGGGAAGATCCCTCCAAGACCGTCTTCACCATTTAATCTTTCTAAAATCCATCTATAAATGTCCTCCGAACAATTTTTTTTAAATTTATTTGAAAAAATCAAAGGAAATGTAATTCTCATTACTTTATCAAGATATAAGAATATCTTTGAATATTTTGAATTTTTTACAGGCTTTATTTTCGAGCTTGAACGCCTTGAGTTTACAAATATTTCAGTAATATCAATTCCATTAGGATTGTTAGCTAAGGGCTTTTTATTCATAATAATAAGAAGCGGGATTAAAACTGTTCTTGACCAGTATGAAATTTTGTAAATATTAAACGGGAACCAATTGGGAAACTTAATTATTTCAATGGGCATATATGGGATGGCATTCCAAGAAATTTGACCAAAAATTGCCAGTGATATCTTAGTAAACACATTGCTTTCTTCGGCCCCCCCCTTTTTAAGAATTAGATCTCTTGCTAGTTTCATCTGTTTATGATTTTTATCTAAACCAGAAAGTTTCAAAGCATAGTAGGCTTTTACCGAAGCACTTATGTCAGAATCACCATCAAAAAAAAGAGGCCACCCTCCATCTTTATTTTGTTTTGATAAAAGATAGTTTTTGATCTTCTCTTCAAGATGGATATCAATTTCACCAATAAAATGCATGAGAAATATATATTCCGATGAAATAGTCGAATCCGCTTCTAACTCGTAAACAAAGCATCCCTCCTTATGTTTATTTTTATTTTGTTCTTTCACTTTTGCTTTTAGCTTGTGATTAAGGGAATTAATTTTTTTCTTAAGGATATTCATTTTTTGTTATACTAAATCTTCGATTGCTTTTTTTCCAGATAAAATTGATGCTTCGATTGTGCAAGGTAACCTATTTTGGGTCCAATCTCCTGCAAAAACATAAGGAAATCTTTTTTTTTTAAAATTAGTAATCATTTCTATGTTTTTTGGGCTTTGAATATATGTAGCTTTTTTCTCTCTAACAATCTGGAAGCTTTTGTAATTTATTTTTTTTTTAACATATTCACACATTTCTTTCCATATTATGTTTGCTATCTCTTTGGAATCCATTGAGTTAAACTTATTTGCATCACTAATGGTTATAGATATGTACTGATTTTTGACGAACATCCAATGTGATTTTGTATTTATAAATCCAATTATTTTTTTATCAAATAAATAGATATCTTTTTTGCTTAATTTAAAGTGTACGTTGAGGATTGTATTATAATTAGAAGGAAGTTTAAATTCGGGAAATAATTTGTTTAAGTTAGTTGGCGGAATTGCAAATATAATTCTGTCAGAGCTTTTAATTTTAATGACTCTTTTAGTGAAAACCAACTCCGAGATATTTCCATCCTTAAAGTGAATTCTTTTTAATGATTCATTAAAATTTATCCTTTTTTTTTGTATAAAACTTATTGCTGGTTCTATTAGCGTTTTCCCCCAATTTTCTTTTGGTTGGTAAATTAAACAATGTTTTCTACCTCTAAAAAAAGTGACTTTTAAAACATTTGAGAGTATTTGTGCAGATGCAAACTTTGGCGAAGTATTCATTACGGCCAATGTTAGAGGTTCCCAGAATTCTTTGTAAATATTAGAATCCCCAACAAGATCAAAAACAGTACTTCTTCTTGTAACAAAAATAAATTTTAGAACTGATAAATAATCAAAAAAAGAAGTGTTTGGTATTGGATAGTTATTTATAATCTCTTTAATTTTTTTTTCAAAACCAAACTCCCATTTTTCTTTTTTCTTTATGTCAAAGAAGTTTAAGTTGGAAGGAAGTATTTTTAAGGTCTTCAGAGAACCAACTGTTTGACAAAAGTTAAAAAAACTATTGTTAGCAGAAAACACTAGATGATTTCCATTATCAATTTCAAGGCCAATTTTCTTATCAAAAAAGGAACGACATCTTCCACCAGCATTTTTCGATGCTTCATAAAGCTCATAATTTATATTTCGTTTTTTTGCGCTAACTGCTGCTGATAAACCTGCTAGACCTGCACCTATTATATGAATTTTTTTTTTTATATTTCACCTAAATGTAAAGTTTAAGAATATTAAAAATTTATCCCAAATATTTAATCTAACTTTTTTTTTAAAATTAATCTTTTTTTTAAACATTTTTTTATGAATGCTTTTATAAAAAAGTTTCATTATTTCGGATCCAACGATTTTTTTCTTATCAATACTCTTCTTTAGTAAGTCTGACTTCTCGAACTCATTATTTGCTTCTTCTAGCATTTCCTGCAGAATGTTTTGAATACAGGGATTATTATCAATGTTTTTTAAGCTTTTTTTTATTCCATATTTTGTCAATTTTGAGGATGGTAGATAACATCGTTTATTACCAAGATCTTCATAAAAATCTCTAACAATGTTTGTAATTTGAAAGGCCATTCCGAGAGAGTAAGCATATTTATCTCCAATTGATTGATTTATACCAAAGATCTTTATAGACAAATACCCAACAGCTACAGCTACTCTTTCACAATATAACTTAAAAACTCTATCATTAGGAAATCGGATGTCTGTTTTGACATCCATTAGCATTCCGTCAATTATAGAATAAAAGTTTTTCTTGTTTAAATTAAACTGTTTGATTGAATGTTCTAGTTCTCTTAATAAACTATCATTAAACTTTTTTTTTTTAAAAATATTGTCTATTTTTCTTTTCCATAGATTTAGTTTTATCTGTTTCTTTTTTTTTGAAATCTTCTCATCATCAGCAATATCATCTACTACTCGACAAAAAGCATATAATGAAAACATAGCTCTTCTTTTTGGTTTTGATAAGAGTTTCATACCCCAGTAAAATGACGAGCCAGATTCTTTTACAAGTTGCTCTATCTTTGATTTGTCATCCAAATGTCTCAAGTGAAAATGGATTTCCTTAAACTAGGCTCTCTCCAGAGAGAATTTAGTTGGAGCTGCAATACCCAAAGCCCCTAGTGCTGTTTTTATAATTCCTTCTGAATCGATTCCACATTCTGAGTTTTGTTTTTCTGGTTTACCATGTTTTATAAAAACATCTGGAAAAAAAATTGGTCTATATTTGAGACCTTTATCTAGCGCCCCAGATTTTGTGAGAAATGACATTACTTGTGCAGAAAAACCACCGATTGAACCCTCCTCGACAGTTATAAGAACTTCGTGGTCTCTTGCAAGTTGGGTTATGAGAAGTTCATCTATTGGTTTTGCGAATCTAGCATCTACTACTGTGGTGGAGAGACCATATGATGCTAAAACATCAGAGGCTATTAATGAATCTTTTAACCTTGTTCCTAGAGATAGAACACAAACTTTAGTTCCTTCTCTGATAACTTTACCCTTTCCAATCTCCCAAATTTCTGGTTTATCATTTATCTTTTCACCTATACCTTCTCCTCTTGGATATCTAAAGGCAGACGGCCTATCATTAATTAATAAAGATGTTGCGACAGTATTGCACAATTCGTTTTCACTACTTGGAGCCATAACAATAAAGTTTGGTAAGGTGCAAAGGTATGTTAAATCAAAAGAACCAGCGTGTGTTGCGCCATCAGCTCCAACTTGACCAGCTCTGTCTATTGCAAACCTAACTGGAAGTGATTGAATGGCAACGTCATGTACAACTTGATCATATGCTCTTTGAAGGAAAGTTGAGTAAATAGCTGCGAATGGCTTCATTCCTCTTGTAGCCATACCTGCAGCAAAAGTTACTGCGTGCTGTTCAGCTATGCCCACATCAAATGTTCTTTTTGGAAACTCTTTTTCAAATAGATCCAACCCTGTTCCTGAAGGCATCGCTGCAGTTACAGCAACAATACTTTTATCTTTTTTGGCATGTTTAATTAGAGAGTTTGCAAAAACTTTTGTATAACTTGGAATTTTTGATGAAGATTTTACTTGTTCTCCTGTTATGACGTCAAACTTACTAACGCCATGGTATTTATCTTCTGACTTTTCTGCAGGTTCGTAACCGTATCCTTTTTTGGTTACTACATGCAAGAAAACTGGACCGTCCCATTTCGATTTTTGGAGGTTTCTTAAAACTGGTAGAAGATGGTCGAGGTTATGTCCATCTACTGGACCTAGGTAGAAAAAACCAAGTTCCTCAAATAAAGTTCCTCCTGTAACCATTCCTCTCATATATTCTTCTGCCTTGGCTGCCATATTTTGGAAACTTTTAGGAAACTTCTTAGCCATATGTTTAGCAAGGCTTCTGGCGGATTGGAATGTTTTTCCTGATAACAGTCTTGATAGATAGGCACTCATTGCTCCAACTGGTGGTGCAATTGACATATCGTTATCGTTTAATATTACTACTAACCTTGCATTCATTGAACCTGCGTTATTCATCGCCTCGTAAGCCATTCCTGCACTTATTGCACCATCTCCAATAACACAAATAACTTGATGATCTTCTTTTTTTAGGTCTCGTGCCACTGCCATTCCTAGTCCAGCAGAAATTGAAGTTGAAGAATGTGCCGCACCGAAAGGATCATACTCGCTTTCATCTCTTTTTGTAAAACCGTATAATCCACCTGGTTGTCTAATAGTTCTAATTTTGTCTCTTCTACCGGTAATTACTTTATGGGGATAGCATTGGTGACCAACGTCCCAGATCAGTTTGTCATTAGGTGTATTGAAGACACTATGAATTGCAACAGTCAATTCCACAACGCCTAGGCCTGCTCCGAGGTGCCCTCCCGTTACAGAAACTGCATCAACCACTTCATCTCTGAGCTCTTTACATACAACTTTTAGTTGTGAATCATTAAGTTTTCTTAGGTCTTTAGGGTATTTTACTTTATCAAGGAGGTTGTTACTTTTTTTCATTTTCAAACTTTTTTTGTTTCACTGTATTTTAGTTTAAACTAATCATACATTATTCCTTTAAAGAAGCAAAAAATCAACTCAATACGCGATAATTTAATATTTTCTTTCAGAGGGTCTCTTTTTTTTAGCAAATTACACAGTCTTTTGGCAATATTTAAAATTATTAAAGTTTCTTTTCTCAATCTCCAAGATTGAATGAAGGATAATCCATTCTTAGTCGTTTTAAGAGAAATTAAAACATTTTCAATTATTTCAACTTTTAGTTTCTCAAAATTTCCCATAGATCTGCTCTTTTTTAAGATTGATTTGTTAATTGAATATTTCTTGAATAAGGATTCAGGTATATAAACTCTATTAAGTTCCTCCAAATCTTTTTTACAATCTTGCATATGATTAATTATTTGCAAGGCAGTACATAAGTTGTCTGAAGCTTCATAAATTTTTTCAAGATTATTTTTTTCTTTAACCGCATCGATCACAAATCTTCCTACGGGGTTCGCAGAGTACTTACAGTAGTAAACTAAATCACTCCACTTTATGTATTTTTTATTAGATGCATCCATCAAAAAAGCTTTTAAAAGATTTCTGGAATATTTTTTTCCGGAAGGAAGACCTTTAAATTCTAAAATCATATCCTGAATAACTTTGTTATGACTTTGTTTATTTTTTAAGATTGCATTATCAAATGATTTTAAAATTTTTATTTTTTGATGTTTTGTTAAAGTTTTATGATCCGCTACATCATCAGCCATTCTTGCAAAAAAATAAAAAATTCTAACTATTTTTCTAATTTTTTTTGTCATTAAAAAAGATGCAACTGGAAAATTTTCATCAGAATAAGATTTTCCAGACATAAACTTACTGATGTCATTATGAATATGTTTTTTCTTATTTTTAATACTTTCTTCCCTTCCAAATATTTCCATCTTTAAAATAGTAATTAGACGCCGAATTTATTGTCATTAACATATAAATCAAACTTGAAAAAGGTAGTGAAAAATAAAAAGGGAGACTTAAATTGTAAAATCTTGCTGTAGGTACAAATGAGATTGTCATCAAAAGTATTGTAAAAAAATTTAGGGTTATCAAGTTACTGCTATTTTGAGTTAATAAATTTATAAAAGGCAAGATATATATGATAATCATTCCAAAAATTGAAACTACAAGTAAAAGGATAGAATGATTCAATTGTTCATATGCAGTCCTTGAAACCATTTTCCATATTTCCTCTAATTTTGTATAATTTCTTTGGCTTTCCACCATTCTTGTTAAGCCCAACCAGATACTACTCTCGTGGGACTTTATTTTTTTTGCCAAGTTACAATCATCTATTACTTTATTTTTGATTTGTTCATAAATGTTTTCTTTTTTAAATATTGAAGATTTACACAAAATAAATCCTCCAGCTGCTGCAGCAAGCTTTTCTTTATTGTTATTTACTTTGCTAAAAGGGTACAATTTCTGAAAGAAATAGATAAATGAAGGAATTAACAAGAATTCCCATAAAGATAGACACTTAAGTTTCGCCATTAATGATATCATTGTAAGTTTTTTATCGTTCATATATTCTAAGGTTCTCTTAACTATATCTTTTTTTAAAACAATATCGGAATCTATAAAAAGAAAATATGAAAATTTTTGTTTGGTCGCCCAATCTACCCCTTGTTTTAAAGCCCAAACCTTTCCACTCCAACCCTTAGGAAGTCGCAAAGCCTTAATAATTTTAAACTGAGAAAATTTATTTTTCTTAAATGTTCTCAATGCTTCCTCGGTGGTGTTGTCAGTACTATTATCATCAACTATTAAAACAAATTTTTTAACATCCTGAGTTAATATTGACTTGATTGTTTCACTTATATATTTTTCTTCGTTTCTTGCTGGAACCATAATGCATAATGATTTTTTTTTCTCTGGTAATGGATTTTTGGTCTTTTGATTCTCCAAAATTATGTTTCCAGTCCAGAAAAGACCATTAAATTGAAGATTTTTATTGGCATACAGAAATATTAAATATAGCCAAATAAGAAAGGGGATAATGGATAATATTAACTGAAAACTTTCGTGCATCACATTTTAATTAAGTTGTAAAAATACAACAATCGCAACAAATTTGTAACATTTTTTATTTTTTTGTTGTAACTCTTGTAATTCTAGGATAATTTAAGCTCAATGATTAAATATTATGCACAATAAATATTGCACAAATTTTAGGCACAATTATGAAAGGGGTTCTAATATGATCAAAAAATATTTACTCGTAGGAGCTTTGGTTGCTCCTTTTACTTTCGTTGACAAAGTCAACGCTTTCGAATTTCCTGATAAACCGCCGTTTGGTGAGTTATCAGCTAATGTTAGTTATTATACCAACTATATCTGGAGAGGTGAAGAGCAAACAGGAGGAATGGCTATTCAAGGTGGGTTTGATTACTCTGTAACTCTTTTAGACTCATATATTGATGCTTATGTTGGAACCTGGGCAGCTAACTTAAACACTAATGGGTTTGGCATGGAACTAGACTATTATGGTGGGTTTACAGGTGCAATACCGGCTCTTGAAGATTATCTATCATATGATATCGGGATATTATATTATGACTATCCTGGAGCTTCATCTCAGGAAAGTGACGGAACGGATGGAACTGGTGGAAGTGGAACGAGAGGAATGGAATTTCTTGAGTGGTATGGTTCTGTAGGAATATCCGGTTTACCAGCCGATTTAGGGATTTCTTACTACTTCGGTTACTCTCCAACAGGTTTTGCTAACAATTATGATTATACATATCATAATATTTCTGCGGAAATTCCTGTTCCTTCAACACCTTTTACATTGTACGGTGGTGTAGGATTTACTGATTCTGACACGGACAGTTCTACAACTGGATATGGTTTTACCGATTACAAAGTTGGAACAACCACGTCAATCTTTGGGTTAGATTGGGGTATCGAGTATACAACGACTACTGGATATGCAGCTTCTGGTGTTGATGCTGATACTACAGCTGGCGGACAACACGTAGTTGGTTACGTTTCAGCAAGCTTCTAATTTTGATTGTAACTATTGAACGGAGGGACGCATTCTTGTCCCTCTGATTCTCATCTCTGCAAATATTATTATTAAATTTGTTAAAACAATTAATGAACCTAGCTGATGAAAAAGCCCTAGCGCTACGGGAACGTAAAGTTTTAAAATAATTACACCAAGTGTATATTGGCAAATAACAAAAATCCCTAGGAAATAAAAATAACTTTTTAGCTTTGTAAGATTTACATCTCTAGCTCCTTTATATACTGTTATGAATATTGTAATTAAGGTCAAGGTTGCTAATACTCTATGAAAAAACTGAATGAATCCAATGTCATTGAATAAGTTTGCCATAGAAAGATTGGTTCCTTCAATAATCACAGGTGGAAAGAAATTGTCACCCATCAAAGGAAAATTGTTGTAAGCCCAACCCGCATTTGTTCCTGAGACAAATGCACCTGAAGAAATTGTAATTATTAAAAGAATGATTGAAATAATAATTCTTTTACTATGTTTTTTAATTTTTTGATTTGTTACTGACCTCTCAAAAGGACTTTGTCTTCCTAAATAATTCCAAAAACAAAAGAAAAGTAATATGTAGATTAAAAAAGCAGTGGTCAGATGAGCTGAAAGTCTGAAATGACTCACATCTGGTTTGTCTACTAAACCACTTTCAACCATAAACCATCCCATAAACCCTTGAAAACATCCGATTAAAGTCAAAAGTGCAAAGTATCTCTTCTCAGTAAATGAGAATTGCTTGTTTATCCAGAGGAATATTAAAGGAACAAAAAAAGTAATACCTATAATTCTTCCCCAAATTCTGTGTAAATATTCCCAGAAGAAAATTTTTTTGAACTGGTTAAGTGTCATATCATAATTTTTAAATTGGAATTCAGGTGTAACTTTATATTTTTCGAAAAGTATATTCCAACTCTGCTCGTTTAATGGAGGCATTATTCCCCCGATCAGGCTCCATTCAGTCATAGAGAGGCCAGAGTTTGTAAGTCTAGTTATTCCTCCTATAATAACCATAGAGGCTACCATAAATATATTTATTCCAATCCAGAGTGCTTTTTTATGATTAGCGATAAAGTACATAATTAATATTTAATAATTCTTTTAATTACAATAAAAATACATATTAATTGTGTATATTATAAAAAAATACATAATATATTGACATTTCTTAATATTTCTTTTCTATTGTCATTATGGATTTAGGCACGGAGAGACTTAATAAATTAAACTTAGAGTTTGGTTCAATGACACCAGAAAAAATCTTGGAAAAATCTCTAGATATTTTTGGAGATAAAATTTCGTATGTTTGTTCCTTCGGCACCGAATCTGCTATATTACTGCACATTATTTCTCAGATAGACAAAACTTTTCCAATAATATTACTAAATACTCATTTTTTATTTGATCAAAC
>NTKR01000029.1 GCA_002457065.1 alpha proteobacterium MED-G10 | reverse complement strand
AAAATATTTCAGACCAAGATTATTATTTATTTTGTTATGATATCCTGGGAATTCAGAGACATTTAAAAGTGTTAGGAATCTTTTGTAGACTTTCAAAAAGAGATAAAAAAGATATTTATCTATTACATTTACCAAGAGTAAAAAAAATGCTTTTATCAACATTAAAAAAAAATCAATTCAAAGACCTGTATTTAATTCTTAAAGATTTAATTGTTTGATATGAATGGAATAAATGAGGCTATGATCTTTGCTGCTGGATTTGGGAAAAGAATGCTCCCATATACCAAGAATACTCCAAAACCACTTTTAGAAATAAAGGGAAAAAGTATAATTCACCATCAAATTGATGCTCTATTGAAATTAAATTTTAAGAATATTGTAGTTAATGTACACCACTTGTCTTCAAAGTTAGAAGCAGAGTTGGAATGCTATAAGCCAATCGTTAAAGTGATTTTTGAAGAAAAAATACTTGAAACTGGAGGAGGATTTTTAAATGCCTTAAAACAAGGTTTTTTTCAAGATGAAGAATTACCAAAGGTTGTTATAAATGGTGACGTTTTTTGGCAAAATTCAAAAAGCTGTCCCATTGATGAAATTATCAAGAACTGGGAGTCAAGAATGGATATTCTTTTAGCATTGAAGAGAAGAGATTTAGTTTTGGGTTATGAAGGAAAAGGAGATTTTAGATTGAAAACAAAAAAAAAGGTATCTAACTTATTAAGAAACAGCGACTATAATGAGTATATGTTCACAGGACTACAGATTATAAACCCTAAAATTATTCAGGATGGAAGGAAAACAAAGTTTTCTCTAAGAGAGATTTACTTCAAATTAATTTCCAAAAAGACTATTTACGGTTTTGTAGATGAAAATGATTGGTATCATATCAGTAAAGTAAATGACTATAAGAGAGTTAATAAGATTTTGTAAATGACATATATATTTTATGATTTTGAAACAAGCGGAAGATCGGCAAGATTTGACCAGATATTGCAAGCAGGCTTCATAGTTTATGATTCTGCCTTAAGAGAAAAAAAGCAGTTAAACATAAGGTCTAGAATAAACTCAGATGTTATTCCTTCAATAAACGCTTTGAAGGTAAATCGTCTGAAAATGAGTGATTTGTTGTGTGAGGATTTAAGTTCATACCAAATGACTTTAAAAATCTATAATTTTTTAAATCAATTTTCAAAAAGTTTTTATATTGGTTATAACTCGATAAATTTTGATGAGGAATTTCTAAGACAGTTGTTTTGGGAACATTTTATTTTTCCATATCTTACAAACACAAACGGCAATAATAGAGGTGATGTTTTAAATTTTGTAACGATGGTTCATGCATTCGATAATAAAAAAATAAAAGTAACAAAAAATGAGTATGGTAAACTTACATTTAGATTAGAAAAATTAGCAGAAGCAAATAATTTTGATTCTTCAAATTCACATGAAGCAATTGCAGATGTTGAGGTTACAATGAAATTATTTGATCTATTAGTAAAGAAAAATCAAAGTCTATTTGAGGTTTTTAAACAGAACTCTGTTTCCAGAAATGTTGAACAGACGTTAAATGAATATGATTTATTTACATATCATAGTTATATGTTTGCATCTCATAGGATTTATTTGGTAAAAAAATTAATTAAACATCCGGTTTATAACAATCAATATATTGGCTTTGACCTAAAATATGATACCCACAAACTGATAGATTTGGATTATGATGAATTAAGAGATGTTTACAAAAATAAAAGTTTTTTCAGAAAAATTAAACTTAATAAACAACCAAATATTTTGGATAAAAGTTATGCATTAAAAGTAACTCCTTATTCAGATTTTTCTTCTGAAGAAATCGACCTTAAATGTAAGAATTTAGAAGACGAAAATTTTATAAAAAATTTAACACAAATTTTGCAAGAAGAGTCGTCAGACTTTCAAGATAATCAAAGCCAAGAGGAAAAATTTGAAGAAGAGACAATTTATACTCATAATATTAATTACCAAGATTCAATGTTAATGAATGATTTTCATCTGTATGATTGGGAAGAAAAGTGGACTTTAGCAGAGAAGTTTAGAGATACAAGGCTAAAATATTTTGCTGCTAAGCACATTTTTAGAAATTTTCCAGAGGCTATGCCAAAAAAAATTTTTAATCATCTTCACAAAAAAATTTCTGAAAGAGTTTTATCATTAAATAAACAAAAATACATCACTCTACCAGCGGCAATGGAAGAGGCTGATAACTTATCTTTTGAAATTGAGGAAAATGGTGGAGATCCACTTACCAAAGAACAACTTGATGAATATAATATTTACATAAATTTTTTAAATGATTATTATAGTCAACAAAATCCGAAACCAATTAAATTTGATTCAGATTTATCAAAAAAACTATTCGCATAATTTATGGAGGCAACAATGAGCAATCTAAAGAATTTAAATACAGAGACATTTGATACTGAAATTTCAGGAGCTACTACTCCAGTCCTAGTAGACTTCTGGGCAGAGTGGTGTGGACCTTGTAAAACGCTTACTCCTATTCTTGAGGAACTTTCATCTGAGATGAATGGAAAAATTGAGATTATGAAAGTTAACCTTGACGAAAATCAAGATTTAGCAATGAAATTTTCAATTAGAAGTATACCCACTCTTCTACTATTTAAAAAAGGCGAGTTGTTAGATATGAAAGTTGGTCTTCTTCCGAAATCTGATCTAGAGGAATGGATTCAGTCAAAGATCTGATCTCATTTTATCTTAAAACCATCTTCTTTAAGAATTTGACCAGCAAGATATAGTGATCCGCAAATAAGAATTCTTCCAGATGAATATCTTTCCAAAATCAAGTCAATTGCTTCATTAATATTTAACCTACACTCGACTTTTATTCTATTATCAAATTTTGTTCTTATACTTTCTTTTATTTCATAAGGCTGTATGTATTGATGATTTTCTATAGGAAGCAGTATTACTAATTTAAATTGATTGATTATTTTCTTTAAGAATGTAGTAGGATTCTTTCCACTTGTCATAGCTAAAATCATTATTTTGTCTTGATTCCTCCAATCTTTAATAAATGAAGAAATCATATTGGCGGCATCCTCATTATGTCCGCCATCTAGCCAAATATCAAATCTATCACCTAATTTTTTCTTTAGTCGTCCATCACTTAAATTTTGCATTCTTGCTGGCCAGAAGACATTCCTAATTCCATAATTAATAAAACTCTCATTAACTTTGATTTGATTAATTGATTTAACAGTTGAAATAGCTGTTGCTGCGTTTTCAACCTGATGTTTTCCTTTTAAAAAAGGAAGTGGATATTGATATTTTGAATTTAAATATTTAAATGCGAATGACTTTTTATTTATTTCTTTGATTGCCCAAGCTTTACCTTCTTCAAATAGTTTACATCTTTTGCTTAAGACTCCTCTTTTGACAATATTACGAACAACCTTATTTTGTTTTGATAAAACGACTGTTGATTGCTTTTTTATTATTCCAGCTTTTTCAAAGGCAATTTCTTCAATTTTATTTCCAAGAAAGTTCATATGATCCATTGATATTGGGGTCAGGACACAACAAAGAGGATTTGTTATTACATTTGTTGCATCGAAACGCCCACCCAATCCAGTCTCCATTAAAACTAAATCAGCCTTATTTCTACTAAATGCTAAAAAGGCTGCAGCAGTTGTTATCTCAAAAAAAGTAATAGGTTCTGACTTATTTCTTTTTTCACATTCCTCTAATATAGAGTTTAGGTATTGATCCTCTATAAGTTTAGAGTTGATTCTAATTCTTTCATTAAAATTAATTAAGTGCGGAGATGTGTAAGTATGTACTTTAAGATTGGCCGCTTCATAAATTGATCTTAGATAAGATGTTACCGACCCTTTACCATTTGTTCCAGCAATATGAATTGTTGGACTAATTTTCAAATGAGGGTTATCAAGTTTCTTTAAGAGTTTTTTTAAACGTGATAAAGATAAATCTATTTTTTTTGGATGTAAAAGTTCTAATCTTCTTAAAATTTGATTTGATTTGTTCACAGAAAATTTTCTTATGTTAAAAATTCAAGCAAATCACATATTTTTTTGTTTAGATCTTTCCTGTGTACAACTATATCAATCATACCTTTTTCAATGAGGTATTCTGATTTTTGAAAGTTTTGTGGTAACTTTTCTTTGATAGTTTCTTCTATTACTCTGCTGCCAGCAAATCCAATGGTTGCATTCTTTTCTGCTAGAATGATATCCCCCAACATTGCAAAAGATGCGGAAACACCCCCAGTCGTTGGATCTGTCAATACTGAAATAAAAGGGAGATTTGTTTTTGATAATGAATTTACAGCAATTACAGTCCTTGGCATTTGCATCAATGAGAGTATACCTTCCTGCATTCTTGCCCCACCAGAAGAGCTAAAAATTATCAAAGGAAGTTGATTTCTTCTGGCATACTCACAAGCAGTAACAATTGCTTCTCCAGCTGCCATCCCCATTGATCCTCCCATAAAGTTAAAATCAAAGATTGCAACCGTTACCTTTCTCTTCTCAATAGTTCCAGATGCGACAAGAACGGAATCATAGGAACTATTTTTTTTTTGAGCTTCTTTTAATCTTTCAGAATATTTTTTATTATCTTTAAATTTCAGTGGATCAGCTCTAACTTTAGGAGTATCCATTATCATAAAATTATTACCTAAGAAAAAACTTAACCTTTGTTTTGCACTTACTCTAAAATGATAGTCACAATGCTTACAAACCATTAGGTTGTTTTCAAGCTCTCTCTTTAAAAGCATTTGTGAGCACTTGGGACAAGTTTCCCAAAGGTTGTCTGGAACTTCTTTTTTTCCCACAAAAGCTTGCAGTTTAGGTCTTACAAAATTCGTTATCCAATTCATTTCTAATACTTATTTAAGATTAGATAAAAACAACTTTATCTTCGATAATATAACTTTACTAGAGTACTTTTTAAATTTAGTATCTTCAATCAAATTAATTATTGCAGATCCAATAACATAACCATCAGCAAATTTGTTAATTTCCCTTGTTTGTTTGGAAGAATTTATTCCAAAACCAATTAGAATAGGAAGATTAGTAACTTTTTTAATTGCTAAAACTGATTTTTTGACTTTTGAAATACTTGGTTTTTTAGTTCCTGTTATTCCCATAACAGAAACATAATACAAAAAACCTTTGGACAATCTGGATATTTTTTTGAGTCTTTTTGTATCGGTAGTAGGTGTGATTAATCTAATATTGAAAACATTATACTTACTTGTATATTTTATAATCAAATCATCTTCCTCTGGTGGGAGGTCAACTATAATTAATCCATCGACTCCAACTTTCTTGCATCTTTTAAAGAAACTATCTAGGCCAAATTGAAATATAGGGTTGAAGTAACCCATTAAAATTATTGGCGTGTGATCATTTTTATTTCTAAAACTATCTACAATCTCAAGCGTTTTTTCTATATTTATTCCGGATTTAATTGCCCTTTGGCTAGACTTTTGTATTGTTGGTCCATCTGCCATAGGATCTGAAAATGGTAGACCAATTTCTATTATGTCCGCACCAAAATCAGGAAGTGAATTAATAATTTTCTTTGATGTAGAAAAATTTGGATCACCTGAGGTTACAAAGCAAGTCATTGCCTTTTTCTTCTCAGACCTTAAAACCCTAAACTTTTCCTCAATCCTATTGTACATCTTGTCTAAATTTCTACTCCAAGATGTTTAGAAATTGAAAAGATATCTTTATCACCTCGACCACACATATTCATTATTATAAGAGTTTTACTGTTAAATTTTTTTTTATTTTTTAAAAGAAATGAGAGTGCATGGGCAGGCTCCAATGCAGGAATTATTCCTTCCATTCTAGTACATAGTTTGAATGCTTCAAGAGCCTCTTGATCGGTTGCATTCACATAAGAAACTCTTCCTATTTCTTTTAACCATGCGTGCTCAGGCCCTATTCCAGGGTAGTCTAAGCCTGCAGAAATTGAGTGAGCGTCTTCAATTTGTCCATCTTCATTTTGAAGCAGATAAGTATGGTTACCATGAAGAAAGCCTGGTTTACCTTTTGAAATTGACGCTGCATGTTTACCAGTATTTATTCCTTTACCTCCAGCTTCAACTCCAATAATTTCTACATTATCATTTAGGAATGGGTAAAACAGTCCCAGGGCATTTGATCCACCACCAATACAAGCAACAAGAAAATCTGGAAGTCTTTTTTCAAGGCCCAATATTTGCTTTTTTGCTTCTATCCCAATTACAGATTGAAAATCTCTTACCATCATAGGATAGGGATGAGGTCCTGCTACGGTTCCAATTACATAAAAGGTATCATTTACATTCGATACCCAATCTCTTAATGCTTCATTCATTGCATCTTTTAAAGTTGAGGTTCCAGATTTAACTGGGTTAATTTTAGCGCCAAGTAACTTCATTTTGAAAACATTTGGGGCTTGTCTTTTAATATCAGTTTCCCCCATATACACAACACATTCTAAATCAAACAACGCACAGACAGTCGCAGTCGCTAATCCATGTTGCCCAGCCCCAGTTTCTGCAACTATTCTTTTTTTCCCCATTCTTTTTGCAAGAAGAACTTGTCCAATGCAGTTATTAATTTTATGAGCTCCAGTATGATTTAGTTCATCTCTTTTAAAATAAATTTTGGCATTGTTTAATTTTTTAGAAAGTCTTTCGGCAAAATATAATGGGCTTGGCCTACCTATGTAATGTTTAAAATAATAATCTAATTCATCTTTAAACTTCTTCGATTTCTTTGCTTTCTCATATTCTTTTTGAACACTAAGCAGAAGTGGCATAAGTGTTTCAGCTACGAATCTTCCTCCGAAATTTCCAAATCTTCCGTTCTTATCAGGAAATTTTTTAAAATTGAATTTTCTAAATTTTTTTAAATTTGTTTTTTTTAACATATTCAATAAGTTGTTTGATTTTTTTAGGACATTTTATTCCTTTTTTTAATTCTACGCCAGATGAAATGTCAACAGTTGGTGCTCCAGTTTCTTCTACCGCTTTTTTAACATTTTTGATGTTAAGGCCACCTGCTAACATCCAATTTTTTTTTGAATTGTAATCATTTAATAGTTTCCAATCGAATGATTTTCCAGTTCCTCCTGAGGCTTGAAAATTTTCAGTTTTTGTATCAAAGAGAATCATTTCACAAATTGGTTCAAACTTCTTTGAAAATTGAACATCCCTTTTTGATTTTACAGGTATAGCTTTAATTATTGGTTTACCCAATTTTTTTTTAATAGTCTTGATCATTGATAAAGATTCACTTCCATGAAGTTGAATTATATCAAGTTTAACAAAATTAGTAATATATTCTATTAATTCAATATCTGAATCAACAAATAATCCAACTAATTTTGGCTTTTTGGATAAAAAATTAGAAATTTCTTTTGCTTCAAAAGCTGTTACAAATCTTTCTGATTTTTGATAAAAAACAAACCCGACATAGTCTGCATCCTCACATGCTTTAGCTGATTCTGAATCATTAATTCCGCAAATTTTTATAGATAGGTCTTTATCCATTTTCAATATTATTAATTATCTCATTAATTGAACTAACTGGGTTTTTACTTTTAGTGATTGGTCTTCCTATTACTAAGAGGTCTGAACCAGAAGCTATTGCAGATCTTGGTGATTTAGTTCTTTTTTGGTCATCTGTTTTGTCCGAGGATAACCTGATACCTGGTGTGACAAATATAAGATCATTAAATTTCTTCTTTAAATTATCGACTTCCTGTGCAGATGAAACAATTCCATCTATACCGGCATTTACTCCAATTTTTACTAAATGTTCAACAAATTCATTTGATTTTAAATTAATACCCATATTTTTTAAATCTTCATTATCGAGACTTGTCAACAAAGAGACTCCTATTATTTTTGTTTGCTTTTTAATATCTTGAAGAGCTTCTATCATCCTATATCCCCCGCTTAAATGAACTGTAAGAAAGTCTGGTTCTAAACTTAATACATTTTTTAGAGATTGTTTTACTGTATTTGGAATATCGTGAAGTTTTAAGTCCAAAAAGATTGGTAAACCAAACTTTTTCATCTTTTCAACTCCTTGCGGACCGTTCTTGGAAAAAAATTCTAATCCTAGTTTTATCCCCCCAACATTATTCTTAATTATTTCGGTGAAATCCAAAGTTTTTTTAAGGTCAGTAAAATCAAGGGCACAAAATATAAATCTTTTTGTATTCATTAGAAAATTTTCTTAATAAAAAAAAATATCAATCCAAGAATAAAACCTAAAAAAAATATTGAAAGTGCAAAAATATACATTGGTATTTCTAGTGAATAAGGTAAGGGGAAAAAATTCAAACTAATAATGTGTTTATTAGAAATTGAAAAAAATATAAAAAAAATTAAAAAAAAAAAAAAGTTAAGAAGCTTATTGTTTTTTTTAGATTACTTTTCATTGACCATATTCTTTAATTTTTTTCCGGGAACAAAATGAATCAAAAATTTCTCATTTATTGTAATTTCTTCACCAGTTGAGGGATTTCTACCTGTTCTTGATTTTCTTAGACGAGTGCTAAAAGTACCAAAATCTCTTATTTCTATACGGTTTCCTTTAGAGAGATTAGAAGAAAAGAATTGAAGGATCTTTTCAAGTGTTCTTTCCACTTCTCTTTTAGGAAGATATTCGAATTTTTTTTCTAGTATCATAAGTAAATCAGATTTTTTCATATTTTATGGTATCCAAAGTGCAAGTATTCCTTTTAATAAGTTATCATCAAAAGATTTTAATTTATTAAAAAAATTTAAATCTAAGATTCCCTTTAAATCTCTTTTATCAGCATAATCAATTATTTCAATGTTGTCATCTAATCCACCCTTTTTTTTTATCCAATTTATGGCATCCTTCTCAGCTGCTATTTCATCAATTAGATTGATTTTTTGTGCTTGTCTACTAGTAAATATTCTGCCATCAGATACGATGTTTATTCCCTCAGGTGAAATTTCTCTCTCTTCTTTTACTAGACCAACAAATTCTTTTTGCATTTCTAATACTACATCTCTTATGAAATCAATCTGTTCTCTATCTGACTCTTCAAATGGGTTGGGTATGGCTTTTAGTTCACCACTTTTAATTATCATTGGTGTTATGCCTATCTTGTCTAAAAGACCAGTTATTTCTGCTGTTTGGAGAATGACTCCTACCGAGCCAGTGACCGTGCCTACATTAGCAAAAATCTTGTCTGCTCCTAACGAAGCCAGATAAGCTCCAGAGGTTGCTACTTCCTTCATATAGACGGCAACTGGTATTTTCTTACTCAGGAATTTTAAAGAATCATAGATTTCTTTACTGCTAACAAATGTTCCTCCTGGACTGTTGATAATTACAAGTAGACCTTTAAAATTAGAGTCTTCATCAATTTTATTTAACTCATCTATAAATTGAGATTCAGTACTTATTACACCTTCTATGTAAAGTTTAGCGATAAATGGCCTTTCAATTGCGTTTAAAGCAATTAAGACAATTGAAAACAAAAAGCTTACTATTAGAGATTTTTTAATTAAAGATTTTCTTTTTAAAAAATAATGTATTAAAGAATCATTTTTTTTCATCTTTTGGCTTCACAGTATCCTTTTTTTTATCCTCTTCAAGTGCCGCACCAATTATTTCCCCAATACTTGCACCTGAAGATGACGAACCATACTCTTTAAGTGCTTCTTTTTCTTCTTGAATTTCCAAATCCTTCACAGATAATTCGTAGAAACCATCTTTGTTAGCTTTTTTTACTACTTTAGCATCGATTTTTTCTTTTACAGCGAATCTGTCAGTATTTTGTTCGGACTTGAGCTTTGCTAGGTTTGATTTTTTAATTACTCCTTTTTTGTCTTCATCAAAAAGAACCTGTATTTTGTCTTTGTCTATCTCTGTAATTACACCTGTAACAATCTTTCCTAATGATTTATCCGTTTTGGATGAGTCTTTTGTTAATTGTTTTATACCCAATGAAACTCTTTCCTTTTCAAGATCAATTTCTAAAATTTTAAACTTTACAAGATCATTTAACTTGAATTTTTTAATAGATTCTTCCCCAGAGTCATCCCAAGAAATATCAGAGAGATGGATAAGTCCATCTAAATCTTCAGTTAACTCAACGAACAAACCAAAATCGGTGATATTTTTGATTTTGCCTTCAAGTAAATCTCCTTTTTTGTTTGTTTCAGCAAATATTTTCCAAGGATTTTCTGAACATTGTTTCAGTCCTAGACTGATTCTCCTTTTAGAATTATCGATTTCTAGAATCATAACTTCAACCTCATCACTTACGTTTAGGAAAGAGCTAGGGTTGATATTCTTATTCACCCAACTCATCTCGGAGCTGTGAATTAGACCTTCAACACCTTTTTCAATTTCAACAAACGCACCATAATCTGCCAAACTTGATATTTTAGATTTAATTTTTCCACCAACTTTGTAGGTTTCCTCAACATTTTTCCAGGGATCTTCTGTTAATTGCTTGAGGCCGAGACTAATTCTGTTGTTGTCCTTATCATATTTTGTAACAATTACTTCTATCTCTTGACCAACATCAAATTTTTCAGACGGATGATTTACTCTTTCCCAGGATAAGTCTGTTACGTGTATTAGACCATCTAATCCACCCAGATCAACAAATACTCCATAATCAGTAATATTTTTTATAACACCTTTAAGCTTATCGCCTTCAGAAATATCTGATAATAATTTAGATCTATCAGCTTTTCTTGACTCTTCCAATAGTGCTCTTCTAGAAACGACTATATTTCCTCTAAATTTGTCCATTTTAAGAATGACCATTGGTTGGGGTTTATTTAAAAGAGGTGAAATATCTTTTATTGGTTTGAGATCAACTTGACTTCCTGGTAAAAAAGCCAGAGCACCCTCGATATCGACCGCATAACCACCTTTCACCCTACCTGTTATTACACCTGTTACCTGCTGTTTTGAGTCTTGCATCTTTTCAAGATTACTCCAAGATTCCTCTTTCCTTGCTCTTTCTCTACTTAGTAGAGCTTCACCTTCTTTATTTTCTAACTTTTCTAGATATACGTCGTATTTCTCACCAATTTTTACTGTGTGTTCTTCTCCTGGAGAATGAAATTCCTTAATTGGTATTCTGCCTTCGGATTTTAGACCTACATCTACCACAACTGTGTCATTTGTAATCGAAAGGACAGTGCCTTTAATAACTTGACCTTCCTTGTATCTAAAATCGGATAAGCTTTTTTCTAATAATTCACTAAAATTTTCTTCCAATATAATTTCCTCAAAAATACTGGTTACGTTTACAAAATTTTAAAACTTTTTGCAATGACTAAATAAAATCAATTTTTTTCTTAACCTCGCGTAGTGCTATTTTAAAAACTTCATCTTCGCTAATGTGAGAAGTATCAATGAAAAAACTATCGCTAGTTTTTACAAGTGGCGAAATTTTTCTTTTTTTATCATTTTCATCCCTTTTTTTCATTTCCACCAAGATTTCTTGAAACTTTTCATTTGGCATTTTTAATTGATCTTGTCTTCTCTTAGCTCTTATCTTTATGTTTGCATCAACATAGAACTTTATTTCAGCTTTTGGTATTATTACGCTGGTAATATCCCTTCCATCAATTACAGAACCTTTACCACCCTTGGGATGATCAGCAATTTTCCTTTGAATGTTAATTAAACTTTTTCTAACGTGAGTATTTTTGGCAATTAAAGACGCAGCTTTTGATACTTCCTCTGAACGAAGATTTTTAATGCTACGTTTATCAAGGCTATTAAACATTGAAAAATCAATTGTTACATTTTCGACTTTTGAGAGATCCTTGCTTCTTTTCAGGAATTCATATGCGTAAACCCTATATAGGAGACCGCTATCAAGGTGATCAAAACCAGTAGATTTAGATAATTTTATTGCCAGAGTACCCTTTCCTGATGAAGCAGTACCATCAATTGCAATAACTGGCTTTTTATTTTGAAACGAAGTCAATATTTCCTCCTACTTTTTTGATTATTTCTTTAAAATTTGGAAAAGAAGTTTTAATCATCACTGAATCATCAACTTTTATTCTCTTTGTTGAGGCTAAACCAAAAATTAGCATTGACATTGCTATTCTATGATCATCAAAAGTCTTGACCTCATTGCCACCATCTTGGAATAAGTTACCTCTAATGATCATTGAATCTTTTTTTATTTTTACATCTACTCCTGCATCAGAAAGAGCTTTTGCCATCGAACTTAATCGATCACTTTCCTTAAATTTTAATTCCTCTAATCCTGAAAATACTGATGTACCTCTAGCAAATGAAGCTGCAACAAATAGTACAGGTAATTCGTCGATAAGCCTTGGGATAATTTTTTTATCAATTTTTGTAGAGATCAACTTTGAACTTGAAACACTAATATCACCAATAGTTTCTTCATTAATTATTTTTTTGTTCTCAACTTTTAAATTAGCATTCATTTTTATTAAAACATCTAATAAACCAGTCCTGTAATAGTTTAATCCAATATTTTTTAAAGTTATTTGGCTGTTTTTTGTAATTAGTGTGGCTACAATCAAGAAAGCTGCAGAACTGAAATCGCCCGGTATAATTAAGTCTTTGGGCTTAAGAATAACTGGAGATTTTAAAATGATTCTATTTCCAAGAGTTGAAATATCGGCTCCTAAGCACTTTAGCATTCTCTCGGTATGATCTCTACTAGGAAACTTTTCGTTTATTATTGTATCTCCTTTTATATTAGTTCCAGCAAGAAGAATTGCACTTTTTACCTGTGCTGAACCTACAGTTAGTTTATAATTTATTGGTATAGGAATTTTGCTTTTGTCATCGAGGATTCTTAATGGCAAATTACCATTATTGTGTTGAATTGTTAGGTTCATTCTTTTAAGAGGCTCTATTATACGTTTCATAGGTCTTGATGACAAAGATCTATCACCTGTTAATGTAACGTCTAAATTTCTTGAAGCTAATAATCCAGTTAATAATCTCAAACCAGTTCCTGAATTCCCTAAATATAGATTTTTATTGGGATTTTTAAATATTCCTCCATTTCCATATATTTCATGAAAACCTTTTTTTTTTAAAATTTTAACTCCAAGTATTTTTAAAGATTTTAATGTATTTAAGACATCTTCAGATTCTAATAGATTATAGATTTTTGAGTTTCCAAGACAAATTGAGGATAAAATTAGTGCACGAATTGACATAGATTTGTCAGTTGGAACATAAATTATTCCATTTAGGGATTTACTTTTTGAGGATTTAAGAGTAAAAGATTTTTTCATTCTAATTTTTTATATATAATTTATTTATTCAGATAAGGGAATTTAAAATGGAAAATATTGACAAAGGTGCAAAAAGAAAATGTACAAGTTGTAGCACGCTGTTCTTTGATTTTGGAAAGTTTCCTATCGTTTGCCCAAGTTGTGGCGCCACAGTAAGCTCGTTGTTAACAAATGTTTCAAAAAGAGGTAGACCTCCAAAAGCTAGCAAAGTTGAAGCGGTAAAACCTGAAAACAAAGATAATGTAGAGATAGAGGAAATTGCAGTTGAGGAAACAATTGAATCGTCGGTCGATGATGATGAATCTGTTGATGAGGTAATTGAGATTCCTAAAGATGAAGACTAAATTTTATACTAGAGGATAGTATTACTATATCTATTTGTATAAACGCCACAGGTGAGAATCAAAAGAATCCGTCACTAAATAAATATCTCCTTTGATGTCAATTTCAAAATCTCTTATTCGCCCAATGTCCTGATCTATTATAATCTCTTCGTCAATAATTTTGTTTTCTTCAATCTTTAGTCTAATGAGGAGTCCTTCTTTTGTTGAACTTACTAACATATCATCATTCCATTCAGAAAAAGTTTGACCTTTGTAAAAATTTATTTGACCTACTCCTATAGATGGAACCCAACTTATAATCGGTTCGTTATATTTTTTTTTGAATGCTGAAGACCCTATTTTTGCTCCATAATATTCAGTTCCTCCCCATGCGATATCTTTCCAGCCATAGTTTCCTCCTTTAATAATTATCCCAATATTATCTCCTCCACGTGGTCCATGTTGTGAAAAATAAATCTCTTCATCATTGGGAGATATTGCCATTCCCTGAGGATTTCTAACACCAATCAGAAAAATTTCAGGGAGCCAATTCGGTTTATCTAAAAATACCGGGTTATCATTTGGGATAGTTCCATCTAAATTAATTCTTATTATACTTCCAGGATGTTTGGTTGGATCTTGAGCAATCATTCCAAGACCTCTTTCACCGATGCTAGCATATAAATGATTATCCTTAATTATTAACCTAGATCCCCAGTGAATGTTTTTTTTTGAAAAAGGTTTAGAAACAAATAAAATTTTGAATTTTACAATTTGATCTTTAATAAGTTTACCTCTTGCAATGACAGTGCTTGAACCTTCAATTCCTTGATCACTAAAACTCCTGCTGTATGAAAAATATAAAAATCCTTTATGATATAGAACATCTAATAGACCACCTTGCGTATTTCTAAACTTTTTGTACTCAATGCTTTGGATTTCATGTTTAATCTTTGAGGTTTTACCGTTTGTTATGTTTATTTTTTTTAAACCTCCATTTTTTTCTGTAACGACTAAATTATTTTCATCGATAAATGTAATTCCCCATGGATAATTTAGTCCATTCGAAATTTTTTCTAATTTAAAAATTGAATTTGTTGTTTTATATTTTTCAAAATCACTAAAATCTTTATTTGCAAAAGAATGAAAAGGTATAAGAAAAGAGAACAGAATGAATTTAAAGTATTTCATATTTAAAATTTATCCTATCATAATTTTTTTTATTTGTTATTTTTAAGATATGAGACCTAAAGTTTTTTTTTGTATTTATTTTTTTTATGAAGTAATGAACTTAAATACAAAAAATGGGGCTGTAGCTCAGTTGGGAGAGCGTCTGGATGGCATTCAGAAGGTCGTCGGTTCGATCCCGTCCAGCTCCACCATTAGGTGAA
>NTKR01000028.1 GCA_002457065.1 alpha proteobacterium MED-G10 | reverse complement strand
TGTTCCGTGTATTATTTTAGCGTGTTCGGCAGCCTCTTTAGAGATTTGCAGTCCGTGAGATATATCGGATGTAACATCATCTCCAGCTATCTGAATATTCTTAACATAGGCGATCCTTTTATTAATATATGCAACTATTTTTGTAGTTCTAGCCCCAATATCAATATTTATAACTCCATTTTCTTTTTCTTCTTTTCCTATAAACGCATTTGATGAAGCTATTCCTGAATCAAAGTAATTTTTAACAAATAGTTTGTTTTTTTTAAAACTTGAATCTAGATTTTTGAAAGCTTTCTGATCAACTAATAGATTAAAACAGGAAATACCAAGTTTTTCACATTTTTCATTTAAAGGTTGGTCTGTAAAATTTTTTTCATCGATTAAGAAATTTAATGGATAAGAATGAATTAATTGTTTACCACTGACTTTTGATTCTGATATACATTTATTAAAGATTCTTCTAATTTCTTTTTTAGAAACACCCAACTTTCCACTCTTAATTTCTGATTTGTTTCTTCTTGCTATTACTCTTGGATCAGTAATATTACAATAGATTAAGTTTTTATTTTCTTTGTCATTCGTGACTTTTTTATAAACGGTTTTAATAATTCTTGAAAGGTTACAGGAATTATCAGAATAAATTTGATCATAGATATTATTTTTTTGATATTCCATATCAGAGATTACAGGCTTATTATCAATAATTCTAAACGAAATAGCTCCAATTTTTTGAGCCCCGATATCAAAAACAACAATTTTTTTTTTATTTTTTAGGAAATTAAACATTTGTTTTTAGTATTCAAGTAAACTCTTTCTAAAACTCGCAAATCATAAAATTTATAATTATTATCAATAGATGATTTTTTTATTTTTTTATAAACATTTATCACTCTATCAATTTTTTCTTTCGGAAGATAGACGCAAGTATTATCTTTTAGAAAAACTTTCCACCCAATATTTTCTTCGTAAATTATTTTATTTATCAACAGTTTAAAATCATTGTTTTTGTATAATGCAATGCTAAATTTATCTAATTCTTTTGGATTTAAATTCCCTTCTATCGTTATAAATTGTTTATAATTTTTAATTTCAAGTTTTAATATTTCACCTTTGCTGTTGATAAAATTTATTTTATTTGAAAACTTCCAAACCATAAATGGAGTTACTTCGTATATATATATATTTAGAATTCCGTTTTTTTCCATTTTAAACGAGAAGTTTTTAACTTCTTTTATCTGATTTAGATCAGAAATTAATTTCTTAGACTTAAAATTCCAAAAGCTTTGACCCACTTTGTATCTTATTTTTTGTAATATAAAATCTTGTTTCAAATGTTTAAGGTTATGAATTGTTATTTCAACAATTTTTTTTTCAAAATATTGATCGATGTTTAGGGTGAATTTTTTTTGATTTAAAATTAATAATACAATAGGACAAAGTATTATTAAAATTATGATTTTTCGCATATTGGATTTTCTATAAGTATTTGGCAAAGGTTAAAAAAATCAATTCCAATGTTTTCCGCCATTTCTGGTAACAAAGAGTTTTTTGTCAGACCTGGTTGGGTATTTACTTCAAGAAGATAAATTTTATTTTTTTTTTCATTATATCTGAAGTCAAATCTACTTATACAGTTACAATTCATTATTTTATGGATCTTTAGGGATATTTGATTAAGCTCTTTTATTATTGGTTTTGGAACATTAGGGTTGATTATATGTTTGGCAATTTTAACATATTTATTTTTAAAATCGTAAATTTCAGAATTGAAAACTATCTCCATTACTCCACAGACTTTGTTATCTAATACGCCAACTGTAATTTCTCTTCCTGGAATGAATTCTTCAAATATAAAATTATCAATAATCTTTTGTTTCTTTTTTAAAAAAAAACCAAGATCTTTCTCATTATTAATCTTAAACAGATTATTACTAGAACCTCCATTAACTGGCTTGGCAATAAGCGGAAAAATTTTTTTTTCAATTTTTTTTTTCATAATATTTATTGACTTTGGCGTTAAAACATTAAGACTTGAAAAAATTATCTTGGAAATTTTTTTATTCATTAATACTGAAGAAGTCATAACTCCTGAATGAGTGTATGGAATTCTAAGAAAATTTAAAATAGATTGGATTTGTCCGTCTTCACCAAAAAATCCATGTAAACAATTAAAAGCAACATCTGGATTTATTCTGATCAGGCTATCAATTAGTTTTTTACTATTGTGTGTTACGTTTAATAACTCAACATTATACTTTGTTCGAAGTATTTTATAAACTTCATTAGCTGTTAATTTTGAGATATCTTTTTCTTCAGATACTCCTCCAGACAAAATAACAATTTTCTTAAATTTTTTTGAACTCACCAATTCTTTTTAGTTCCCAATCCAAATTAATATTAAATTTTTTTTTAACAGATTCTTTTATCTCTTCTCCCAGTATTTCTAAATCCAATGAATTTGCATTACTATTATTAATTAAGAAATTTGTATGCTTAGTAGAAACAGATGCATCACCTATTTTTTTTCCTCTATAATTAATCTTATCAATTAACTTCCAGGCTGATACATTCAGTGGGTTTTTAAAAGTACTTCCTCCGGTTCTATTTTTTATTGGTTGTGATTTAGTTCTTGTCTTAACAATTTTATTTGTTTTTTCTAATATATGTTTTTTTGAACTTAACTTTACACTAAATTCAGCATCTAAAATTATTGAGTTGTCAGGGATATCTGATCTTCTATATGAAAAGTTAATATCCCTTTTATCAAGACATAATTCTTCACCTTTTCTGTTTAGAATTCTACATTTTATTAGGTCATCACTTATGGTTTTACCGAAGCAGCCAGCATTCATTTTTATATTTCCTCCCAAAGTTCCTGGTATCCCTCTTAGAAACTCAAAGTTACCTATTGAATTTTTATAACAAAAGTTTGAAATTATATGATCTTTTAAACCTCCACCTATTTTTAAAACTTTATTTTGTTTGTTAAAATCTATATTTTTGAATTCATCTGTTAATTTAAGTGTTAATCCTTTAAATCCTCCATCCCTAACTATTAAATTTGAACCGGCTCCAACTATAAAGATTGGAAAATTATATGGTAATAATTTAATAATTTTTTTTAAGCTTGATTTGGAATGTACTTCAAGAAATAGAGTGGTACTTCCACCAGTTCCAAACCATGTTTTCTTACCTAGCTCATAATTAAGCTTTAGTTTAGATAAACTTTTTATTAATTCTCTCATGCTAAAACTCTAAATATCGACAAAATTCTTTTGCTATTGAGGAACTCTTTCCTGCTCCAAGAAAGATTATATTATCTCCCGGATTAACATTATTTTTTAATATATTAAAAAAATGTTCTTGGGTACTAACTTTTAGAACCTGTTTTTCAGGATAATGTTTTTTTAATCGTTTGCAGAATATCTCGTTATTAATTTCTCTTTTATTCGTCTCACCTGCTGAATGAATTGGCAGTAAATAAATTGAATCTGCATATTGAAGGCTATCTATAAAATTTTCTAGAAGTGAAGATAGTCTTGAATATCTGTGTGGTTCGACAATAACAATAATTCTCTTTCTTGATATTAATTTGAGTGAGTCAAGAGTAACTTTTATTTCACTTGGATGATGTGCATAATCATCAATGATTAAATTTTTTCCGGTATTTAGCAAAACTGAAAACCTTCTTTTGACACCCTGGAATGTTTTTAGTGATTTTTTTATCTGACTGTAAGATATGTTCAAGTATTTGGAAAGACTAATAGACGCCAGACAATTTTGAACATTGTGTTTGCCTATTAAAGGAATTATAAAATTTTTAATTATTTTTTTTTTATTTAGTTTTTCAATAAGATCAAATTTTGTATAAAAAAAATCATTTTTTATAAAAGTCTTAATGTTTGTTGCTGAGAAATTTGCTTTAGAAGATAATCCATATGAAATAATTTTTTTTTTGGTCAGTTTTTTTCTAATTTTTCGAACATTCTCATCGTCTATACATAGAAAAAGTATTCCAAAGAAAGGTATATTCTTTGCATATCTGATAAAAGATTCTTTGATATGGTTTAAATCTTTATAAAAATCTAAATGTTCAAGATCAATATTATTTATAATTCCAATTGTTGATGGTAAAAACATAAATGTTCCGTCTGATTCGTCAGCTTCTGCTACAATCCAATCACCTTTTCCAAGTTTAGCATTGATATCAAGTCCATTGATTATTCCTCCATTAATTATCGTCGGATCAAAATTAGATGATTCCAGTATCGTCGAAATAAGGGATGTTGTTGTGGTTTTTCCGTGAGAGCCTGAAACTGTAATTGATGGTTTAATCCTCATTACGTCAGCTAAGATCATTGCTCTGGAAAAGATTGGTATTTTTATTTTTCTTGCAAACCTTAGTTCTTCATTATTAGGTTTTATCGCTGATGAATGAACAACGATGTCTACATCTTTTAAATTATTCTTTGAGTGTTTAGCAAAAATCTTAATTTTTTTTTTTTTTAACTTCTTGGTTATATAGTTTTGAGAAAGGTCACTCCCAGAAATTTTAAAACCTTTCTCTGACAGGATGGATGCTATTGCACTCATTCCAATTCCACCAATACCTATAAAATGTATTTTCTTTTTTTTTTCGAACATTAGGCCTATTGTATTATATCATCGATAAACTTGATTAAGGATATTTTTTTTGATTCTTGTAAATTAGTTTTTATTTCGTTTTTATAAAATAGTTGAGATTTTAATAACTCTCTTAATTTTGAATAGGGTATGTTGTTTTGATTATAAATTTGACAATCATTTTTTTTCTTAAATTGTTTCGCATTTTCAAGTTGATGATCATCCATCGCAGTAGGAAGAGGAAACAATAAAGAAAACTTTTTACAATATTCAATTTCAGCCAATGTTGATGCTCCACATCTAGCAATAACAATATCAGAGTTATAAATCTCGTTTTGAACATCATCAAAAAATTCTTTGACAGTGCATTTCACATTTAATTTATTGTACGTTGA
Source organism: alpha proteobacterium MED-G10 (assembly GCA_002457065.1). Lineage (GTDB taxonomy): Bacteria > Pseudomonadota > Alphaproteobacteria > Methylaequorales > Methylaequoraceae > MED-G10. The sequence goes on along the minus strand of NTKR01000028.1, from coordinate 10,021 downwards.
TTCAAGAATTGTTTTATCCTCTTTTCTAGTCTGTTGGACAATCATTAAATTCTTCAAATATTCTTGTTTGATTCCAATTAGTACCTTAGGTATAATCTGAGAAAAGATTTTGGCACCTTGACTTCCACCTAGTACTAAAACTCTTTTTTTATCTTTTTTTATTTTTTTTTTCTTAAAAACTCTTATTGGAACGCCAGTAAAAATAGCATCTTTTTTAGCATATTTAGTTGAATTAAAACTGATTGCTGTTTTATTACTAATCTTTGATAATAATCTATTCGTTTTTCCCATAACAGCGTTTTGTTCATGAATTAGAGTTTGAATATTGAAAATTTTTGCTGCTAATATGGTTGGAATACTTGTGTAACCTCCAAAACCAACTACTAACTTAGGCCTATATTTTTTTATCAACAATACTGATTGGAAAGTTCCATATAATATTTTAAACACAGCAAGTATAAGTCTAAAAATATTTTTGTTAAATTTAGAAGACGAAACTACAAAATTTTTCACTTTATATTTCTTTAAAATTTTCTCAACTCTTGTGTCTACAACAAATATAAAATTTTTTGTTTTATCTCTTTGCGCAACAGCTACAGCTGGAAAAAGGTGACCGCCAGTACCTCCAGCTACTAGAAAAATATTTTTATTCTTTTTTGGCATAATTAATTAATGTCAGTATAAAGCCAATAATAATTGAACTGGAAATAATTGATGAGCCGCCGTAAGAAATAAATGGAAGAGTCATTCCTTTTGTTGGCATAAGGTTCAAACTTGATGAGACATTAATAATGGTCTGAAAAATCAAGATATTTCCTAACCCAACTAAAGAATTCAAAATAAAAAAGTTATTTGTGATTTTTGATATCATAAAAATACGAAAATAAATAACAAAGTATAGTATTAAGACTGAAACTGCTGTTATAAAACCAAATTCTTCGCCTATCAATGCATAAATAAAGTCAGAATGTGCATCTGGTAGATTTTTTGATACTTCTCCATTACCAATACCTTGACCAAAGAATCCTCCATTTGAAAAAGAATTTAAGGACTTATTAATCTGATAATTATCACCAACATTTGAAAAAAGAAAATTATTAATTCTAAACTTAACGTGGTCAAGTAAGATGTAACTTGAAATTAGAGCTCCAGAAAAAATAAGGAGTATTGGTAAAATTTTTCTTTTTTCAATTTGAGTATTAAAAATTTGTAATATCCAAACACTGAAAAATAAAATGAACATCCCAAAATCTGGTTGCCGTAGAAGTATTATTGATATAGTTGTAAATAAAATTAAATTTATCAGGAATGAAAAATCTTTTTTACTATTATATCTTGCCAGTAAGAGTGAACTTAAAATGATGAATGATGGTTTTAAAACCTCAGTTGGTTGAAAGGAGAAATTAAATAATTTAATCCATCTATTTGCTCCCTTAGTTTCTGGAAAAAAGAAAATTGTAGAAAATGATAATAAAATGGAACAGGTGAAAATTAAAATTGAAATCATAATAAGATTTTTAAGAGATAATTTTGAGAATAAATAAATTATCGTTAGCCCAAAAACGCAAAATATAAGATGTTTCTTTATTAATAAATCATATTTATTATCAATTCGCATTGAAACACTAAAAACCCCAAAAATTCCTACAATTATTAAAAAAACTACTGGTACAAAAATATAAATATCCAAATTTTTATTTTTAAAATTAGATAAGATTTTAGTCATTTTTAATAATTTCATTTATTAAGCTTTTAAAAGCTTTTCCACGGTGTTCAAAGTTTTTAAATTGATCAAAAGATGATGATGCAGGTGAGAATAATAGATTAATTTCTTTTTTTTCTTTTAAACCATCTTTCATTGCCATATTAACTGCTACTTTAAGAGTTGAACATTCTTTTGAATTGATTTGCTTTGATTTCAGGAAATCGTTAAATTCTTTTTTTGACTCTCCAAAAGTATAAGCATTTCTGACATTTTTTAATCCGCTACTAACTTCTTTTATTCCTTCTGGTTTTTTTCTTCCTCCAAGTATCCAGTATACATTGTTAAGTGTTATTAATGCATTATTAGAAGAATTAATATTTGTAGCCTTACTATCGTTGTATATTTTAATATTTTTAATTTTTTTAACAAATTCTATCCTATGCTCAAGATTCTTTAATTTACTGACTGATCTTTTAAAAGATTCATTAGATTTTTTAAATACAAAAAAACAGGCATAGGTTGCTAATAAATTTTGAAAATTATGTTGAGCCTGAGTAAAGTCTAATTTTTTTCTATCTATTTTAATATTTGTTCTATTGAGTGTATTAATGATATCTATGCTTTTTTCATTTGAAGTAAGATAAATTCCATTTTCTAATTTTTCTTTAGTGCTTATTCTTATTAATTTTGATTTAAAATTGTTAGAAAAATTTGCTGCAATTTTTTTACAATTTTTATCATCGATACAAATTATTGAGAAACAATTCTTACCTTGATTTTTAAATATTTTCAATTTTGCTTTATGATAAGACCTTATATTTCTATGCCAATCAATATGATCTTTAGACAAATTTAAAAGTATAGAGATATCAAATTTTAAATCTATTATTTTGTCTAATTGAAATGAAGATGTTTCAACTACTAAAGAATCCTTAGATGTGACTTTTTTTATCACCTCGCCAAATGGAATACCAATATTTCCGCAAGAAAATACCTTATTTTTACAATCTGATAGGGATTGTTCTATAAATTTAGTTGTTGTTGACTTTCCATTTGTTCCTGTAACACCAATTATTTTATTTTTAATTTTTAGAATTTTTAAAAATTCTATATCTGTAGTAATTTTGACTTTTTCTTTTTTTGCTTTTTTTATTGCTAAATGGGGTTCTTTTGAATTATGGTTTATTATCGGACTTAAAACTAAATAGTCCAACTTTCTGAAATCCAAATTTTCAATTGATTTGATTGGGAGTCCCGTTTTTGTGATCTTCTTTCTTACAGATATTGAATCATCCCAACAGTACAAATTTCTAACTTTATTTTTCAATATTTTAGCTAAGGATAAGCCTGATAAACCCAAACCAAGAATAAGAATATTTTTATGGATTTTATTAATTATCATCTCAATTTTAGACTTGCTAGTCCAATAAGTGCAAGAATAATAGCAATTATCCAAAACCTGATTACTATTGTAGACTCTGACCATCCTTTTTGTTCAAAGTGGTGGTGGATTGGTGCCATTTTAAATATCCTTTTTCCAGTAAGTTTAAAAGAAATCACTTGAGCAAAAACCGAAAGTGCTTCAAGAACGAATATACCACCTACTATTATTAATATAAGTTCATGCTTTGTAACTACTGCAATTGCGCCTATGGTTCCTCCCATCGAGAGAGAACCTGTGTCACCCATAAATACCATTGCAGGTGGAGCATTGAACCATAAAAAACCAAGTCCCGCTCCAATTAAAGACGCGCAAATAATTACTAACTCACCTGTATCACTTACATAAGGTATTTTTAGATAATCAGAGTAAATTAGATTACCTGTAAAATATGCAAAGAAAGCAAAAGAAAGAGCTGATATCATTATTGGTCCAATTGCTAAGCCGTCTAGTCCATCTGTTAGATTCACAGCATTTGCACAACCAACGATTACAATAGATCCAAACAAGTAATAAAACAAACCTAAATCTATGAAATAACCTTTAGTAAAGGGGATGAAAATAATATTTATCAAATTTCTGTCTAAAATAGAGTTAAGGTAAAAAATAAAAACAAATGAAATAAAAAATTCTATTATTAATCTGTTAGTTCCATCGATACCTTTTGGAGAGTTGGTTTTCAGCTTCTTGTAATCATCTACAGCTCCTAACAAACCAAAAAGAATTGTTATAGTAAAAACTAGCCACACAAGTTTACTTGTAATATCTGACCACAATATTATCGATATAAATAATGATACTAATATCAACATTCCACCCATAGTTGGAGTTCCAACTTTATTAATGAGGTGACTTTTTGGACCATCTTCTCTTATTGGTTGTCCTTTTTTTTGAAGCTTTTTCAATCCTCTTATTAATTTTGGTCCCAATAAAATGGATATAAGAAAAGCAGTAAAAAGTGCTCCTCCCGCTCTGAATGTTAAATAATTGAAAAGGTTTAGGAAATTAAAATCTTCAACTAACGGTAGAAAAAAATAATGAAACATTACATTCCTTGGGACAAAAACTTTATTAACATAGACAGCTTTGTAGAATTAGAACCTTTAACCATCACTATATCATTGTTATCAATTTTGGTTAATAATTTATTGTACACATGAAAAACTTTTTTGAAATGAAAACTTGATATATTGGAAGGGAGACTTTCTGAAATTACTCTTGAAAACTCACCAACGGTAATTACGAGTTTAGGTTGAATATTAGAAATTATTGGTACAATCTCTTTGTGCATTTTTTTTGAAAATTTTCCTAATTCTAACATATCTCCTATTACTAGAATTTTTCCGTTTAATTTATATTTTTCTTTATTCAAATCCAATATTGCCATTTTAAGTGAATTTGGATTTGAGTTGTACGATTCATCAATTAAAAAGAATTTTTTTGCCCTTTTTTTTATTTGTAAAATTTCACCTCTTCCTGGCAAAGGCCTCAAACTCTCTAATTTTTTATGATTTTTTTTTAAGTTTAATTTGAGAACATTCATTACGGATAAAATTATTAAAATATTATTTTCCCAATTTTTAAAAATTATTTTTTTTTTTAATTTTATTTTTGTTTCCGATACATTAAATGTGAACATATCGTTTTTTTCCTCTTTATATTTTGATTGAAAATCAGGATATTTTCCAAAAGTGATTATCTGATTCGTTTTGGCTTTTGCCTTTTTATCAAGTAATTTAAAATGATCTGAATCTCCAGGAATTATTGCAATGGAATCACCTTCTAAAAAACTAAATATATCAGACTTCTCTTTAGCAATCTCAAATCTATTTTTAAAATTACCTATATGAGCATTTCCGATATTTGTAATAATTGCAATGTCAGGTCTAGCAATTCTCGCCAGTTCTTTGATCTCTCCATAAGTATTCATTCCAAGTTCAAGAATACATATTTCAGTGTTCTTGGGAATATTCACTAAAGTAATAGGCATTCCAATTAGGTTGTTAAAATTTCCTGGATTTGAATATACAAGAAAATTATTTTTTAAAGTTTCCTTAAGCCATTCTTTTAAAGTTGTTTTACCATTGCTTCCAGTTACACAAATAGTTTTTAAATCCCTGATTCTATTTCTCGCATATAAGGCTAATTTCTTAAGTGAGATAAGAGTATTATTCACTTCAATGAGAAGAATTTTTTTATTTTTTATTAAATGTTTTTTTTTCTTTTCTATAAGACAGGCTTTTACGCCTTTTCTAGCGACCGAATCTATGAATTTATGACCATCATAATTCTTTCCTTCGATTGGTATGAAAAGAGATTTTTTATTAATCTTTCTACTATCAATGGAAATGTCATTAAATAAAAAATTCTCATTTATTTTTTTTTTAATATCTAGTGCTTTATAAACTTCGTCAAGATTCCATAACATTATAATTTACCGATAAATTTTAGAACCGTATCCTTATCACTAAAAAAAGATTTTCTATCTTTATAAATCTGATAATTTTCATGACCTTTACCTGTAATTACTAAAAAATCATTTTTATTCAATAATTTAATTGAATATTGAATAGCTTTTTTTCTATCAGCAATTTCTTTGATATTTTTTTTATCAATTTCTCTAAGGTTTTTTGTCATTTCTTTCCTGATTTTTGATGGATTCTCATTCCTGGGATTATCATCAGTTATTATTACACAATCAGAATAAGTCAAAGCTTCTTTTGTCATTAATGGCCTTTTTGTCTTATCTCTTTCCCCACCACACCCTATTATAGAAAGCAACCTGCCTTTACAATTTCTTTTTAAACCTTTTAAAAGGTTCTTTAAAGCATCAGGAGTATGTGCATAATCTATAAAGATATTTAGGTTATGTTTATTCTTTAATTTCTCAAGTCGTCCAGCAGGATTATGTAATAAATTTATTGAATTTAAATTTTTAAAGTTTAGTTGTTTTCCGTAAACTAAAATTAGAGCACAAATTTTATTGTATATTTCATATTCAGAGAAACATTCAATAAAAACTACTCCGACTTTTTTTTTTAAGAAATATTTTAATTCAAACCCTTTATCTCTTTTTTTTAATGATAGAAATTTAAAAAAATCAGCCTTTTTTCCAAAATCTAAGACTTTGAGATTTCTACTTTTGCAAATTTTAAAAAAATATTTTGAAAATTTATCATCAGAGTTGATTACGGATACACTATTTTTGCTTACATGACTTTGAAATAAAAGACTCTTAGATCTTTTGTAGTTTAAGAAATTCTTATGATAGTCCAGGTGATCTTGAGTTAAATTCGTAAAAGCTACTTTATTGAATTGATGAGGATATAACCGTTCCTGATCTAGTCCAATGCTAGATGCTTCAATAATTACCTTCTTACACTTTCTTTTTGACAAAAAATTTAGGTACTTATTAAATAAAGTTGGATCTGGTGTGGTAAGATTTGGAGTCTCAACTTTTTTTTTTTTGAAAATTAAACCTAGTGTTCCAATACTAGCCACTTCTAAATTTTCTTTTTCCCATATTTGTCTTGTATAATCACAAACACTCGTCTTTCCATTTGTTCCAGTAATTGCAATTTTCTCAGGAATAAAGCTTTTGTAAAAAATTGATGTAATTTCAGATAATAATTTTCTCACATTATGAGTTTTGATAAGGGTTATGTCATTATGTCTCTTTTTTAGATTAAATTTAGACTTTTTTGAGATAATAACAGCGATATTTTTAAACTTAGAAAAATCTTTAATGTATTTTTCACCATTATCTTTCGTGCCTGAAATTGCAGCAAATATATAATTACTTTTAATTAACCTAGAATCAGAACTTATGTCTTTAACTGTAAAATTATTAAAATTTTCTAAAACTAAATTTGTATTACATCCTTTTAAAAGTTCTTTTAATTTCATTTTAGAAACTTTTAAGATAATTGTTCTTATTCAAAATTGGTGAAACTTTTCTTACAATTCTTGAAAATGTTGGTGCCGCTGTATTCCCTCCAAAATTTTCTAAAAACTCTTTTGTATTTCTTCTAGGCTCATCAAATAAAACAAATGCTATATATTTAGGTTTATTTATTGGAAATGTTCCAATAAATGATGTTATTACTTTCTTTTCAGAATATTCACCATTCTCAAGTTTTCTAGAGGTACCAGTTTTACCACCAACAGTTAGTCCGTTAACTTTTGCATTCTTTCCTGTTCCACTTTCAACGATTTTTCTTAGTAAATTATTGACTTTTTGTGAGGTGAGACTTTTCAAAACTTTTTCCTTGTTGGATTTATCAGTTATATGAATTTTTGGATTGATTTTAAACCCTCCATTAACCAAAGAACAATATACCGAGACAAGACTTATAGGAGAGATAGAAATTCCATATCCATAACTTATAAACTTTGATGCTAAGTCATTCCAATCACTTGGTAACTTATTTTTAACAGTACTTAAACCATTGATTTTAAGATCGTTGTGAAAGTCCATTTTTATGAAAAAATCCTTTTGTTTTTCTATACCAATGCTTTCAATTAATTGGATACTTCCTACATTCGATGATTTTGTAAAAATATCATCAAAGTTGATTATTTTATCCTTAATATGTTTGTCTTCAATGAGCTTATCATAAGTAATTTGATATCCTTCATTTATTAAAAATTGTTTTTCTTCGAGCTGCATATTATTTTCAAAAGCAAGAGCGGCATTAAATATTTTTAATGTCGAACCCATTTCATATCTTGCTTCTGTAGCTAGATTATTTTCAGTAAAGGCTTTAATATCTTCAGGATGATTAGGATTAAAGTCAGGTAATGAAACCATCGAAATTATTTCGCCGTTATTTACATCCATAACTATAGTAACAGCGGAATTTGCATCAAATTTTTCCAAACTTCTTAATAATTCATCATATACAATTGTTTGTACTCGTAAATCAACGCTGAGTTTTACATCTTTCCCATTCTCTAAGATTTGGTTAAAATTTCTTTCAACTTTGCTTTTTATTTCAGAAGATTTAAATCCGGTGATATGAGAAAATAAATTATGATGTAAGTAGATTCTTTTTTCTGAGTTGTGAAACTTTATTGCTGGATCGCCAATTTTTCTTAAACTATTTATTTCTTGTGATGTTAAATGTTGTTTGATTCGAATATATTGATCTTTCTTAAAAACTTTGTCGAAATAATTGTTTTTTTGAGGAAAAATTTCTTTCAATTTTTTTTTTAAATCAGTACTATCGAGAATTTTTCTGGTGTCTAAATATAAGTCCTTTGTTTTAATATTTGTTGCAATGATTTCACCATTTCTATCTAAAATTTTTCCTCGATCTGAAATTCTCTGTTTTTTAGTGATGTTTAGGTTATCCTTAATGAAAAAAATATTATGTAAGGAAATAATTATAAAAATATAGAATGATGAAACTATATAAAAAAAAAGATTATTTTTATTATTTGCTGAGCTAATTAATTTTTTTTTTCTTTCTTCTAGAATTATATCATTACTGTCCTTAAATTTTACATTTACAGTCTTTTCCTTTTTAACAGGTATTACGTTCTCATAAAAGATATCCTTAGATTTATCCATTTCTTAATTTTTCAACTTTATAATGTTTTCTTCTTCTATTGGAATCAGCTTTAAACCATTTTCTTTCTTGATTTTTTTTAAATTTTGAGGACTTGTAAGGTAAGAATATTCAGTTTTTAATTTTTCTATTTTACTTTCTATTTTTATTATTCTTTGATCTAAAATTTTAATTTTATTTAATTGTTTAGTTACAACAACTTTAGTTCCGGCTATTGATACAAGAACAGTTAATGTTGCAATTAAAAAAAAATATCTCATAAAACTTCTGCTACTCTTAATTTTGCTGATCTAGATCTTGGGTTGTTCTCAATCTCTGACTTTGTTGGTGTAACCGGTTTTTTAGTGATAATTTTTAACTTACTTGAATTTTCTTTGAAAAAATTTTTTACAATCCTATCCTCAAGAGAGTGGAATGCAACAATAATGATTCTTGAATTTTTGTTAAGAAATTTTAAACAATCTCTTAAAAAACTCTCAAGCGCGTTAAGTTCATCATTTACAAAGATTCTTAGTGCTTGAAAAACTCTTGTTGATGGATTTTTATGATTATAAGAATTGATTCTTTTTACTATACCTGCCAATTCAGTTGTGGTTTTAATTATCTTTTTTTTTCTCTCAATAACTATGGACTTTGCAATTTTTCTAGAATTCTTCTCGTCGCCGTAATAATAAAATATATCACTCAAATTTTTTTCACTAAATTTATTAACTACTATTTCAGCTGTTATTTCTCCTTTTTTGTTATTCATTCTCATATCTAATGGTCCATTTGATTTAAAAGAAAAACCTCTGGACGGTGAATCCAGTTGAGTATTTGAAAGACCCAAATCAAGAGTAATGCCATTTATTTTTGATATTTTGAAAAATTTTAAAATTTCTTCTATATTTTTAAAATTCTCTATTCTAAAATAAAAATTTCCAGGGTATTTTTGTTTAATTATTTTAGCAAAATTTTCCGACTGAGTATCCTTATCAGTGGCTACAACTTTACAGCCGTACTTTAGAATTTCCTCTGAATATCCTCCTTGACCAAAAGTTCCATCAAAATAGGTATTCTTTTTCTTAGGATCAAGGTATGAAATTACCTCATCTACCATTACGGGAAGATGTTGAGATAAAGCAGACATTTTTAGTTTGCTTGTCTTCTCAAAAATGCAGGAATTTGGAGTAAATCGTCATCGATTTCATTTTGACTTTTTTTTGTTTCAAGATCTTTGATTTTCTCATCCTCTAAACTATGATTAATTTTTGAAGCCAACTCTGATAAGTTTGAATCATTTTCCTTGATTTTAAGTTCACTTGT
>NTKR01000027.1 GCA_002457065.1 alpha proteobacterium MED-G10 | reverse complement strand
TTAAGAGCAGATAATGAAGAGTTAATTGAAGATACTTCCTTAAGATTCCAATTCTTAGAGGAACTTAAAAATGCAATAATTTTCCTTCCTTTAAAACCACCTATGCAATATTATTATGTTTCAAGTCCATATGGTTTTCGTATACATCCAAAATCAAAATTAAGACAAATGCATCATGGAATTGATATGGCAGGAACGTGGCAAGAAGAAGTTCGTGCTCCAGCTGATGGTTATGTTTCGTTCTCGGGAAGGAACGGATCTTTTGGTAAATCTATAAAAATAGTTCATAAACATGGTGTGACTACTCTTTATGGTCATTTGCACAGACTTAAAGTAAGAAAAGGTGATTTTGTAACTGAGGGTGACATAATTGGAAAGATGGGCTCTACAGGAAGGGCTGTTGGAGCACACCTTCATTATGAGATTAAGGTAAAAAAAAAGTCAGTTAATCCCTACAATTTTATCTCTATAGGAAGAGAATTATTAAGTAGTTCTATAATCAGAAAATAACTGGCATTAAATTTGCTCAAAAGGTTTATGGGCAAAATCTTTATTATAATCCTTTTCATTTCTCTATTTAATTTCAAAGTAAATGCCACAATAAATTGTGGTCAACTAACTGAAAAAATTGAAAGAGAATACAAAATTCCTAACAAACTTCTCACATCAATATCATTGGTCGAATCTGGTATAAAAAAAGAGGGACGTTTTGTTTCTTGGCCTTGGACCTTAAATGTTTCTGGTAAATCTAAATTTTTTAATAGTCAGAAAGAAACATTAGACTATTTAAGGAAAAATTATAAAAAAAAAAATAATATTGACGTTGGTTGTATGCAAATAAGTTTGAAATATCATAAACAAAACTTTAAAAGCCTTGATCATATATTAGATCCTGAAACAAATGTAAGATACGCAGCAGAATATTTGAGATCATTGTATACTAGATATAAAACTTGGAATGAAGCAATTTCCAGATATCATTCATCAGTTCCAAAAAGAAAAGTAAGATATTTAAAGAAGGTAAAGAACTATTGGTCTGATTTAAGACAACAGAAGATTAAGATTCCAATTAATATTGGATTGGATGTTTTAAGTAAAAGAGATAAGAAAATTAAATATTTCAAAGAGGAATTCAGAAAACAAAAACTTTTAGATAACATTTAACTTGGCAGGGAAATTGCAAATTAAATAGTAAAATATGGAGATAATAAATGAATTTAGATAAACTTTCGAATAAACATAAGTTAGATAAAGCAGTAAAAAATAATTATACTTATATAGAGATTACTCACTACGAAGATAATAAATTTCTAAGAACTGAAACTTATCCTTTAACTCATTTTCTAGAAGGTTTTGAAAACGAATTTAAGAGAGTAAGATATAACTAAATTTTACCTTGATCTAAAAATTTATATTATCTCTTATCCCTTAAATATTTAAATTTTGTATTTTCATCATTCTTCTTCTAATGGAGGATGAAGGAATGTTTAATAACTCTCTATATTTTGCAACTGTTCTTCTTGCCAAGCTAATACCTTGAGATTGCAATTTATCTACTAAAATTTCATCACTAAACGGGCTATTCATTGGCTCATTACTAATTAATTTTTTCAATGATTCTCTAACAGATGCTGCTGAATGACTCTCACCCTCACTGGTGCTTCCAATTGACGCACTGAAGAAAAGTTTCATTTCGAAAATTCCTCTAGGAGTTAACATCAATTTTTCTGATGTGACCCTGCTTACTGTGCTTTCATGCATATTTATTTTTTTTGCAACATCTTTAAGTATCATAGGCTTAAGATATTTTTTTCCTTTTTCAAAGAAAAGCTTCTGCTGATTAACTATTTCCGCACTAATTTTTAAGGTTGTCATATTTCTTTGTTCTATTGCCTTAATTAACCACTTGGCTGAATTAAGGTTCTCATTAATGTATTTTTTATCAGTATCAGAACAATTCAATCTTTCAATCTCATTAATGTATTCTTGATTTACAGTAACTTTAGGAAGCGTACTATCGTTTAATTCTACTTCCCAATTTTCATTGTTTTTTGATACAATAACATCGGGGTTAAAAATATTTGTATACTCTTCTGAATATTTTGTTCCAGGTTTAGGATTCAATAATCTAACACATTTAATACTTTCTCTTAATTCATCTTCTTTTAAATTCGTAATTTTTTGAAGTTCTTTAAGATTACCTTCACCCAATAGTTCAAGATTCTCGATAAGAATTTGTTTAGATGAACACAGTTTTTCATCATTCTTAAGTTGAAGAATTAAACATTCTTTTAAATTTCTGGCGAAAACTCCATTTGGTTCAAAACTTTGCATTTTTAAAAGAACTTCTTCAATTTTTTTAAGTTCATATCCACTAAAACTAGAGATTTCATCTAAAGAATAAGTAATCCAACCACTTGGATCAATGTAATCTATCAATAATTGTGATATTTGTTTGTCAGTGTCTAATTCAAATTCAAGTTCAGCTTGGCTTTTCAGAATAGTTTTTAATGATACTCTTTCACTTAGTGTTTGTTCTACAACTGAACCTGCATCCGTTGAATCAGAGTTAATATTTTTATTAAATGACTGATGACTTGAGTCAATATCCCATCTGTTCTCATAATCATCAATTTTTGGTTCATCTTTCAGAGATTCACCAGACTCAAAAGAATCATTTAAATCACTTGTATTTTCGTCAAAATCTTCAACAATCTCTTCAGTTGACTCATTTTCTAAAAAAGGATTTTCTTCTAATTCTTTGTTTACTAGATCAGTCAATTCTAGATTATTAAGTTGCAATAATTTTATTGCCTGCTGAAGTTGAGGAGTCATTACTAAAGATTGACTCTGTTTTAATTTTAAGTTCTGAGTGATTTGCATAATAAATCTCCTTTCTATATTATAGAACAACTTTTAATTATGGAATGCAAAATTATAATTTGACATTGATTCACTGTCAGAAAAGTGACTGTAAAGGTTGAATTTCTCTAATTAATCTTTTTTTTCAAACTTCAAGAAAACCTAGCTATTTTAGGTAATATTAACTATTATTGTGATGATGTTAAAAATATTTCCAATTATTATTATACCATTGTTTTTTATTATTATTTTTCTTGGTGTTAAAAACTTGACGCAAAATAACCCTAATATCTCAGAAGTGGTAGAAGAAAAAATTGAGAAAGGAAAAGAAAAAATTCCTTTAAAAACTGGCAAAGAGTCTGCGAATGTTGAAGAATCTAAAAAACCATTAGAGCAAAAAAAAATAATATACGATCAACCTAAGAAAAATGACTTTGAAAAACTAAATAATGCTAAATTAAATTCAAATAAAACTGATTTAAAAAAGAAGAATGTGGAAGTGATTGAAAAAAAAAAATCATATATATCACCAGCAAACAAAATAGTTTTGCAATTTGGAGCTTTTTCAAGGAAAGATTATGCACAAAATCAGAAAAAAGATATAGAGCAAAAGATAAAGAATAAATTCCCTGAGATCAAAATTAATGTTGATTATGAAAGTGATAGGAAATTATATAAACTTATCTACAAAGCTGCAGATAAAGATTTAGCTAAATCTATCTGCAAGTTTAGTGAAAAAATAAAGATTAGTTGTTTGATTAGAAGCAAATGAAAAATTGTAGGTTATGTACAATTATTAGGTTCTTTTTAGCAGCTGTTTTGCTCATTATAATAATCTCACTATCCATGAGTGAGAACCTTCATTATTTATCTTTCATTACCCCTTGGAATGCAGCTTTCTTTGTAATTGGGTCAGGAATATTACTTTTTTTGTGGAAGCTTTACGTTTATTTTAAAACAAAGAATTAACGATCCCTCAAAAACCTTACGAAAAGTTTTTTTTCAGGTACAAACCTTCCGTATGAATGCCCTGTAAAAAAATTTACGGACCAAAAAAATTTAGGAGACCACCAATTCCTTTTTGACGTCCAAAAAGGTTGAGCAGGTGTTTGTGGAAACAATTTAGTATTTATTTTGACTCCATCACACTCCCGACAAACTAAACTTTCCAATTCTTTTCTATTTGGAAGTCTCCAATCTCCATCAATTTGCTCATTTAAGAGTCTATTGGCTTCTTTTATTTCATTTTGGTCAAGTTTGACTGCATCCCCAATGCATTTTTCTTCTTTATCGCTCCATTGCTGACCTGCAGTACATTTCAACCATTCAACTTTATTTTTTAAATCGATAATATAGAACCCTTTATCTATGTAATCTGCCGATAGTAAAGGACTTACTTTAATAAATAAAAAAACTAAAAGTAAAAAAAACTTCATATTTTTATTTATATAATTACATAAAATAATTAAAATAGGTAAAAACTTTTTTTATTTTGGTATCAAAGTTGCAGATTGTATAGCAAAATAGTTTTATATGAATTAACGTTAATGGATTTTTAAATGGATTTAGCTACAATAATTGGTTTTTTAGGGACAATAGGGATGATTGCTGGTGCAATGATCTCTGCAGGGGGCCTCGGTTCATATATCGATGTACCATCTATATTAATTGTTTTCGGAGGATCTTTCTTTGCTGTAATGTATACTGCGCCTTTACCTGTCTATTTGGGTTCGTTTGGTGCATTCGGCAAAGCTTTTAAGCCTCCAGTAAAAAAAATGGACGAGCTGATCACAAGAATTGTAGAGTTAGCAGGTATTGCAAGAAAAGATGGAATGATGGCTCTTGAGGGACAAGAAACACCTGATGCTTTTTTTGATAATGGTTTACAAATGTTAGTAGATGGAGCAGATGAGGAAAAACTCACTATTCAGTTAAAAAAAGAATTGAAAGCAATGCAGACAAGACACGAGAAAAATATTGGTTGTGCTCAGTCTTGGGTTGATATTGCTCCAGCAATGGGGATGATTGGTACTTTGGTTGGTTTAGTTGCAATGCTTGGAAATATGGCTGACCCAAAAGCAATTGGTCCAGCGATGGCTGTCGCACTTTTGACTACTTTATATGGTGCTATGATAGCTAACACAATATTTATGCCGATTGTCATAAAGCTTAAAGGTTATTCCGCTTATGAAGTTACTTATAGAGAGATGATAATTACGGGTCTACAATTCATATCTAGGGGAGAAAGTCCAAGAAATATTCAAGATCAACTGGTTGCCAATCTTGCACCGAAAGAGAAGCAGAAGCTAATAGAGTCTGCAGCTGCTTAATAGACAACAATGGCTGAAGAAAAAAAAGAAAAGAAAGATAATTCCACTGAAGAGGAAGAGCACGAATGCGATGAATGTCCTCCAAAAGGGGCACCAGCTTGGATGGCAACTTTTGCCGATATGGCAACCCTTTTGATGGCATTTTTTGTTCTAATTCTTTCATTTGCTGAATTTAATGTTCCAAAATTTAAACAAATAAGCGGTAGTATGAAAAATGCTTTTGGTATTCAAAGAGTAATTCCAACTGTTGAACAACCAAAAGGTACAACTGTATTATCATTAAATTTTAGTCCAAATCCAACACCAGCGGTTACTGACAACAATAAACAACAGACTACAGAAACGGACCAACCTGAAGTTGAACTCAAAACCAAAGATAATGATTCAACAAAAGATGATGGAGATACGGAAAGCGCCAGAGAACTTGCAGAAAATATTAAGGATGCAGTTTCACAAGGGGATGTGGATATTCAAGTAGAAACAGTCGGAGATAAAGTTGTTGTAAACTTTAATCCTACTGAAACCGATAAGAAAGAAATGCAAGAGGCTGTGCAAGCTATCGAAGCGATCAAAGCTGCTCAGGGAAAATCAGAAACAGAGGTGTTATTTGGAGGAGTTGAAAAACAACTTGCTCAATTGTCAACAGCATCAAATAAACAAGGTATGGGTGAAGCATCTTCTGATGATGGAAATGATTTAGGTTCATCACCTGATACTTCAAAAGAAGAAGAGAGAAAAGCCAAATTGGCTGAAGATAAATTCAAGGTAGCACTAAAAGAGGAAATGGGGGAAGGGCTTATCAATATTGATAGACAAGACGATAAAGTAATCATTACTGTTGGTTCCGGGGGGGCTTTTAAATCAGGTTCTGCCGATCTAACATCGAAAGCCAAAAAAATTATGGCAAAAATTGCTGAAGTTAACGAAAAAGGAAGAAGTGAAATTTTAGTATCAGGTCATACAGATGACAAGCCATTAACTTTTGGATCAATTTATCGAGATAATTGGGATTTAGCAGCAGCAAGATCTTCATCAGTAGTTCAAGAACTAGCTGGTTCAGGGAAATTAAAACCCGATAGAATGAAGGCCATAAGTTATGGAGAGACCAAACCTCTTGCTAGTAATGATGACCCAAAAGGAAGAGAAAAGAATAGAAGAATTGAAATAGAGATTAATTATTAAATAAATGATAATAGAAAAAAGCCCATACTATAAAAGTAATTTAGGACAAATCAACTCTAATGAACTTGTTGAACAAAAAGAAAATAAAGATTCAGAAAAAATTGATTCGGAAGATTTTTCGTTTTGGAGTTGGTTTAAGGGCCTAATAAATCCCCTACAAAATCTGCCATTAGTAAGCGGCATTTATTCAAGTGTAAATTCTGAAAATGAGGAATCAGACAGAGATCTTATTCAAAATAGCCTGGGAGGTTTTTTATATGGTGGTCCAATCGGAGCAATTGCTGGTTTTGGAACCTGGGCTTTTAACAAAATATTTGATAAAACACCTACTGAAATGGCTCTAGACGCAACGGGGATCAGTAATATTTGGAAAGATGATGGTTCAGAAAATGTTAAAGATAAAGAGTTTGTTGATGCAGCTAACCCTAGGATTGTCGATAATAACTACAAGTTACATATTCAATATGCATCGTCAAAAAATTTTTATAAGGAAAACTTAAACAAAAAAATTGTTGATTTTGCAAGTATTAAACCTTCATTAGCAGAAGAACCAAAATTAGCAGAAACCTTAAATACCAAGATAGAAAAACAACCAGAAATAGTTATTGCTGATAAAGTTGATAAAATTCTTGCTCAAAAACAAGAAGATTTAAATGCCAATGAAAGCGAACTAAAAAATGCCTCTTCAGGAAAAGATGATTATAAATTTAGAGAAATAAATTTTACTTATCCTTCGTGGAAACCTAATGAAAAAATAAGGATAGATAAAAAGCTAGAGGATATTCAGAAAGAGTATCAAGAGCTTGGGCAATGGGAGTTGCCGAATAAGCAAAGGTTTAAATACGACGCTTAACTAAAACTAAGAAAAGTCTAGTTCTTCCTTTTCGTATTTTTCAAAATGAACCGGCCCTAAGATATTTTTAATTTTATCCATCGTCATTTCTGCTATTTGTCCACCGTAATTTTCATAATATTCGTCGCATTTTCTTGAGGCTGCACTCGCAACGCCTTGACTTATAAATTCGTTTTCAACAGCCGTCCTAGCTCTAGTTGTGGCTTCTGATTTGGCTTTAGTTAATCTTCCCATAGCTGAGTTTTTTTTTCTGTTGAGATCATCAACAACTTCCATAAGTTGTTTATAAGACGGATCAGGAACAGTAATATTTATAAATTGTCCATCAACTTCGTAAGAAAAACCATTTTCGTCTAATTGTTCTGTAAGAAGTTCTATGTGGTCGGTGTTAAATACAAGTAATTGAAGTTTATGTACGT
Source organism: alpha proteobacterium MED-G10 (assembly GCA_002457065.1). Taxonomy (GTDB): domain Bacteria; phylum Pseudomonadota; class Alphaproteobacteria; order Methylaequorales; family Methylaequoraceae; genus MED-G10. The sequence goes on along the minus strand of NTKR01000027.1, from coordinate 7,742 downwards.
CATCTGTTTTTTTTAAGTCTGATACATCAACTAACCTTCTTGGTTTCCCTTGTATATTAATTCTTAAATTTCTAATAACTGTTAAGTTGGCATCTGTCGCCTTAACTTCCTTAATTACTTCTTTATACTCTTCAACTGCAGATTTCATTAAATTTTCTGCTTGAACAGAATATTGTTCAGCCATTGTTAACTCCCTCAGTTTAGCTCAAGTTCATTCTACACTAAAGCTTCTTTTTTTTCATCAACAATGTTTTGATTTTCTTTATTTTCTTTATCTTCTTCTATTTTAGGGTTTTCTAGTTTAGAAAATAAAAACTTAGATTTTGGATCTATAGATCTAATTGTCTTTTGAGCTTCTTCCATAGATCTACAAGCTAGTTTAAGTGTAAATACCTTACCCTCTAACATTGAAAAACTGTATAAAAGGTTAAGTTGAGCTTGATAACAGTAAACTGATGTTAAAACCCATCCTAAAAGGAACATAAAAATATTAATTGATAATAGCATAAAGGACATTAATACAAAGAGCATCAAAACCCACCATTTTCTGTTATAAGCGAGCCAAGCTGGAGGAAATAAACCTGCAGACAGTGAATTTGAGTTGTCAAATACATCGTATCTCCTGAATATGTCTCTCATTGCAACGTATTCATTTAAATCTTCAATATCATAATTTTCTTTTTTTGAAAAATTTTTCTTAATATTCTCAGTTTCTTCAATATTTGTGGTCAGAAATTTACAACCCAAACTATTATTAACAATAATATCAAAAAAAACTTCTTCTCTTAAAATTGTAAGAATTGCTTTTTCATTATTTTTTTTTAAGTCTTTAAGTTCTTCAGTTAATTTCTTTTCACCGAATGTATAAAACTGATTGTTGACGGCCACAATAACATCATCTTGTTTTAAAAGCATCAATGACGCGTAACTCCTTTTCCTAATTTTATCAACTTTAACTAAGAAATTATTTTCTTTCTGTTCTGCCATTTTTTTTTAGGGGAAGGTGATGCTTTCATTTTTTTGTTTAATTTCCTTAACAAGCATTTTATTCTGGTTGGAAATTGCGTCAAGAGCAGCATTGAGCGTTGAAGTACTATTGGAAAGTTCTTTTAAGAGTTTGGTATTTTGATTCTTCTTATTCTCCTTAATCATTTTTTCTAATTCTTGATTGATTTTTGCTGAAGTCATAACATTCGATTCGGCGATTGATTTTTCAAGCTTGCTTGATTCACTTTTTATTGAATTTGATAACCCTGAAGACAAATTAGAGATTTCTTTTGATAAGTTTATCATTAAAGATTTATCGTTAGCTTTTATGGCCTCTGACAAGTTTTCTAGGGCAGATTTAATTTGACTATTAGCATCAACGAGATCACTGTGTTTTGCAAGACTTGAATTCATATTTTCAACAGCCTTGTTAACATTTTCAACATTTTCAGCAAATACTACTAGAGCTTCACGACTAGTACTTGTCATATCTTCTAATTCTGATAAAGATTTGAAATAAAGAAGCCCTGTTAATATAATCGCAATCACAGCTGTTGCAATTGAACTTGAAAAAACAATTGTTGTATATTTATGTATTTCTTTCACTTTTTGCTCCGCCTTTAAATATTCATTTTTAATTCTTTTATATTCTGAAGTCACGTCAGTCGCGGCATCAGCAGCATCTAAAGCAATTTTAATGCTTTCTTGCATTGCGTTTATTTGTTGGTTCATGCAAGTTTTCCTTTTTTGTTTATATTAACATTTATATTCTTTTTTGAAAATAGTGCACAATTTGTGCCAGAAATCGACCTAACTTCTAAATAGGGATTTTTTTTGGCAATTATACCGAATGCTTTACAACCATACGGAAATTTTGGCTTATAAGTTATATAAAAGTGCTTACAATTGCAGCATCTAATTTCACTCATTTTTATTTATTTCCTTAATTTTGTTTACTAATTTTGCAATTTGGAACCTAAGTCCTCCTAAAAAAGAAGTTAGTGCGCAAAACCACAAAAAACAAGCTAGGATTAGCTTTCCACTTTGAAAAGTCTCGATTGCCTTAAAGTGGCAAATGATAGCGCTGTAGAAAAACGCAAACGTTACTATAATTTGTGATATTTTTCTGTTAAACATCTGATTTACCATTTTCATCAAAAATTAAATCACTTGGAACTTCAATTTCAGGTTTTTCTATGTCCTCTCCATTATTAATTTTATAAATATAAGCTAAAGCAATTGCTACAGCATTATACAACTTACTTACAATCTCGTCACCAATTTCTGTTGTAAAATAAAGAGCCCTAGCAAGAACAGGACTTTGCATATTTCCAATGTTAAGTTTTTTTGCTTTTTCAATTATTAACTCAGCATTTTTACCTTTTCCTTTTGCAATTACTGTTGGAGCTGTTGAGTCTCCAACCTCATATTTTAATGCAATAGCAAAGTGAGTTGGATTGGTGATTATTGCTGTAGCCTGATCTAAATTTTCAATTGATGCATTTTCTTTTCTTGTTTTTCTTGATGCGTCCATTTGAAGTTTTCTTATTTTTTGTTTTACTTCCGGTTGTCCGTCAGTGTCCTTATATTCATCTTTAATATCTTGGTGAGACATTTTTAAGGATTTTATGTAATCATATTTTTGGTATGTAAAGTCTATTGCAGCAATTACCGCAAGAGCAATTAGAAGGCAGATAACTAAAATTGGAAAAAAAGATACAAGTCTTGATAAAGCAGAAAATAGATTTGCTTCACTAATATTTATTAATTCTGGTAAGTAGTAGAGTAAGACCTGATAAGAAATTATACCTAAGAAAAAAACTTTTAATAAAGACTTTGCTAATTCAACAAGCCCTTTCGTTGAAAAAATTTTTCCTAAACCTTTGATAGGGTTCATTTTTGAAAATTTAAAATGTATACTTTTAAGTGAAAAATTAATACCGCCCACAACAAATTGTGTGATGATACAAACAACTATTAAAGGGAAAGAGAATATTACAATAACCTTTAAAACAAAATAGATTGCATCTTTAATTGATTCAAGTGGAGATCTTCCACTTAATAATTCAGGTCCAAAATTAAAAAAAGAAGCGGTGATTTTTAAAAAATCGTCAAATAAAGCCGGAAGAACATACATCAACATAACACCGATCGTCAAAATAGTAAAAACCTGCATTTCTCTGGATGTTACAACCTTGCCATCCTCTCTCGCTTTTTCTAATCTTCGGGATGTGGGGTCCTGGGTCTTTTCCTGACTTTCGTCTTTATCTTCAGCCATTTATTTTCCTACAAAAAGAATTTCTACTGATTCTAAGGCATTTTTGGTTAAATCCCCAAAAGCATTTCCAATAGTCCTGGATGATAAATACATTACAAAAAATGCTAAAAGCAACGTAACAGGAAATGCAAATGAAAACATATTTAGTTGAGGTGAAGACCTTGTAATTACCCCAATAGCTATATTTGCCATTAACAAAGCACCAACCACAGGTAACATAATGAGTCCACCCGTATAGAACATAGCGCCTGCTGCTTCGATACCTAAACCTACAAGAGAAAGGGGAGGTAATTCACCGTTTATTTGATAAATATCAAAACTTTTAAACAAAAAGTCAATTGCAATAAGATGACCGTTTAAAGATAAGAAGATTGTAATGAGTAACAAATCAAGAATTATGCTGACAACAGGTGTTTGCCCACCAGTTTCAGGATCAACCATTTGAGAAAACCCAAGGCCAGTTGATGCGGCAATCTTTTCTCCTGCAACTGTAGCAGCAGAAAACCAGATACTCAGAGTTAAGCCAAGTGAAACACCCAAAATCACTTCAACAATGATAATCATTAAAAGATTATCAATGACGTAGGGACTAATTTCAACTTCAGATATATAACCAAAGTAGAAAAAAGAGATGACCATTGAGAAAACAATTTTGACATTCAATGGAATATTTTTTGAACCTAAAAATGGACTTGAAATTAAAAAAGAAGATAAACGAATTGAGGATAAAAAAAAGACAAATAGATAATCCATTAAGTCGTTTAACTCAACACCTGGAAGTGAATCCATTGGAGAGTAAAAGGGGAGAGGGATAAACACTATTTTAGTCCCGAAATTGTTTCAAAAATAAATTTAAAATAATCAACTAAACTTACCAGAAAAAAATTAGCCATAAAACCCATGGCAAAAATCACTAAAACTACTTTTGGGACAAAACTTAGAGTCATTTCTTGTATAGAAGTTGCTGCCTGCAATATCCCAATTATTAGACCTATTGCTAAAGCTGCAGCTAAAAAGGGTCCGCTTGAGATAAGTACTTGATAAAAAGCTAATCTCACCATTTCAATATTTTCATCAAATCCCATAAAAATCTCCTTTAAGAAAATGTCCCAACAAGTGATCCTACAGTCATAGACCAACCATCAACTAGAACAAATAATAATAATTTAAATGGTAAAGCAATTAACATAGGAGACAACATCATCATTCCAAGTGACATCAAAACTGATGCAACAACCATATCTATAACTAAGAAAGGAAGAAATAATAAGAATCCTATTTGAAACGCAGTTTTTAACTCACTGGTCATATAGGCTGGTAAAATTATGTAAAAAGGAATTTCAGAACTATCCAGGAAATCACCCTTTTTTGCCATATCTGAAAACATAACTAAATCATTTTTTCGTGTATTTTTAATCATAAATTTTTTTAATTCACCACCACCACTTTCAAGCGCTTCACTTAAATTCATTTCACCTGCTTGGTAAGGTCCAGAAACTGTGGAATAAATTTTATTAAATGTTGGTGCCATAACAAAAAAAGTTAAAAATAATGAAATAGCTATCAAAATTTGGTTCGGTGGAGTTTGTTGTGTACCTAATGCTTGTCTTAAAATTGACATTACTATAATTATTCTTGTAAATGCAGTCATTCCTAAAACAAGTGAAGGTAAGATTGTTAGCGCGGTCATAAGCGCAAGAATTTTTAGTGAAACAGAGTAAGTTTTATCTCCATTAGCAGATTCTGTAATTGTTAAAGCTTCTAAGCCTCCAGGTGCAGTCTGTGATAAAACTGTAATTGGTAAGAGTAAAAAAACAAAAAATATGAAGCTAAACTTTTTCATTCATCAGCCTTTTTTCAAAAACTTTTTCTAAAGTAGTTGATTTGTTTTTGGAATTAGTTTTGATTTCAGTAAGAAGTGCACCAGAGTTTTTTCCAGAAATAAATAAATATTCTTTGTCATCTAGATTTAAAATTAGTGCTCGATCACCTTGTCCTAAAATAGTGACATCAGAAACCTTCATTCTTTTCTTTGAATTTAACTTTTGTGAAATTATGTGTTTATTTTTTTTTAAGTAATAGAACCCTATAAACATTGCTGAAAGGAATCCCAATACTAGCAAATAGTTGGATAAACTTGGCCCTGTAAATTCTTGCATATTACCTCGCTTTAGGTATAGAAATGCAAGAACCTTGCCGTATTATTTAATTGTGATATAAGTAACTGATTTAATTAAAGAAAAATATGAAATTTATTCATACGTCAAATAAATGACTTTATAAATTTTCAATTAATTCCTCTGGATCGGCAACTTCGGTAAACCTAATTCCAAATTTCTCTCCGACCATAACAACTTCACCTTTGGCTATTCTAGTTCCATTAGCGAGAATATCTAACGGTTCCCCAGCTAGTCTTTCAAGTTCTACAACCGAACCTTCATTGAGTCTCAATAAATCTTTTATTTTTATTTCTGTGTTTCCAACTTCTACCGTAAGTTTAACTTCAATATTCTCTAATACGCGAAGATTGTTAACTGCCGCTGAACCTTGTTTTGCAACACTAGCTTTAGGATCAGCTTCAGCTTTTGTTTCATTTTTCTGAACATTATCAGCGCTTGTTTCCGCTGGAGCGGCCTCTTGAGTTGCCTCAGGTGACTGTTTTTTTTCTTCTTGAGCTGTTTCTGCGTTCATAACTTTCTCCTTAATTTTTTAGTCTTTTTGTTAATCTTATGCAAGCATTTCCTTTAATTTCTCCCATTTCGGCTTTAAAATACTTTTGATTACCTACATAAAAATCTACTGTATCATCAACGTTTATATTCATAGTGTCGCCTTCCTTAACTCTTAGAAGTTTGGACATTGACACAACTGGCTCTGACAAATTACTTTGAACCCTTAATGGGACCTCTAAAACTGCTTTTTCTAATTTATCTCTCCAGGTCAAATTTGATTCAACTACATCAGACTGAACTCTAGATCTTAATAGAGATGATACAGGTTTTAATGTTTGTAGTGGATATACAATATCAAATGACATTGAATCAACTTTGGGTAGTTGCATTACAAAAGAGCAAACTATTATTAAATCAGATGATTCTACAAATGCAGCAAATTGAGGATTTTGTTCCCTACTGTGAAACTTTATTGAAATTGGTGTCAAGTCTTTCCAACTTTGTTCAAGAACCTTACTAATACCTTCATTAATAACCTCAATTATTTTTTCTTCAGTTGATGTAAATTCAGTTCTACTTGTATCTGAAATTTCTAGTTTTCCACCATATCTGCTGCTCGTACATAAGTTAACAAAGTTTGGTGGCAGAACAGTCAACATTGACCCTCTTAGCTCTTCAATTCTGCTATTTGTCATACTCATAAACGCATCAAGGCCAGAACTATATTCTTCATAAGACTTTACTTCTGGTGGAAAGGAACTAATTCTTGGCTGAACCCTTAGTAAAGGTAAAAAAACGCTACGTACTGTTCTTGCGAATCTTTCATTTATTAAACGCAGGGCATAATAATCACCTAGCAAAGAAAGATCATCTGTTCCAAAGCTAAAGGTTTTGTATTCTACCTCTTTTCCATCTTTAATCGTTGTAGAGGCACTCAAGTCTCCAGACTTTAGCCCCTCCATTAGAGCATTGACTTCTTCGGATGAAAGTTTTCTTGATGGTTCTGCCATATAATAACCTAATACTTATTGTAGTACAAAAGATGTGAAATGTACATTCTCTACCCCACCAAATCCTTCTACTTTCATTAATACATCGTTTATACCATTCTTTAATGAATTAGCTAGTTTCTGTTTTCCTTCTCTGCCAGATATGTCTTCGGTAGAAAAGGTAGACATAATAGTTAAAATCTCAGATCTTAATGCAAGTTGATGACTATCTACATTTGCCATTACTTGATCATCATATTGCGTCGATACTCCAAGAGAAATTTGCAAGAACTTTTTTGATTCTTTTAAATTAGTAGTGAAATTCCCAGGAAATTCATAATATGTCGTGGCAAATATCTCTTCCTCAGGGGTTATTTTAGGAATTTTTTTTGGACCAACAGGACAGTTGCCTTCTGCGTCTTTTTCTTCTTCAGCGCATTCTGCTGCGACTTCCTCATCTTCTTCATTTTTTTTATTTTCTTCAGAAAGCTCAGGGTTTTCTTTTTTTTCAATTATTTGTGAAATTTCTGTTGATGGATCAGAAGATTCTCCACCTCCAACTAAGATTCCTAATCCTAATCCAGATCCCAGTAGAACAATCCCACCAACGATCATTAAAATCAATTTAACTGGACTTTTCTTCTCATTTTCTTGATTATTATCTTCTGCCATCTTTTTCTCCTTAATAAAATTTTATTTTATTTATTTATGCTTGTACATCAATATTGTGATTACCTATTGAATTTTTAGTAGAATTTTCTGTAGTTTTTTTCTTGTTAATTGTCGGATCGTGATTTGTTTTCTTTTGTCTTTTTT
>NTKR01000026.1 GCA_002457065.1 alpha proteobacterium MED-G10 | reverse complement strand
TTTTCTATTTCTTTGGCCGGTGTAATTCAACTGACTTGGATATTGTTTAATTTGAAAAAAAACAAATCGACTCTCGGTTTTGAAATTCCAAAATTAAAAATGTTTATAAAACCGTCTTCTAATGTAAAAAGATTTTTTGTTTTACTTTTACCAGCAATTATAGGGAACGGTGCCTATCAACTGAATCTTTTGATTGATATGATTTTAGCCTCAACATTACCAGATGGATCAATTTCATACTTATATTACTCTGACCGGGTAAATCAGCTACCCCTTGGAGTTCTAGGCATAGCTATAAGCACAGCATTGCTTCCTATACTGTCAAAAGAGGTAAAACAAGGAAAAATTAAACAGGCAACCAAAAGCATTACAAAGGCAATTAAATTTGGAATTTTCTTCTCAGTTCCTTCTTTATTTGGCATATTATTATTATCTGAAGAAATTATTTCCTTTTTATTTTATAGAGGTGCATTTGGTATAGATGATGTCATATTAACAGCAAAGGCTTTGGTTGCCTTGGGGTTTGGTTTGCCAGCATTTATAATGATTAAAATTCTTGTAGTTCCGTTTTTTGCTAATGAAAATACAAAAACTCCCATTAAGATTTCTTTATTCTGTATTGCCATTAATTTAATACTAAACTTAATTCTAATAGGTCATTTTTTGCACGTAGGCCTTGCCATAGCAACTTCTGTATCAGCGTGGATAAATATGACAATTTTGATTTATTTTTTAGTTACATACGAAAAATATTCTTTTGACAAATCAATCTTTACTTTAATATTTAAAGTTTTATTGGCTTCAACTATGATGGCGATTGCTTTGTATTTAGTAATGGATAAAGGTATATTGAGTTTTATAGGTCTTGATTTAATAAACGAAAATATTCTATTAATAATAACTATTATATTGGGTTTACTTACATATCTGATTTCAAGTTATATAATCGGTGTTGAGAAACCCTATGATAAAAAGTGGAGACAAGAGTGAATGATGATCTAGTTTTTTCAGGTGTACAACCAACAGGTAATTTACATTTAGGTAATTATCTTGGAGCTATAAAAAACTGGGTTGATTTTCAGACATCAAAAAAATGTATTTTCTGTATAGTTGATTTGCATGCAATTACCTCATCCGAAAATAGGAAGGAATTGAGTGAAAACACAAAACAAGTTGCTGCTGCTTATATTGCCTCGGGCATAGACCCAAAGAAAAGTACTGTTTTTGTTCAATCAAATATTGAAGGGCACAGTGAACTTGCTTGGATTCTAAGTTGTCACACCCCAATTGGTTGGTTAAATAGAATGACACAATTTAAGGATAAAGCTGGAAAGAATAAAGAAAAGGCACCTTTGGGACTTTACTCATACCCTGTTTTAATGGCAGCAGATATATTACTTTATAAATCTAATTACGTTCCTGTTGGAGATGATCAAAAACAACACTTAGAATTATGCAGAGATATAGCACAAAGCTTTAACAGGTTCTATGACACCAATTTTTTCCCGCTGCCTGAACCCATTATTACAGGAACGGCTACAAGGGTGATGAGCTTAAAAGATGGAAAAAAGAAAATGAGTAAATCTGATCCGTCCGATCAATCAAGAATTAACATGACTGATACAGCAGATATAATTCAAAAAAAAATTCAAAGAGCCAGGACTGATTCCTTGCCATTTCCTGAGGATGATACCGAACTAAAGGACAGACCAGAAGTTGAAAATTTAATTAACATCTACTTATCGATATCCGGAGAAAAAAAACAAAATATATTTAAAGAATTTTCTGGGAGAGACTTCAAAGGATTTAAAGAAGCATTATCTGAAACTGTTGTGTCAAGGATGTCTAAGATATCTAATGAAATGAACAAACTTTTATCTGATAAAGATTATCTGAACGCGATTTTACTTGATGGATTTAATAAAGCTAAGGAGATTTCTGAGACCAATATGAGAGAAATTAAAAAAATTATAAAGTTTTATTCCAAATGACTTTTTATCTTCCAATAGCTGAAATTGAGATTAACCTTTTGATAATTTTATTTTTTGGTTTTGTAGTAGGATTTATGTCTGGACTTTTTGGAGTTGGAGGTGGTTTTTTAATGACGCCTCTTTTAATTTTTATGGGGATTCCTCCGTCAACTGCTGTAGGTACAGAATCAGTCCAAATTTTAGGATCATCTGTTTCAGGAGCTTTGGCCCATAGTAGGAAGAAAAATATTGATTATGAAATAGGTATATTTTTATTAATTGGAGGGATTTTTGGATCAACCTTTGGAGTCATATTATTTAATTTTTTAAAACAATCTGGGAATATTGATCTTATTATAAATATACTTTACGTAATCTTTCTTTCAGTAATTGGAATATTAATGCTGATAGAAAGTACTATTTCTTTAGTTAAAGATGATAAAAGCATATTAAAAAAAAGGAAAAGAAATCTTTTGGATTATCTTCCTTTAAAATTAAAGTTTAGACAATCAGGAATTTATATTTCTATAATACTTCCAATTTTTGTAGGAATAATTACTGGATTCCTGGCTTCATTAATGGGAGTTGGAGGTGGTTTTATTATGGTTCCGGCAATGATTTATTTGTTCAGGATGGGGACGGTTTCAGCAATTGGAACATCTTTATTCCAAATTGTTTTCGTAACATTAAACTCTTCAATATTGCAGGCGACTTATAATCTATCTGTTGATTTGATCTTAGCAATTTTTTTATTAATTGGAGGAGTTATTGGAGCACAATATGGTTCAAAATTTACTTCGAGATTTAAAGGTGAGCAACTCAGAGTTTTGTTAGCAATAATTGTAATATTGGTATGTATAAAAATGGGAATAGAACTTTTTAACGAGCCTTCCATAAATTCAAGGATTATAATTCAAGATGCATTTTAGAAAATTAGTAACATTAAAGTTTTGCATTTTTTTTATTTTGTCTTTTGGAGATCTAAAAGCAAACACTCTATTCTTTGATATTTCCAATACAAAAGTCATTTTAGGAGAGGAAAAAAATGCAGTTGATTTTACTATTTATGGTTTTTCAGATGCAAAAAGAACTTTAGTTTTAAAAATCACTGGACCAAAGCAAAAAGTGATATTGCAAAAAAAAAAGAGTGTCTTGGGAATGTGGACTTGGGGTAAAACTGGAGAATTTCAATATCCGAGTTTAAATCACTATTATACAAATAATAAAAACAATGAAATTGATTTTGAAATAAAAAAAGATTTATACGATAATATTAAATTGATTGGAACGGATGATGACAATTTAAAAAAAGACCTAATTGATAAGAAAATGTCATTAAATCTTTTTAAAATTAAAAATGATTCATTTAAGATAATTAATAAAGACGTCCCGTCATTATTTAAAATCCCGGTTAAGCTTCCAGAAAATTCACCAGCCGGAGAATATTTTATTTCGATGAGTCTTATGGATGGAGGAAATAAGTTTGAAACCAAAAAAACAAAACTCACTGTGAAAAAGCCTGGTGTAAGCTCATTTATATTTTCATTTGCTCATAAATTCTCATTTATATATGGAGTTTTTTCTGCTATTATTGCAATTGCTCTTGGAGTATTTGCAAGCTTTGTTTTTAGGAAAAGGTAGAGATGGATAAAGAACTTGTATTTTTAGTAGTTCTTGATGATTCTTCTGAGATTATGAATGCATTGAGATATGCTGCACAAAGAAGTGCCATAAATAAGGGAAGAGTTGCCCTTTTATATACTTTTGAAACTTTAGAATTTAGTCATTGGAAGGCAGTAGAAGATATTGCTGAAGTAGAGTCAAGAAAAGAAGCAGAGTCAAAAATTAAAGAGTTTGAGAACTTTGTGTTAAAATTTACGACAAAAAATCCTAAAAAATATATTATGAAGGGAAACAGAATTGAATGCATTATTAATTTTTTGAATGCCAATAAATTTATAACGAATTTTGTGTTAGCAGCGTCAGCAAAAGAATCAGGATCTGACCATCTTATCAGTGCATTCACGGGTAAGCAAAGATCAAAAATATCAGTCCCAATGACAATAATTCCTCCAAATCTTAGTGAAGAAGAAATTGACAAATTATCTTGAATTAATTAAGTATTAATTATGTTTATACAAACTGAAGATACCCCTAATCCAAACACGCTTAAATTTATTCCCGGTGAAGTACTACTTGAAAGTGGTACACTAGAATTTAAGTCAAAAAAAGATGCAGATTCTAATAACCTTGCAAGATTACTTTTTAATGATGATAACGTAGAGTCAGTTTTTATTGGCAAAGATTTTTTGACTATTACAAAAAACACAAAAATTGATTGGGATTCTGTAAAGCCAGCACTTTTGTCAAAAATAATGGAATTTTTCTCATCAGGAGAGTCACTTGATATCAAAGAAGAAGATACCTCATCTGAGAAAATAAAATACAATGAAAAAGACTTAAAGATAGTTGAGCAGATTAAAAAACTTATTGATGAGAGAGTTAAACCCGCAGTAGCACAAGACGGTGGCGATATTAGTTTTGTTCGTTTTGAAGAAGGCAAAGTCTTCTTAGAACTTCGAGGAGCATGCTCTGGATGCCCAAGTTCAACAATTACCTTGAAATCAGGAATCGAAAATATGTTGAAATATTATGTTCCAGAAATTACTTCAGTTGAAGCTGTAAACCAGTAAATGCAATCAATTTCTACATTTTATAGAAATCTTATAATCCTTTTAGTTTCTCTTGCGCTATTAAATGTAGCCGTCGGTTTTTATAGTAGTTTCAATAAAAGTAAGCAGTCTAAATCTACTCAGATTAATTATACAATTGAGAATATGAAATTTAATGATGAGACTTTGGAAAGTAAAAGTGTTGATTATATAAGCCAGGCTGATGAAATGCTTGAAATCTTTAAAAAGTATGAATTTTCTGTTGATAGCTTTTTGAATGATGAATCAGCCAATTTAATTATTTTTTCTTCTCTTCCTGACGATTTTATGGAGATAAAGTCAGTTAATGAAAGGAAAAAATTATTTATTAACACTCTGTTACCTATTATTTACTCGGAAAATTTAAAGATTCTTGAAGATAGAAAGAAAATTCTAGATTGGTGGAATGAATCACAAGGCGAGAACTTTTCCAGAGATTTTTGGCCATCTTGGTTATTCGAGTTAAGTGAAAAGTATGAAACATCTGACTCAAATCTAGGAAATCTCTTAATGAAAGTTGATGTTATCCCCATATCAATGGCGCTCGCACAAGCTGCCATAGAAAGTGGTTGGGGAACCTCCAGATATCTACGGGAAGGTAATGCCATTTATGGTCAATATACGTTTGAAAAAGATAAGGGTATTCGACCAGAGCGTCGTGAAAGTAACGAAAAGTTTTTCATAAAAAAATTTAGTAATTTATCGGAATCTACACGATCTTATTTTAAAAATATTAATACCCATCGTGCATATGATGATTTTAGAGAAGAAAGAAAAAAACTTAGAATGAATGGTGTTAAATTATCTGGAGTCAAATTAGTTAAATTTCTGACAAGTTACTCAGAAAGGCGAGATGAATATGTAAAGGACGTTGAAAATATTATTCAGTCTAATAACTTTATGAAATTTGATAACAGTTATCTCGCGAATTAATATTACCTTTAGAAGTAAAATTTATTTTTATGTTTAATTATCATTGTCCCAAACCAATAGACATCACTATTTTTTAAAAGGGTACAATTTAACCTATATCTTTGATTCTTTGACGCATTTGATACTTTGACAACCAAAACATTATCGTTTATAGATTTTTCAAGATTTCCGCTGTTTATAAAACAATTAATTTTATTTAAATTAAATTCCGTTTTCAGATTAAGTTGGAAAGAATTATTTTTTTCATCATTTATAATTTCTACAAATGAAATATTCATTGGTCTAGTATTTATAATTTGAGAGAATCTTTCGAGAGAACCATATTTATCGTTTATTGAGAATCTAGGTAAATTATATTTGTTCTCTTTAAAGTGAAGAGGGGAAGAATGTTGTGAGAATGCTATTTTATAACCAAGACCCTTTACTATATCTCTTACAAAAGTGTTTGATTCACCATAGGGATATGAAATTATTTTATGAGATTTTCCAAGGTTTTTCTCAATCTTTTTCTTAGCTGTTTCTATATCTTTTATTAAATCAGTTGATGGATATTCTATAAAACTTTTGTGTTTGTCTGAGTGATTGTATATTTCTCCTTTGTTTTTTTTTAATTCATCTAACATTTTCCAATCCATAAAATCACTGGTTCTATTTTTATTGACAAAGCCAGTAGATAAAAAAACACTAAAGGGAAAATTATAATTTTTTAATAATGGAAATGCGTTTTCATAGAAACTTTTGAAAGCATCATCAATGGTTATAAAAACAGACTTTGGAGGTAAGTCATAACCATCGTAAAAGAAGTCAATAAGTCTAGAAACTGGAAGGACGTTATAATTATTTTTTTTTAAATACTGTAATTGTTCATTAAAGTTTTGTGAAGAAATACTTGTTGATGGATGTTTTTGTTCATCAAAACGATGATAAACAAGAACAATCCCTGAGCCTTGTTTACTAAAAAGACTTTCAGGAGAAAAAGTTAGGAAGATTAAGATGATTCTAAGAAATATCATCTATGACTGGAAATTGTTTGGAATTAAAAAGTTGATAATGCCACCATTCATTTCTGTAAAAATCCCAACCTGAATCTGTCATTATACCAAGTAATATTAATCTGTTCCTAAATGACTCTTTAGATATTTCAGTATTGCCGTGATAAGATAATCTAGAGAATTCATCAAATTCTGTTCCCATATCTATATCCTCCCCCTCGAAAGTTAATGTAAGATCAACAGCCACGCCTCTGGAATGCGGCGAACCTTTTTCTGGAGGAGATATAAAGTTAGGATCAGGCAAGATACTCCAAAGTTTATTTTGAACATATACTGGTCTGTAAGCATCGAAGATTTTTAGTTTAAAACCAAGCTTTCTTGATATTTCTGATGCTCGACATAAATTTTCATAAGCATTTTTATGAATAAAGCATTCATTAGAACGAAAAATCTTTTCTTTAGCAAAATTATTTTTTGTGGCGTATCTCAAGTCGATGATGACATCCATATCTTTTTGATTTACATTTACCAAATTATTTTTCATTTTAAAGAATATGTTATCACTGTCATTATTTTGTTCAAGCCAAACCATATCAGTTGCAATTTTTGAAAAACAGAAATTGAAACATATTTTTAAAAAGAATTTTCTTGATAATAGAACTGAAGGTATATTTGAAATTTTAAAAGAATGTTCATATAACTATGACTTAAAAGCACTTTCATATATTTATCTCTGTAATGGTCCGGGAAGTTTTACGGCTTTAAGGTCCTTAAAAGCAATTGCTCAAGCATTATCTATTTCGTCAGGAGCTAAAATTGTTTTTGGTACTTCATTTGCGCCTTTTTTTCCAATGATAAATAAAGAAGAAAAAACTTTAGTTTGTTTTGAAGGTACCAAGAAAACTTTATTTTTTCAGCTTTTTGAAAAAAGAAAAACAATGTTTTTTCCTTTTGAAGACTTAAAGTTTGGGAAGGAAGAACATTTTAAAAAGTATTACAAAGAAAAAAAAGAAGTTAATAAAAACTTAGCCTTAATTACTTCATATAGATTTAAGAAGATAAAAATTAATGAACCTAAGGTTTACTATAAAGAAATTGATGCCTCTATGTTGGCAAAAGCAATTTTTTTGGGATACGGAATTAAGGATGATAAAATTTTTTACCACAACACGTATTATGAGTAAGGTCAAATATTTTGAACTTAATGATTCATTTATTGATGAACTTGTTTGTTTTCAAAATGAATTCAGTAAGGATTTAAATGAAAATATATCAAATCATTTTACTTTAAAAAAAAGTCAGATTTTCACTTTAATTGCCTGCTCGAGAAAATCGATTATAGGTTTTTTAATTGCTCAAAGAATCATTGATAGTTTTGAGATTAATTCTTTTTTTATCTCCCCATCTTTCAGGGGTATGGGTGTTGGTGAAAAATTACTCGGAAATTTTATAAAAAATAGCTGTGAGAAGAAAATTACATCAATTTACCTGGAGGTTATGAAGTCGAATAAAATAGCAATCAAACTTTATTCAAAATTCAAATTCCTGATCTACGGATCAAGAAAAGATTATTATGAAATTAACGGTTTAAAATATGATGCTATTTTAATGAAGCTTATTCTTAATTAATTGCCAGCTGAAAAATATTTTTTGTTTTTGGTTTTGTCTTTACTTTAAAGTTTTTTTCTAAACTTTCTTTGAGCATTAGAAAATCCTTTTTTCCCTTGATAAGGATAATTTTTTCAAACCCTTGATTTTCTTGAATAAAAATTTTGACTTTGAGAAATGTCATTGGGCATTTTTCTTTTGTTACATCTAAAATTTTTTTTTTCATTTATTGTACACTATGTTATATTTAATAAGATTTAAGAATAAACACTTATATAACATAATGTGTAATAAAAACTTAACAAAACCTTAATAATTTAAAAAAATGAGTTCAATATTAGACAAATGTAACAAGCTGGGATTGAAAATGACTGAACAAAGGAGAGTTATAGTCCAAGTCCTTTCGGAATCTAAAGATCACCCAGATGTCGAATTAGTTTATAAAAGGGCCTCTAGTATTGATAAAAATATTGGCATAGCAACTGTTTACAGAACCATTAAACTTTTTGAAGAGAATCATATTATTGAAAAACACGAATTTAAGGACGGAAGGTTTAGGTATGAAGAGGTTCCTGAAGAACATCACGATCATTTAATAGATATTAAAAGTGGGAAAGTTATTGAATTTCAAAATGATGAAATTGAGGAATTACAGAAGAAAGTTGCTAAAAAACTTGGTTACAAATTAGTTGATCATAGGTTAGAGCTATATGGCATTCCAATTAAAAGCAAAGAATAAAAAGTTAAATCACGGGTTGAGCAAAAATAAACCTAATAAATTTAGGTCAATTTTTACAAAAGTTAAGGTGGTTGCAAAAAATGTTATTTATGTAAAAGGGTGGTCAAAAAGTTTAGTTAGAAATGAAACAATTAACTTTTTAAGTAATAAAAATAGAAATAATATTGAATTTTCATTTAGCAATTTCATTGTTAAAACGGTGAAAGAACCAGATCCGATTGTTTCTAAATCAAAGGAATTGAGATATAAAAGTTTTTTTAAGGATAATAAAAATCAAACTAAAGATTCTGATAAATTTGACGACTATTGCGATCACTTAGTTGTAATTGATAAATCGATCTCAGATGATTATGTGGTCGGTTCATACAGACTTTTACTAAAACCAAAAAACAAAAGGAGGATATCTTTTTATAGTGAATCTGAATTTAACATAGACAAATTATTTAAAAACCAAAACCTTTCTCTTATGGAGGCTGGTCGTTCTTGTGTTCATAAAGATTATAGAGACGGAAGAATAATTAAACTTTTGTGGAGAGGGTTGGCATCCTACATACTTATCAATAAAGTTGATTTGATTTTTGGGTGCGCCAGTTTTCCCTCCTCTAATTCTCAATTATTTGCAAAGGAATTATCTTATTTAAATTCGAATCACAGGCCACCTAAAAATTTTTCATGTCATCCAATTGCGAGACTTAGGGCTAGTTATAAAAAGTACAAGGGAAATGAATATGATGATAAAGAAATTTTTAGATCCCTACCTCCTTTGATCAAAGCTTACATAAGAGCTGGAGCTTGGATTGGAGAAGGTGCTGTCTGCGATTATGCTTTTAATACAACCGATGTATTGGTTGTATTAAATTCAAGAAATATCATAAAAAAATACTCCAATCTTTCGATCTAAATTTTAATGTTATATTCACCATTACTTTCAACTTTGCGAATTTTACCAGTAATTTTTTGGGTGATGTTTTGCTTGCCACTTCATATGTTAAGTTCTTATTTTTTTAAAAACGATTTTTTATTTTATAATATTCTTTTTAAAGGATTAGTTAAATTGTTTGGAATAAAAGTAAAAGTTTCAGGAAAAATTGAAAAAAAGAACGTTTTATTTGTTTCAAATCATATTTCATATCTAGATATTTTTATTTTAGGCTCTTCTACAAAAGCAATCTTTGTAGCCAAATCTGAAATCAAATCTTGGCCCATTATCAATAAGATAGCTGCTATTGGGAAAACCATATTTGTCGAAAGATCAAGGGCTATGACAATTAAAGATCAGGTTGAAGTATTGTCAAATGCTCTAAAAAACGGGAAAAACTTAATTCTTTTTCCGGAGGGGACATCCAGTGATGGCTCGAAAGTTTTGCCATTTAAAAGTTCTTTATTTGGTTTAAGTGACCTGTATTCAATTAGAAAATTTAAAATTCAACCAATTTCCATAACATACAGTAAAATAGATGGAGTCCCAGTTGAGAGAAAATTTCGACCTTTCTTCGCGTGGTTTGGAAATATGGATTTAATTACTCACGCATGGCAATTTTTAGGCTTGGGATTATGTGAGGTAAATGTGCATTATCATAAATCAGTACCGCTAAATTTTTTTAACAGTAGAAAAGAAGCATCACAGTATTGCTTTAATGTTATTTCTGAACAAGTTGGTGTAAACTTCAAAAATATCGAATGCCAGGAGAAAATTAAACTTTATGAATTTAAGCTCTTGTAATAAACTAAATAATATTTAATTTTTATCTAATGCAAGAAACTTTTTTTATAAAAACATATGGTTGTCAAATGAACAACTATGATTCTGAAAAAGTAAATGATCTTTTATTGTTTAACGGGTTTAGCAAAGCAGAAGATATTGAGAAAACTGATATAGCTATTTTAAATACTTGTCATATAAGGGAAAGGGCAAGTGAAAAGCTATATTCTGATTTAGGTAGGCTTTCTGTTTTTAAAAAGAATAAGAAGAAAATAGGTAAAAATTTCAGTATTGTTGTTATGGGTTGCGTTGCCCAGGCTGAAGGAGATGAAATCCTAAAAAGAAATAAATCAGTTGATTATGTTGTTGGCCCTCAGAATATTCAAATAATCCCAAAACTTCTTAAAAAAAAAAATTTTAAAAAAACACACATAGATTTTTTAAGTGAAGAAAAATTTCAATCTCTTACATCTTCAAACGAAAATAAAGTTTCAAGACTGATAACCATACAAGAGGGTTGTGATAAATTTTGCTCTTTTTGTGTGGTGCCATACACAAGAGGGGCTGAGTTTTCTAGACCGGTCGAGGATATATTTGCGGAAGTTAATAATGCAGAAAAAAATGGATGTCTGGAGGTAACACTCCTTGGACAAAATGTTAGTTCTTACCAGTCTTCAGCTTTTGGAGAAAAAAAAATTAGGTTAGGTAAATTATGTTCGATTATTTCAAGAATACGGAATTTAAAGAGAATTAGATATGTTACATCCCATCCCAACGATATTGACGATGAACTGATCAATGAACATAAATTTAATGAAAAAATGATGCCTTTTCTACACTTACCTATTCAATCAGGATCAGATAAAATTTTACAAAGAATGAATAGAAAGCACACAAGAAAAGAGTACATCCAACTAATAAAAAGAATCAAAAATAATGTTCCTGATATGGCATTTTCATCTGATTTCATAGTGGGTTATCCTGGTGAATCTGATTACGATTTTCAAGAAACTTTAGAACTAATTAAAGAGGTAAAATTTGCAAGTTCTTACTCATTCTGTTATTCGGCGAGACCAGGGACACCAGCTGCAACTCAGGATGAAATTATACCTGATGAAATTAAAAAAAATAGACTAAAGCATCTTCAGAAAATTCTTCTAAAACAGCAAGATGAATTCAATAAATCATTTTTAGATAAAAAAGTAGAAATTTTAGTAACTGCTAAAGGAAAAATTGAAAATCAGTATGTGGGCAGAACGCCTCACTTACAACCTGTCCATATAATGTCCTCGAGTGATCTGGTTGGAAAAATATTGAACATTAAGATTGAAAGATTGACCTCTTTCTCATTTCATGGGAAAATTTTATGAAATTAGTATTTTGAAGAAAAAGAGTATAAAAAAATCAGATCTGTTCTCAAATATTTTATCATTTGAAGATAACTTAGTTCTTCCTACAATTTTTGGAGATCAAGATAAAAATTTAAGAATAATTGAAAAAGAATTTAGTGTATCAATAACTCCGAGAGGAAATTTTTTAAAAATTTCTGGTGGCAAAGAAAATGTTGATCTTACAAAGGTAACACTTGAAAGGATTTATGAAGAGGTTTCAAGAAATAGGATAATTAATTCTGGCGAAATTAATGGAATAATAAACATTATGAAATCAACCGATTTGAGTAAATCACACAATGATATGGATAAAGTAGATTCAGTAAGCGTTACAGCTGGAAAAAAACTGATTAAACCTAGGTCAAAAAAACAAATTCAGTACTTCAATTTAGTTAAAAAAAAACAGATGGTATTTTGTTGTGGGCCTGCAGGGACAGGAAAAACTTATCTAGCAGTTGCATTTGCTGTCTCTATGCTTAAATCAGGAACTGTTGATAAAATAATACTTACAAGGCCAGCAGTTGAAGCCGGAGAGCGACTTGGCTTTTTGCCTGGAGATCTAAAAGAAAAAATTGATCCATATTTAAGACCCATTTATGACGCATTGAATGATATGCTATCTTTTTCAGAGGTAATGAAGAAAATAGAAATGGGCTTTATTGAAATCGCACCTTTAGCATTTATGAGAGGAAGAACACTTTCGAATGCATTTATAATTTTGGATGAATCTCAGAATACAACATCAGTTCAAATGAAAATGTTCTTAACAAGATTAGGAGAGAATTCAAAAATGATTATAAACGGCGACTTATCTCAGGTTGACTTGCCATCTGGAACAAAATCTGGTTTAAGGGAATCAATAGAAATTTTGCATAAGTTAGATGATATTGGCTTTATAGAATTTGATAATAAGGACGTTGTAAGAAACCCCTTAGTTTCAAAAATAGTTAATAAATATGAGAAATTTGAAAAGGACCAAGGAATTGGGAAAGAATATATTTTAAACCCAAAAAGGAACGATGATTGATCTTTTTTTTGAAAACATCCAAGGATTTAAAAAAGCTGAAATTACCGATGTGATTAAAAAATCGGTAAAAACGGGAATAGACGAAATTAATCTTAAAAAAAAATATTATTTATCAATCTTTATTACAGATAACATAAAAATGAAGAATCTAAATTCTAGATACAGGAAAAAAAATAAAACAACTAATGTTCTTTCTTTTCCTCAAAATGAAACTAACATAACAAAAGAATCCTCAAAAATTTTAGTCCTTGGAGATATTGTTGTATCTCTCGAAAAAGTTTATGAGGAATCAGTTGAGCTAGAAAAAGAATTTTATAACCACTTGTCTCATTTGATTGTTCATAGCCTTCTCCACCTTTTTGGTTTTGATCATAAGAGTGAGAAAAAGTTTAAAATTATGAGAGAAAAAGAAATTTCTATTCTCTCAAAAATGAATATATCCTCTCCTTACTAGAAAATGCTAAACAATATCATAAATAAAATAAGATCAATTTTAAAACCTAGTGATAGAGAAAATATAAAAGATGTTTTAGAGGATCTGATTGAGGATAATGGAAATGGTACTGAAAAAATTGATGATGGTACCAAAAACATTTTTAAGAATGTAATTAACCTTCATAATAAATGTATTGAAGATGTTATGATTCCAAGGGCTGATATTGATGCTGTCTCAATTGAAACAACATTAAATGATCTTGTTAATTTTATAGATAAAACAAAACATTCTAGAATTCCAGTTTTTGAAAATAATTTAGACAAAGTATTAGGAATGATTCACATAAGAGATTTATTTGAGAAAATTCACCAAAGAAATACAAAAAAAAAAAGTACTAAGATTGCAAAAAAGATGATAAGAAAAATTCTCTTCTCCTCTCCATCAATGAAAGTAATAGATTTGCTTTTAAAAATGAGATCTGAACAGATACATATGGCAATTGTAATAGATGAATTTGGAGGAACAAATGGGATAGTAACCATTGAGGACTTAGTTGAAGAGATTGTGGGTGAAATAAAAGATGAACATGATTTTGAAGAAGTTGATGAAATAAAAAAAATCTCAAAAAAGAGTTTTGAAATATCAGCGAGAATCTCTCTAGAAGAATTTGAAAAAAGATTGAATGTAAAGTTGAATATAGATGAAAGAGATGAAATAGATACACTAGGTGGCTTTATTTTCTTTCTTTTAGGGAGGATACCCGGAAGAGGAGAGGTTGTAAGTTATAAGAAAAATATAGAATTCACAATTATTGAAGCTGATACAAGAAGGATAAAAAGAATATTGGTAACAAAAAAGTAATGAAAATAAATCACTTTTTTAATCTTGTTTTTCTTGGGATACTTCAAGGTTTCTCGCAAAGTTTTTTTTATTTAATTCCCTTGGTTGTATTGGTTTATTTTTTTTTTTTAAAAAAAATAATTTTAGCTAAATCCTTAAAAGAGAGCTTTCTTAATGGTTGGACTTTTGGATTTGGTTTTTTCTTTGGTTCTATGCACTGGATGGTAAATCCTTTTTTGATATATCAAAAACATTTTCTTTTGTTCCCTCTAGGTTTGATTGTGTTTCCATTAGTAATGGGTTTATTCTTTGTAATACCGACTGTATCTATTTTCCTTGCTAAAAAAACTAAAATTTTAAGTGAAGAGAGAGTTTTCCTAGATTCATTTTTTATATGTTTTTTTTTTTTCTTATCTGAATTTCTGAGGTCAAAAGTTTTTGGTGGATTGCCATTTAATTTGTCCGGCCATATTTGGGCCTTTAACAGTGATTTCATTCAAATATCAAAATTTATTGGAGTATATGGTTTTTCTTTTTTAACCCTCTTGTGGATAATAGTTTCTGTTAATTTATTTAGTAATAAGAACTTTAAGCTCTCTTTCCTTATGTTTGTTTTCTTTCCTGCCTTTTTTCTATCTTTTAGTTTTTTTTCGAATTCAGAGGAAGAAAAAGATAACAATGATTCAATTTTAGTCAGAGTGATTCAACCAAACATTCTGCAAGAAGAAAAATGGAATAGACTCTTCTTTCAGCAAAATATTGAAAAGCTTTTAAAATTAACAAAAGAGAAAAACGATCAAAAAGAAAAAATTGTTGTTTGGCCAGAGGTTGCTGTAACTCTTTATTTAAATGAGGAAGAAGATTTTCTAAGGTATTTAAAAAAAGAAATTCCATCTAATATTACAATAATAACGGGAGGACTTAGGCGAGAGATTTCTGAGGGCCAAGTCAAAGTTTTTAATTCTTTATATTTAATCAATAAAAATATAAAATTTTACGATAAAAGAAAACTTGTTCCTTTTGGTGAATTTATTCCTTTTAGGAAATGGGTCGATTTTTTCAAAATTACTCCAGGGTCAACTGATTTTAGTGTTGGTAAAGACTTGAAGATAATTGAAGATAAAGTTGGTGAACAAAACTATTTTTTTGAACCTTCCATTTGTTATGAAGCTATATTTCAAACTTTCTCTGATACTGAATCACAA
>NTKR01000025.1 GCA_002457065.1 alpha proteobacterium MED-G10 | reverse complement strand
GGAATTGCCACTAGACAGTTTCAAAGAAACTTTATTTTAGCTGAAGGAATTGAAGTCGACGAAGCATCAATGGAAAATGGCTTGCTATTTGTTGATTTATCCCAACCTATAAATAATGAAGAATCAAAAAAGATTGAAATTAAGGATAAAAAAAATAAAATTAAAGATAAGTTGATTAGTTTAGAAAATGGAAGATCAAACATATAAAGCTGTTGAAAGTGATGTTCAATTAGGTGAAGGTGAGATGCCATCTTGCGCCTTTGTAAAGAAAGAAATTCACAAAGAAAATAATTTCTCGACTGATATTTTTTCCGTTTATGGCTCAGATGGAATGCTCCTAGCTGCATTTGATAGCAAAGAAGCTGCAATTGCTGCTATAATGCAATCTGGTCTAAGATATATTAGCCTTCATTAACTGGCCTCGAACAATTTGTAAATATCCTCGGCTGTTTTCTGTTTCCGAATCTTTTCAATGGAATCCTTCTTTTTTAGGAAGTTTGAAATTGATGATAGTATTAATAAGTGCTCTGATTGACAAGTTTCAGGTGCTATAATTGAAAAGACCATATCAACCATTTTTTCGTCCGCTGCAGAAAAGTCTACCTTTGATGAGAATCTTATAAATAAAACCTGTGTTTTTTCTAAACCGTCAACTTTGGTGTGAGGAATGGCAACACCATTACCGATTGTGGTTGTTCCAAGCCTTTCCCTTTCATTAAGTTTTTCTGTAATCTGACCCATCAAATTGGGATTTTTTTTTTCAAAAAAATTTGCAATTACTTTGAAAGCATTTTTTTTGCTATCTACATCTACATTTATAAATATTGAGTTCAATGGTATGAATTCATGTAACTTCATCTTATTTTTTTGGGTCTAGCCATCCTATGTTTCCATCAGATTTTTTAAACAAAATATTTAACCTTTTAGTTTGTGAATTCTTGAAGAATATGGCACTTTGATCATTAAGATTCATAAGCATCATTGCTTCACTTACAGAAATTGTTTTTATTATTTCTTCTGATTCAGCTATAATTATAGGATCCTTCGCAAACTCTTTGTTCCCTAAATCTTCCGGATTTTTTAGAACATATTCATTTGCAGCTATATACTTAATTGATTTTGAATTACTAGATCTGTGATCAGTAAGTTTCCGATGATATCTTCTTATCCTTTTCTTTATTTTCTCATTAGCTAAATTAAAAGAACCATAAGGATCATTACTCAGAGCATTAGCTTTTACAAAAATTGACCCCTCCAGGTGGATACTTATTTCACATTTGAAATTAAAGGTATCTTTTGAAAAGAGCACACTAGAGTTTATGAAATTTTTAAAGAATTTTTTTAATGTTTCTTTCAAAGCATCTTGAACATATGAAGACAGGGACTTTCCAATCTTAGTTTGTTTGCCGGCAACAGTTATTATGTTTAGTGAGGTCAAAAGTTCTGTCCTAAATAAAAAGTCTTAACACTTTTATTATTAACAATTTCATTTGGTTTACCTTCAAATAAAACTCTTCCTTCAAAAATAATATATGCTCTATCAACAATTTCCAGTGTACTTTTAACGTTATGGTCGGTAATTAAGACCCCAATATTTTTTTTTTTAAGATTTTGGATAAGATTTTTTACATCTTGAATTGCAATTGGATCAATTCCAGCTAGAGGTTCATCTAAAAGAATGAAGTTGGGGTTAGAGGCCATACATCTAGCAATTTCTAATCGTCTTCTTTCCCCACCTGAAAGAGATAACGAAGGGGATTGTCTTATATGCTCTATTCCAAAGTCAGAAAGAAGTTTGTTCAGGGCTTTTTCTTTTTCATCCCTCGTATTTTTTGTTTTCTGGAGAATGGCGTAGATATTCTCTTCAACATTCATTCCTCTAAAAATAGAACTTTCTTGAGGGAGGTAACCTAAACCCAATTTTGATCTTCTATACATTGGTAATTCAGAGATTTCATTTTTATCTAATAATATTGAACCAGCATCTCTTTTTATTAAACCCATTATAATGTAAAACATAGTAGTTTTACCAGCTCCATTTGGTCCAAGCAAAGCTACAGATTCTCCTCTGTTTAAACTCAGAGATACATTGTCAAGTATTCTTTTCTTATTATAAGATTTTGTTATATTTTTAACTTCAAGTCCTTTGTTGTGTACAGCAACAAATGGGATGTCAATTTGGCTCATTTTCCTCTAATTTTTGATTTTTATCAATTAACGCTCGAACTCTATTTTCGTTTAGGCTGTTAATACTGGGTGCAGGAAGTAATTTACTTATTCCTCTGTTTAAGTCAACTTCAGCATAATCACCTGTCAAAAAACTTTGTCCTTTCTGTAATTTTACATTACCAAACAATTTACAAATTCCATTAATTTTATTATAGAGAGCTTTGTCGCTAAATGCTACTTCATTATTAGTGATAATTGAAACATTTTTAAATCCAAATATTTTCTTTACATCTACTTTTTCTTCATTTTCGTTTAAATACCATACTAGTTTTTCTGCTTTAATTGTGAATTCATTCCCCTTTTTTGCTTCAGATTTCCCGGTTGCTATAGCAACACCTTTAGTTCTCCAGTATTCCATTTTTTTATTTGATTTTAGCTGGTTTTCTTCCGAAGTTAAAATTAACTTCTTCCCAAATATAGAAAAAAAATCCTTTTTTAAATCATACTCTGCCAATCTCCCACCTGTAATTTCCAAATCATTATCCTTAACCTTTACATTTTTATGGGCTTTAACTATCTTGATATCCATCGCATCTTGATCTTTTTCCTCATAGAATGCCTCAATCCTATCAGAATTCAGGGACATAGTACCACTTTTGGCCATTGCATTACCAATAGCCAAATATTTTTTTTCATTTTTGTGCCATTCTATCCCCTGTTCTGCGAAGATTTCTATTGGTTTACCATTTTTTTTATTATTAACAATTTGTTGTGAATTTAGAAAATTAGGGAAAAAAAAAATTATTATTAGAAGTTTTATCATCTGTTTTTATCATTTCTTAAAATCAATTTTGATTTTCCAGTAAAAATAATTTTATTTTTTTTATTTAAAATCTTGAAGCCCTCTGCTGTTATAAGTGATTGTTTTTTTTTACCAACAACATCCGTATTACTAAAAAGGATTTCTTTTTTAAAATCAAAAAAAGCTTTTGAAGTTTTGAATTCCAAAGATATTTTATCTGTAAGATTTACATCACCTTCAACAGTAAGGAGTTGACTTTTCTTATTATAAACGCCGAAATCTCCATTCATAAAAAATTTTTCGGAATTAGTTTCAATTTCTCCCATAGGCTTTTCAAGATTAAATTCATCTTGATTATTATTATATCGAGTTGCTCTTAACGCAGAAACTTTAAATGGCTTTTTTTTTTTATCTAAACCCATAAACAACGGTTTAGATAAGATTTGACTTGCTGAAGAGAATCTCTCGTTTTCGAAACTAACAGTACTTTGAACATCTGTTTTGGTTGGAGTAATTTTGATGGCTAAGAGAATTGATATTACAATTGAAATAAATATTAAAAAATATTTTAAAGAATTTATAATAATTGAATATTTCATTTTACTTTAAAGTATATCGTGTAAATGAATGATACCTACAGGGTATTTGTTTTTTGTTATAAAATAGTTTGTTATCGACTGCGAGTTCATAAGGTTTATTGCTTCTGTGACTGAAGTTTCAGGCTTAAGAGTTTTGGGTTTTACAGTCATAATGTCAGTTACCCTTTTGCTTAATAGATCCTTTGACATATTTCTTCGAAGGTCACCGTCAGTTATAATCCCTTTAAGTATACCTTTCTTTGATGTAACTCCAACACATCCCTGACCTTTAGATGTCATCACTAAAATTGCTTCACTCATCTTTTGATCTTGATTAACCAATGGAATTTCCTCTTTTCTTTTCATTACATCACATACTTTCTGAAGCATTTTGCCCAACTTTCCTCCTGGATGAAGTTCTAAAAAATCTTTAGATGTAAAATTCCTTCTCTTTAACAATGTAACTGCAATTGCATCTCCTAGAACTAGAGTGCATGTTGTTGAACTTGTTGGAGCAAGCTCAAGGGGACAAGCTTCAACTCCACTTGGTATTGATAAAACTACTTCTGATTTTCTTGCCAAAGTACTATCTAATTCACTTGTTATTGAAACAATTGGAACCTTAAGTTTTTTGCAATGTAAAATTATATTTGATAATTCTTGAGTTTCTCCAGAGTTTGAAATTAAAATAACTGTATCACCCTTTGTAATCATTCCAAGGTCACCATGATTAGCCTCTGATGGATGAAGATAAAAAGAAGGCGATCCAATAGATGATAGTGTTGATGAAATCTTTGAAGCAATATGTCCGCTTTTTCCAATTCCTGAGACAACAATTTTTCCTTTAGTTTGATACAATAACTTAATAGCTCTATCGAAACTTCCTGACATCTTTTTTTTCATTAGCACTAGGCTTTTGATTTCTGTGTCAATTACACTTTTTCCTGTTATCAAATCTTTATTCATTATCTAGTGTGCAAAAATATCAATGTCATTCCAACCTGATAAATCCAAATCAACTCTGGTTTCGAGAAACGAAAATATTTTTTCTGAGAGATTTAATCTTCCTTCTCTTTCAAGCATCTGAATCAATTTTTTTTTTAGGTCATGTAAAAAAACTACATCGAATGATGCATATTTTAGCTGGTTATCGGAGAGATCTTTTGCTGACCAATCACTAGACTGTTGAGATTTATTTAAATCGATATCTAACATCTCTTTGCAAAGGTCTTTAAGACCATGTCTATCTGTATAGGTTCTAACTAGTTTAGAAGCTATTTTAGTACAAAAAATATTCTCACATTTGACTCCCAAAAATTTTTTGATAACTGCGAGGTCAAATCGAGCGAAGTGGAAAATTTTTTTAATTTTTTTGTTTTCAAGTGTTCTAATTAAATTGGTGCATTTCAAGTCATTAAGATTAGATTTATTAAATTTAACTAAATGACATTCTTTTTTCGAAACACTGATTTGTATCAGACATAATCTATCCCTGAATAAGTTTAACCCAGTAGTTTCAGTATCTATAGAGATCTCATCGTAATTTATCAATGATTCTGGCAAATCATTGTTGTGAAGAAAAACAGAGGTATCTGCAAGTTTTAAAGTTTTCATTTCTTGAACAATATTAACTATGATATTACTTAATGATTAAGTTACAACATAATTACAAAATAATTAAAAAAAAAATACTATGAGATCAGATTTGAGTGGGAAAAAAATCGTTGTATTCGGAGGAACAGGTTTTATTGGTACCCACCTGGTTAAGCGCTTATGTAAAGAGGCTTGCCAGATTAGAATAATTTCAAGAAGTCCTAAATCAAACCAAGCTCATTTTTTTGCTAATGATCCTGGGCAAATAGAAGTTATTAATATAGATGAATTTACCCAAGATAACGTTACCTCTGTTACGACTGAGAGTGATGTCGTTTTTAATTTGATAGGTATTTTAGCTGAATCCAAAAAAAATAAATTTGAATTCGTTCATTCTAAAATCCCTGAGATGATTGCAAATTCTGCAAAGGCTAATAAGATTAGAAATCTTATCCATATTTCTGCTCTTAATGTCGATAGGATAAAAACTTCAAAATATGCGATATCAAAAAAATTGGGTGAAAGAAAAATAAGCGAGATTTTTCCAAATGCCATTATTGCTAGGCCAGGCGTTGTTTTTGGTAAAGGCGATAATTTCACAAACTTCTTTTCATCACTTTCAAGATACAGCCCTTTTCTTCCAGTTATAGGAACGCCTAACATTGAATTTTCAAGGAGTCTTCTAGGAGTCCTAGATTTTTCAAAGAAGGTAAAATTTCAACCATTATATGTTGGAGATTTAGTTAAATTTTTAATAAGTGTATGTTTAAAAAAGAATCAAACATATGATTTAGCCGGTCCTTTTGTTAAGAGCTTTACAGAAATCTTCGACATTATATTAAATCATAAAAAAAGGAAAAGAATATATCTACCTGTTCCATTTTTCCAGGCAAAAATTTTAGCTTTCTTCTTAGAACTTCTCCCTAACCCACTACTTACTAGGGATCAAATAAATTTGCTTAAATACGATAGTGTCTCTAACAAAGGATTAACAAACTTATTAAAGTTTGTTGATAACCCAGCATCTATGGAAACAATAATAAAAAATTACCTTTAAAGTTCGAAGGAAACAAAAATAAGAAAGGTTCCAAAAATAATTCTGTATAAGACAAAAATTAGAAGAGAGGACCTTCTAACCCAACTTATTAAAAAATGAATGAATATAATTGAAAATACAAAACTTAAAACAAAAACATAAATTGCCGTCAAATTTAATGCATTATCAACAAATAAATTATTATTTTCATTAACAAATAAATATATTGCTGCACCTAAAATAACTGGAATACTTAAAAGATTAGAATACTTTACAGTAAAGTTTCTATTGAAACCGATAGCTCTTAAGGCAATCATATTTGCACCTGCTCGACTTACTCCTGGTATCAAAGCAAAGCATTGAAAAAAGCCTGTAAATAATGCTAGTTTATAATTCATAGATTCTTCATTTCTTATTAAAAGACAAAATTTATCTACAACTAATAGGATAATTCCAAAAACAATACTAGAAATTCCAATAATTAAAAGTAAAAAGTCGTTATCATAATCAAACGTTTTTCCAAAATAATAACCTACTATAATTATTGGTATAGTAGATATTATCAGTTTAAAAGATAAACTTAAATTTTTATTCAGATCTGGTCTAAAAAAAATCTTTAATCCTTTAATTGTACTTAAAATAAAGTGATTATAATAGATAACAACTGCAAGAAGAGATCCCAAATGCGATATAATGTTTAACTCCAATATGCTAAGACTACTTGAGTCTGTTACGTTGAAAAAAGTATTAAACACCAAAAGGTGCCCTTGCGAACTTATTGGAAGAAATTCACTAAAGCCTTGAACTAAGCAAAAAAGAACAAGAAACAACATTACATTGTAATAATATCACAAAAACTTATTTTTTTCTTAAAAAAATAATATAATGCCTATATAATTCACAGTATGAATATAAAAAACTTTGATTTAAATTTACTTGTTGTATTTAAAACTCTTTATGAAGAAAGAAATGTAACCAAGGCAAGTAAGAAAATTGGTATTACTCAACCAGCAATGAGTAACGCTTTAAACCGACTAAGATACCTAGTTAAAGATGAGCTTTTTATTAGGGGACCAAAAGGAATGAGGCCAACTCCCAGAGCAAATGAACTCGCATCACCAATACAAACGGCATTAAATGATCTGGAACTTTCACTTTCATCAATAAATTTTGACCCAAAAACAACAAAGAAACTATATAAAATTTCAATTTCTGATGACGTTGCGCCGTTAATCTTACCAAATTTGATAAATTTTTTAGAAAAAGAATCACCAAATTCTTCATTAAGAATAAGATCTGAACAGGGCTCTGAGGCAATTAAACTTCTAGACAGTAATGATATTGATTTTGCAATTGGAAGATTTGAAATGGTTTCAACAAGATTTGAATCTGTTGATCTTTATACTGAAAAGTATGTTTGTATGATGAACTCTGATCATCCGCTAGCAGAGGATGAAAAACTTTCAATTGAACAATACCTTTCATCGAAACATTTAAGAGTAGCACCTGCAGGAACACCTGTTGCACCAATCGACCGGAGTCTTAGTCAATTAAATTTAGAAAGAGAAATTTTTGCTAGAATTGACCTTGTGACAATGGCACCGCTAATACTAAAAAACTCTGACCTAATACTAACCTTACCGTCAAAAACAGCTCAAAGAATGGCCAAAAATTATAACTTTTCAATTGCTGAGCTTCCCATTGGCTTAGAACAAAGACAGACTAAATTATTGTGGCACAGAGAATTAACAAATCATCCAGCATATGATTGGATTAAAAATCAAATCAGAACTGAATAAGATGAAAATTATTTTTCTTGGGGCAGGCTATTGTTCTAGATTTATCATCCCTTTAGTTGACAAAAAAGCAGAAATTATTTGTACTCATCAAGATAAAATAACAACACAAAAATTTGATAAAAACTTAAATTTGAAAAGAGTTACTTTCAGACAATTAATTAAAGAAAAGGAGTCAATTTTTGATGGTGTAAATGTTTTACTAAATTCTATTCCTCCAAAACACAACGGAGATTTAGTAGTGAAAAATTTTTCGAATATAATTGTTAAAAAGAAGAAAACTATAAATTGGTTTGGTTATTTTTCGTCAACAAGCGTTTATGGTGATCATTCAGGAAATTGGGTTGATGAAGAAACAGAGTTAATACCAAACAGTCAGCGGGGTATTTTAAGAAAAAAATCAGAAGCACAGCATTTAAAATTTTTTAAAGATCATAAAATCCCAATTCACATTTTTAGGTTGCCAGGAATATATGGTCCGGGAAGGTCTGTTATTGATAAATTTAAAAAACAGGAAGTAGTGGAAATACTTAAAGAGGGACATTTTTTCTCAAGAGTCCACGTAGAAGATATTGCAACTGCGATTGCAAAGAGTTTAAATAAATCTACCCCAGGTGAAATTTTTAATATTTGCGACGATTTGCCCACTGAATCATATAAAGTTTTAAGATATGCTGCCAAATTAATGAATGTTAAAAATTTTAAATCTTTAAACTTCGATGATCCAAAGATAAGTTCCAAAATAAAAAGTTTTTATAATGACAATAAAAGAGTAAAAAACGGGAAAATAAAAAAAATATTGCATTGGACACCCAAATTTAGAAGCTATAAATTAGGATTAAAAAATATTTTCAAATCGTATTTAAATGAAAACAGTTCTTCAAATATTACCTTCTCTAAAAAAAATTAATGGTGGAGTTGAAAGAGGCACTTTAGATGTCGCAAAGGAACTAGCACAAAAAGAATTTAAATCTGTGATTTTTTCTTCAGGCGGTGAAATGGCTGATAAGTATAAATACAAGGGGGTGGACCATTACACCATTGAACTAGAAAAAAAAGGAATTTTTAATTTTTTTTCTTGCAGAAGTAAATTTATGAAGCAGGTAAGTATAGTTAAACCCGATTTGATTCATATTAGAAGCAGGTGGCCTGCATTTTGTTTTTCTGGATTAGTCAAAAAATTACAAATACCGTTGGTGACTACCTATCATGGGACTTACAACGGTAACAGTTTTTTTTTAAAAAGAAAATATAATCAGGTTATGACTTCAGGTGAAGTAACAATAACTATCTCAAAATTTATTGATGATCATATTAGATACTTCTTTCCAAATCAGACTAGTAAGCTTGTGCAAATTAATCGAGGAATAGATTCTGAATATTTCAATTTAAAGGCAGTAACTGAAATTAGAAAAGAGAAATTTTTGTCAAGTCTAGCTATTTCAGAAAATTCTCATATTATCTTGCTACCTGCAAGACTTACATCTTGGAAAGGACATAATGTAGCTTTGGACGCAGCAAAAATAATTATTGAAAAAAATTCAGACCTTAATTTCGTTTTAGTTTTTGTTGGTTCAGAAAATTCCAAAAGTAAATTTACAGACAAATTAAAAAAAAAAATTAAGAAACTAAATTTAATAAATAGAGTTGTTTTTTGTGGGAATATTTCCGATATGCCAGCAGTTTATTCTGTTGCAGATATAGTTCTTTCTACTTCACTTGAGCCTGAAGCGTTTGGAAGAGTATCAGCTGAGGCTTCATCGATGAGCAAACCAATAATATCCTCAAATCATGGAGGCTCTAGAGAAATAGTTGAAAATAATGTAACGGGTTGGCTTGTCGAACCAAATAACCCTGAGGAGTTAGCCAACAAAATTATATCTGTATTAAATTTACCTCAAGAAAAAAAAGACTTGATTGGCGCAAACGGGAGAAAAAAGGTTATGAAAAAATTTAGTCTAGCAGAAATGCTAGATAAAACTTTAGAGGTGTATGAGGAGTTAATTGAAAGAAGACAAAATATTAATAATTAAATTTGGAGGATTAGGTGATGTAGTTCTTTCTTTAGATGCTATGTATTCAATCAAAAAAAACTTTAACAAATCTAAATTAATTCTTTTAACTGAAAAGCCATATGACGATATTTTAAGAAAATCCGGATGGTTTGACAAAATAGTTTTAATTAAAAGATCTTTATTTTATTTTTTAGATATATTTCAAATAAAAAAAAAAATAGATGTAACTTCTTTATCAAAGGTTTTTGACTTACAAACATCTAAAAGATCATCCTCTTACTTAAGGATCTTTGCTAAAAGTGGTGTTTATACAAACGGAATAGGCAAGTTTGCTACAATATGTCATTCAAACCCTAATAGAAACTTCTTGCACACTTCAGATCGACAAAAGGAACAACTGAAATTATCTAAAATTAATATTAAAGAAAATGCTAAATTAAATTGGCTTTACCCCAGAATAAAAAATAACAAAACTCGTTTTGCTTTGATTGTTCCGGGTGGCTCTCTAAAAAGAAAATACAAAAGAATCCCTTTAGAGGTTTATTCCAATATAATTGAATTTTTATTAGCAAAAAAAATTAAGCCAGTTCTGATTGGATCAGTTGATGATCAGCAGATTTGTCAAACATTAAAAAAAAAATTTTTAACTTTGGATAATTTATGTAATAAAACAGATTTTTTTAAAATTGCAGAATTATCAAAACAAGCAATCATTTCTGTGGGGAATGATACTGGACCTATGCATTTGATTTCACGCGGCAATAACCCAACTATTGTTTTTTTTACAAAATTTTCTGACTCTAAGTTATGTGCACCTCTAGGAAAGAATGTTTCCATAGTTAAATATAGCTGTAATAATCTTGTTTTTGGAAAGACAGTAATTGAACAAATCCAAAGACTTATAATCAATCAATGATCATTGACATATATAACTTTATAATTTAATTACAGATATGCCTTTAATAACTTTTCCAGATGGAAGAAATAAGAAATATCAAAGTGGAGTTACAGGAATTGAAATAGCTGGAGATATTTCGGAATCCTTAAAAAAAAAAGCTGTAGCTATTTTAGTTGATAATCAACAAAAGGATCTTACCGATCCTATCGAAGAAGATTCTAAAGTATCAATTATTACTCTTAACGATAATGATGGTCTTGAGATTATGAGACACACTTTGACCGCACAAGTTTTAGCAAGAGCAATTAAAAATTTGTATCCTGGCGCAAAGCTTGCGATTGGCCCAACAATTGATGATGGTTTTTATTATGATATTCTTTTTAAGAAGCCAATTTCTATTGAAGATTTTCCAGAAATTGAGAAAGAAATGTTAAAAATAATCAAGGATGGTGCAAATATAAATAAGACTATAAAATCTAGGAAAGAAGCTATTTCATTATTTGACGAATTATCAGAACCCTATAAAGTAAATATTATTGAAGAGTCCAAGCAAGAAAATAATTTTCAGATTTACCATCAACAAAATACAGATTTTTATGATCTATGTAGAGGACCACACTTACCAAATTTAAAACATATTGGCGTTTTTAAATTAACAAAATTAGCTGGTGCTTATTGGCGGGGTGACGCAAAAAATGAAATGCTACAACGCATATATGGAACGGCATGGAGGAATGAAAAAGAGCTCAAAAATTATTTAAAATTAATTGAAGAAGCAGAAAAAAGAGATCATAGAAAGTTAGGTAAAGAAATGGATCTTTTTCACTTCCAAGATGATGCGCCGGGATCAGTATTTTGGCATTCAAAAGGATGGAATATTTTTAAGAAATTAATTGATTATATGAGACGCAAACAAGAGCTAAACGGTTATAATGAAATAAGTACGCCAACTGTTTTAGATAGGTCACTTTGGGAGAAATCAGGACATTGGGAAAAATTTCAAGAAAATATGTACTTAGCTCAAACTAAAGATGAAAAAATTTTTGCGCTCAAACCTATGAATTGTCCAGGAGGTATGCAGATTTTTAATAACTCATTAAGAAGTTATCGAGACCTTCCTATGAGAGTTGCAGAGTTTGGAAAGGTTTTCCGATTTGAACCATCCGGAGCACTTCACGGTTTAATGAGAGTTAGGGAATTTACACAAGATGACGCCCACATTTACTGCCTAAAGGAACAGATGCAAGATGAGTGTATAAAAATTATAAATCTTACTTTAGAAATTTATAAAGATTTTGGATTTGAAGATGTAAAAATTAAATTCTCTAACAGACCACAAAAAAGAATTGGAGATGATAAAACTTGGGATTTTTTAGAAAATTCTCTAGAAAATTCATTGAAAAAATTAGGTTTAAATTATGAGATTAATGAAGGTGAAGGAGCATTTTATGGACCCAAAATTGAATTTGTTTTAATAGATGCACTTTCTAGAGAATGGCAATGTGGAACACTACAAGTTGATTTAAATTTACCACCTAGACTAAATGCTACTTATGTTGACCACAATGGTGAGAAAAGCTATCCAGTGATGATACATAGAGCTTTTTTTGGTTCTCTTGAGAGATTTATTGGGATTTTAATAGAGCATTATTCTGGTAAGCTCCCAATTTGGCTAGCGCCAATACAAGTTGCTATTGCAACAATAAATGATAAATGTGACGATTATTGCGATGAGCTTTCTGAGGTGCTGGAAAGTCAAGGTTTTACTACAAAGTCTGACAAAAGGAATGAGAAATTAAATTACAAAATACGAGAAATTTCAAATGAAAAAATACCTTTTCTAATTGTAGTTGGAGAGAAAGAAGTCCAAGAAAAAACTCTTTCAATAAGAGAGTTAGGAACCAAACAAACCTCAACTTTGAAAATTGAAGAATTCTTAAAAAAATTAAAAAAATCTTGCAGAATAAGTTAATATGTGAATATTTGATAAAGTTAAGATGAAATTTAGAAAGGATAATATTATAAATGCAATTTTTTAAGTATGAATAAAACTTTTCACGGTTCTAAGCAGGGTCCTGCAGTAAATAACCGAATATCAGCCAAATCAGTTAGAGTAATATCAGAAAAAGGTGAAATGCTTGGAGTTCTAGATCTTCAGAAAGCTTTGAACCTTGCTTTTGACCAGGGTTTAGATCTAGTGGAGGTCTCTCCTAATGCGTCGCCGCCAGTATGTAAAATAATTGATTATGGAAAATACAGGTACCAAATCCAGAAAAAACAGGCAGAAGCTAAGAAGAAACAAAAAACATTTGAAGTTAAAGAGGTAAAACTTAGACCCGGAATTGAAGATCATGATTATGGCGTAAAGCTTAAATCAATTCAGCGATTCTTAAGCGGGGGGGATAAAGTTAAAATTACTCTTAGATTTAAGGGAAGGGAAATGGCTTATCATCAGAGGGGAATGGAGGTTTTAAAGAAATTAGAGAGTGCCATAGAATCTGTCGCAAAAATAGAGCAAGTACCGACGCTAGAAGGTAAACATATGATAATGGTCGTGGCACCAAGATAATAAAATTCATTCTTGCTTTGCTTAAAAAAAACTATATAAATAAGAAAAATTAAGCATATGCCAAAAATTAAAACAAAAAGTGGAACAAAAAAGAGGTTCAAAACTACTTCAACCGGAAAAGTAGTTATGTTTCCAAGCTGCAAAAGACACAACTTGTCTAAAAGATCAAGGAAGATGAAAAGAGCGGCAAAAGGACCAACAATTATGTCTAAGCAAGATAGTCGAATTGTTAAAAAATATATGAACGTTAAAATTTAGTTGAGGTAGTTATGTCAAGGGTTAAAGCAGGTGTAATCACAAAAACAAGACATAAGAAAATCATCAAGAGAGCAAAAGGTTATTATGGCAGAAGAAAAAATACCTTTAAGGCTGCAAATCAGGCTGTTGAGAAAGCTGGTCAATATGCATATAGGGACAGAAAAGTAAAAAAAAGAGACTTTAGAAGTCTATGGATACAACGAATCAACGCAGGTTGCAGGCTACATGGCATTAAATACTCTATTTTTATTAACGGACTAAAAAAACTTAACCTTAACCTTAATAGAAAGGTATTAGCTGATCTAGCAGCACAAGAACCTAATTCATTCAGTGAGATTGTAGAAAAAGTTAAAGCAGGTTAAATTAATGGATCGCATAAATCAACTTACTCGTTCAGCTTTGAATGATATTGATGACTGTAATGAAGCTGAAAACTTAGAATCTGTACGAGTAAAGTATTTTGGTAAAAATGGTATAGTTACTCTTGAATTAAAGTCCCTGTCGTCTCTAAGCAGTGACGAAAAAAAAAAAGTTGGTCAAAGTTTAAATTTACTAAAAAAGAATTTTTTTGAAAAATTTGAAATTAAAAAAAAGAAAATTGAATCCAAAAGTATTAATGAAAAATTAAAAGAAGAAAATGTTGATACTTCATTACCGACAAGAGAGTTATTTAATTTAACACCAAAGATACACCCAATCACTCATACCATTAATGAGATTGTTTCAATATTAGGGTCAATGGGCTTATCGTACGAAGAGGGCCCAGATATTGAGGATGACTTTCATAATTTTACAGCACTAAATATACCTGAAAATCATCCTGCCAGACAAATGCATGATACATTTTACATAAATAATGATCCAGAAGATTTTGTTTTAAGAACACACACCTCGCCAGTTCAAATAAGAGCGTTAAAAAAAAATAAATTTCCGTTGAAAATTTTTGCTCCCGGAAGAACATATCGATGTGATTCAGATATGACTCATACACCAATGTTTCATCAAGTAGAAGGGTTAGTTGTAGATAATGAAGTGACTTTTGCAAATCTAAAGTGGTTCTTAGAAAAATTCTGCAAAGTTTTTTTTAAAAATGAAGATTTAAAATTTAGATTTAGACCATCTTATTTTCCATTTACTGAACCGTCGGCTGAAGTTGACATTAACTGTTCAATATCATCAGGTAAAATTACTTTAGGAAATGGTGATAACTGGCTTGAAATTTTGGGTTGCGGAATGGTTCATCCCAATGTCTTTAAAATGGTAGGCTTAGAACAAAAGCAGTTAAGCGGTTTTGCTTTTGGCATGGGTATTGAGAGATTGGCAATGTTAAAATACGGAATGCCAGATTTAAGAAATTTCTATGATAGTGATTTACGCTGGCTAAATCATTATGGTTTTTCATTTCTTGAAAATACAGATCTAAGCTGGAGATAAAATGAGGTTTACTCTTGGATGGCTTAGAGATTATTTAGAATTTAATCATTCTAATAGTGAGTTATGTGCGAAACTGACAGATATTGGACTAGAAGTTGAGAAGTTTTATGATCCAAAAGAAAAAATGAATAATTTTGTTGTTGCTGAAGTTAAAAATGTAAAAAAACATCCTAATGCTGATAAATTAAGTGTCTGTGATGTTTATGATGGAAAAAAAAATCTGCAAATTGTATGTGGTGCAAAAAATGTAAGAGAAGGGTTATTTACAGTTTTGGCTCAAGTTGGAGCAGTAGTTAAACCTGGAACTAAAGATGAATTTAAAATTAAGCAAAGTTCTATAAGAGGTGAAGAATCATTTGGAATGTTATGCTCAGAAGAGGAATTAGGGATAACCAATGAATCTGATGGTATTATTGAACTTGATAATGATTTAGAAGCGGGTAAATCTTTTTCAGAATCTTTTGATGATGAATCAATAGAAATTGAAATTTCCATAACACCAAATAGAGTGGATTGCGCAGGTGTTTTTGGGATAGCTAGAGATTTATCAGCAGCAGGATTTGGTACTTTAAAAAAAAAAAAAATTTCTAAAGGAAAAACAATTTTTCAAACAGACTTAAAAGTTGTTAATAATCTAAAAGACAAAGATTGCCCAAAATTTTCTCTGAGATTGATTAAGAATCTAAAGAATGGCGAATCAAACAAATTCTTGACTAGACGATTTAAACATTCCGGGCTAAAAATCATATCAGCCTTAGTTGATGTCACAAATTACTTAACAATTGATTTTTGTCGTCCATTACATGTTTTTGATTATGATAAACTTAGAGGTGATTTGTTAATAAGATATTCAAAAAAAGGAGAACATTTTATTGGATTAGATGATAATGAATATGTCTTAGAAGATGGAATGATGGTCATCTGTGACCAAGAAAAAATAGTAAGTTTAGCTGGTGTTATGGGGGCAAAGAATTCTGGATGTGATATGGACACAAAAAATGTTGTTTTAGAATCAGCATATTTTTCCCCAGAAAGCATTGCAAAAACCGGAAGAAAACTAAATATCCAGAGTGACGCAAGGTATAGGTTTGAAAGAGGTATTGACCCCAATTCTGTTGAAGACGGTATGGAATTGGCTTCTCAAATGATAGTCGAAAATTGTGGGGGAGAACTAGGAACAATAGTCAATGATGATCTTGATCTAAAATCTCCTGACCCTATAGATATTGATTTAAGTTTTATAGAAAAGACTCTTGGTATAGAAGTTAAGAAAAGTTTTCTTGTAGATACTTTTGAAAAACTTGGTTGTA
>NTKR01000024.1 GCA_002457065.1 alpha proteobacterium MED-G10 | reverse complement strand
TGCCATCATTAGCTTTTAATTTGAAATTAAAGGATTTTACATTTTCCATAATAAACAAGCGTCTCCGTATGAAAAAAATCTTAATTTTTTTTTTATTGCATATTCGTAAAGTTTTTTTGTTTTTTGTTCACCAATAAATGCATAAACCAAAAGAAGTAAAGTAGATTTTGGTGTATGAAAATTTGTAATCAAGCCATCAACTGAATTAATTTTAGATCCAGGTTTTAAATATATGTCAGTCTCTCCATTAAACTCTTTGATTAAACCATTCTTATCTTTTGATGACTCTAATAATCTTAGAACAGTAGTTCCAACTGCAATTACTCTTCCTCCTTTTTTTTTATGTTCATTAATTATTTCAGCTGACTTTTTTGAAATAGCCCCAAACTCGCTATGCATTGAATGTTCAAAAACATTTTCTGCTTTTATAGGTAGAAATGTTCCACCATTTATATGCAAGGTGACGTAAACGATGTTTACTTTTTTTTTTTTTATTTTCTCAAATAATTTCTCTGAAAAATGTAAGCTTGCTGTTGGAGCGGCAACAGCGCCTTCAGTTTTAGCAAAAATAGTTTGATAATCTACAGAATCTTTTCTTTTTATTTCTCTGATTTTTTTTATGTATGGTGGTAAAGGTATTTTTCCAAATGAGTTAAGTATTTTTCTTAGCTTTTCATAGTCACAACTAAATTGTATTTGAAAAAAATCTGTGTTGTTATTTTTAATTACATCAATAATTTTGGCTTTTAAATCAAATGGAAAAATGATCTCCTCATTTATCAATGGTTTTTTATTCGATTTTAAAAATGCACTCCAAATCGTTTTTTGTTTATCAATTAGTTTATTTAAGTTGACACTAACCTTTCTCTTTTTTATTTGTCCATCTAAATGTGCATTTATGACTTTAGTATTATTAAAAACTAATGTATCCCCTTTTCTGAGTTGATTAAGAATTTCTTTAAATTTAATGACTTCAAACTCTTTATTCACTACTACTAAACTTGATTCATCCCTCGGTTTAGTGGGCTCTGTTGCAATTAAGTTTTTAGGAATATGATAGTCTAATTGTTCGAGCTTCATTCTAATATAAGAAATCAATTATTTTTGTGAGGAATTCATCACATTTTTTTAATTGTTTTTCTTCAACATATTCATTTGGCTTATGAGCTTGTTCAATACTTCCAGGTCCACACACTATTGTTTCAAAACCAACTTTATTAAAAACTCCAGCTTCAGTCCCAAAGCTGACACTATTAACAGAATTTGATTTTAATTTGTCTAACACTAAAGTGATTATTTTTTTTTTCTCATTTGTTTCTAAGGGAGGAAAGTTGTTTAACATTTTGAAAACAACAGAGCAGCTTTTATTTTTTGCTTTCATTTTTTTTTCTATTCTTTTTAAAAAATCCTTAATTTTTTTTATAGTTTTTTCAGTATTGAGGTTTGGTGTGTCTCTAATTTCAAATTCTAATTCACATTCTTTTGGAATGATATTAACAGCTATACCACCTTGAATCTTTCCAATATTTATTGTTGGATAGGGAGGGTTAAATTTTTTGTTGTTCTTTGTCTTGATAAGATCTTTTTGCAAATCTTTTAAAAAATTTATAAATTCTCCGCAGTAATCGATGGAGTTGACTCCATTTTCTATTAAAGAAGAATGTGACTCAACACCATTGAATGAAACTAAAAAGTTTTTTTTACCTTTGTGCATATTAACAAGTTTCATTTCAGTTGGTTCACCCACAATACAAAAATCTGGTTTTGGTTTTACTGTTTTTAGAAATGGAATAAGCTTTTGAATTCCAATACAACCAATTTCCTCATCATATGAAAAAATTAAATGCAAAGGTTTCTTAAGCTTATTTATTTTTATTTTAGGAACTAAAGATAACACTACGGCTATAAAGCCTTTCATATCGCAAGAACCTCTTCCAAATAATTTTTTTTTTTTTTTAACTAATTCGAAAGGATTAGTTGACCAATTTTGTCCATCCGTTGGTACCACATCGGTATGTCCAGACAAGATTATTCCTCCATCAACATTAGGACCTATCTTTGCATAAAGGTTGAATTGATTTGGACTACCTTCAAAAAGCTGACTTTTAATTTTGTATCTAGCTAAATATTGCGAAATATATTTTGATAACTCCTTATTAGTTGTTTCACTAATTGTTTTAAAAGAAATTAACTTAGAAAGAATATCAACGGCATTCATTTTCTAATTATTGAACTGTTCATTAATAATTCTTTCTTCCATATCATGACCAGGGTCAAATAGTAAATTCATATATTGACTCTTATCCATTTCAACCTCTAGCTTAACAATATCTTTAAACTCCATAAAATCTGCTTCAGCTCTAACAGGTCTTCTTTTATGATCGACTGATAAAAGTGTGATTTTTGCATCATTATTTAATAAAGCCCCTCTCCATCTTCTTGGTCTGTAAGGACTTATTGGTGTTAATGCTAGAACTTGGGCTCCTACTGGAATAACTGGACCTCTTAGAGAAAGATTATATGCTGAACTTCCTGCGGCAGTAGAAATCAAACATCCGTCACCCAAGAATTCCTCAATTCTTGTTTTGTTATTTACTTGAATTTTAATTTTTGCAATGCTTGCTGAATTTCTTATCATTGAAACGTCATTAAACGCTAAACCTTCACTTATCTTTCCATCACTATTATAACTTTTTATTTTTAAAGGATGCAGTTTATATGGAATGGCTTCATTAAGTCTTTTTTCAAGATTTTTTTCAGAGAACTGATTCATTAAAAAACCAACGTACCCTCTGTTCATTCCATATATAGGGACCCCTTTTTTTAAAAATTTATGAAGTGATTTTAAAATTGTACCATCTCCACCTAAAGCAACAATTATTTCTGCATCTTTCGGTGGGACATTATCATAAAGTTTTTTTAATAATGTTAAAGATTGCTCTGCCTCTGGTTTCTCGGAGGATACAAAACCAATTTTTTTCATTTTACCCTCCAGTGGTGTTCATAAATCTGTTTGTTATGTAGGCATCGTCTTCAATATTAAAAAAATGTCTTTCAGGTTTATGAAAAATTGAGTTTTTTATCACTTCTCTAATTTCAGAATTTTGTTTGTGAAGTATTTCCTTAAGATTAATTGAGCCATTATCACCCAGGCACGGATAAAGCATCCCATTACTTGTAACTCTAATTCTATTGCATGTTGAACAAAAATTATTGGTTAATGGAGATATAAAACCAATTATATTTCCTAAACTTGTCTTGAAGTATCTAGATGGTCCATTTGTTTTTTGATTGTGATTTTCTAAACCAAAGTTTTTTTTTATAATTGATTTTGCTGAAGAAACAGGAATAAATTGACTAGTCCTAGACGTGATTAACTCACCAACTGGCATTACTTCGATGAATGTTTGTTGGAAATTATGTTTTGCACACCATTCGACCATTTTGGAGATTTCGTCTTCGTTAAATTTTTTAAGTAAAACTGTATTTATTTTTATTTTAATATTATTTTTTTTTGCTTTAAAAACACCATCTAAAACATTTTCTAGATTTCCACCATTTGTTATAAAATGAAACTTTTCTGGAACTAAAGAATCCAAAGAAATATTTATCCTATTTACTCCACTCTTTGACAAAGATTCGGCATATTTTGTAAGCTGAGTACCATTTGTTGTTATTAGGATTTCATCAATTTCTTTTTTTATTTTTTTCTTATTTAAAAACTTTACAACCTCTAGGATGTCTTTTCTTATAAGCGGTTCTCCTCCAGTTATTCTTACTTTTCTAATTCCAACATCTATAAATAGGCCTAGGATTTTCTTAATATTTTCAGTCGACAAAATTTTTTCTTTTTCATAAAATTTTTGACTTTTAATTGGCATACAATACTTACATCTCAAGTCACATCTATCAGTGACTGAGAATCTCAAGTAATTAATTTTTCTTCCAAAGTTATCTATCATTATTTAATTTTTTATTTTAATATCAATCTACTTAATATTATACGTCTAATAACAAAATTATGCGAATAAAACCTGATATTGAAAATAAAAGCTTAACAAGAAAAATTTTTGGTTTCAACGAGCTTTTGAAAAGAACCAGATTAGATGTAATTGAAGAAAAACCACTTACTCTGTTCTTAAATGACCAAGAAGTTGTGACAATGATGACAGTAAATGACCATCCTAAATATTTAGCATTAGGATATCTTTTAAATCAAAATATGATTAGTAATAGAACCAAGATTGATTCAATAGAATATTACGAAGATTTGATGACTGTTGTAGTAAGAACAAAAAGTAAGACTGACTATCAGAAGAAATTAAAAAAAAAAACAGTAACTTCAGGTTGTGCCCAAGGTACTTTGTTTGGTGATATACTGGAAAGTTTTGAAAAGATAAAGTTTAAAAATAATTCTAAATTAAAAATTTCATGGATATATG
The DNA here is from genome assembly GCA_002457065.1 of alpha proteobacterium MED-G10. GTDB lineage: Bacteria > Pseudomonadota > Alphaproteobacteria > Methylaequorales > Methylaequoraceae > MED-G10. The sequence continues at coordinate 12,555 of NTKR01000024.1, read as the reverse complement.
AATTGTCAAAGAAGATCAATCTTACTCCAAGTTTATATCTTAAAGCCGGAGCAATTCATGGATGTGTTTTGTGTGAAAAAGACAAACCATTGATTTATATGGAAGATGTCGGTAGACACAACGCAATAGATAAGATAGCTGGTTATATGTTTCTAAAAAAAGTTAAATCTCTTAATAAGATTTTTTATACAACCGGAAGATTAACTAGTGAAATGGTTATTAAAGCCGTTAAAATGAAAATACCAATTGTGATTTCTAGATCTGGTTTTACAGCTTGGGGTGTTGAGTTAGCAAGAAAAGCTAATTTAACTTTAATCGGTAGAGCCAAAGGGAAAAAATTTGTTGTCTTGTCAGGTGAGAAAAGGCTAAATGAATTTGGAAAATAAAGCTCTAGGAATTATTTTGTGTGGAGGATTATCTAGGAGGATGGGTTCTGATAAATCCCAAAAGAAAGTTAATAATGTGAAATTAATTGACATTGTAGTTGGTCTAGCCATCAATCAGGTTTTTAAACTTGCCTTGAATGCTTCAGAGCAAAAAACAGAAAAGTTTAATTTGGAACTAGTTCCTGATTGTATGTCTGGTAATTTAGGTCCATTAGTTGGTATCTTAAGTGGTTTAAAATGGACAAAAAAACAAAATTTTAAGTGGTTAATGGTTTTTCCAATTGATTCACCATTTTTTCCTAAAAATATTGTAAAAGTTTTTTTTAAAAATCTTAAAAATGAACAGGTTGTAATGGCAAAAAGTTCAAACAGGTTGCATCCTGTTTTTTCTATGTGGAAAGTTGACTTAATAGAAGATCTAGAGTTTTTTTTAAAAAAAGGTGAAAGAAAAATAGATTTATTTACAAAAAAAATCAAAAGTAGACTAGTAAACTTCCCTGTTATTGGCTATGATCCATTCTTTAATGTAAATAATGAAGAAGATTTAAGAAAAGCCGAAAATATTTATTCTAGCTTTTTCCAAAAACAGGGAGATTGAAGATGAGTTTTTACGATACATTGCATAAGAAGAATATTATAGCTAAGCCAGATTTTAACAGGTGGCTTGTCCCACCTGCCTCGATTGCTATCCACTTGTGCATAGGATCAGTTTATGCTTGGAGTATGTTTAACCCTGCTTTAGTCAAGATTCTGGGTGTAGTAACTTCATCAGGAGATGACTGGAGTTTAGGACAGGTTGTCTGGATTTTTTCAGTTGCTATAGTTTCTCTTGGTTTGGCAGCTGCTTATGCTGGAAAATGGTTAGAGGAAGTTGGGCCGAGGATGGTTGGGTTTGTTGCCGCCTGCTGTTGGGGCGGCGGTTTTTTAATAGGCTCTTTAGGTATTTATCTTCAAGAAATAGGTGTTCAGGTTTCATTATCACTTCCAATGTTTAGCTCAGAGCCCATAGTACTAAGACTTGGTTTATACTTGCTGTATCTTGGTTATGGTGTTTTAGGTGGAATAGGTCTTGGTCTCGGTTATGTTTCTCCAGTCTCGACCTTGATAAGATGGTTTCCAGATAGAAGAGGAATGGCTACAGGTATGGCAATTATGGGCTTCGGTGGCGGAGCAATGATTGCGAAAGTAACTATTGATAGGCTACTAGCAAAATTTTATAAAGCGCCAGAATACCTTGGTTCTCTTGATTCGGTTCAATTAGTTACAGAGGGTGGTAGAAGATTTGTTGATATAGCTGGTAACCTTACAGAAGTTGTGGTTGTTACTGCAAATGATATTGCTAAGATGATCGTTCCTGGTGATACTGGTGTTTATATTGTTGGTACAGGTTCAAGTGGTGCTTCTCAGACCTTTCTTTTCCTGGGTATAGTGTATTTTCTTATAATGACCATTGCGGCCTTTTCTTACAGAGTTCCCGCAGAGGGATGGAAACCCCAAGGTTGGGTTCCTCCGAAAGACTCTAGTAAAACTAGATTGATCACAAAAAATAACGTTCATATAGATCAGGCTTTAAAAACACCTCAATTTTATTTTCTATGGGTTGTTTTATGTTTTAATGTATCGGCAGGGATTGGTGTAATTGGTGTTGCAAAGACTATGATGATTGAAATATTTCAACCAAGCCTTCCAGTTATGGTTACTGCTGGTTTTGCCGGAACGTATGTTCTTATGATCAGTGTTTTCAATATGGTGGGAAGAATCTTCTGGGCTTCTATGTCTGACTTTATTGGAAGAAAAACTACGTATTTTATATTTTTCTCTTTAGGTATATTATTATACTTATCAATACCGTTTACTGCAAAGGCGATGAGTGTAAACCCTGCAGTCACTTATTTAATCTTATTTTATGCGGCCTCAATGATTATTTTTACTATGTATGGAGGAGGTTTTGCAACTATACCTGCATACCTAGCAGATATTTTTGGAACCAAATATGTGGGTGGTATTCATGGAAGACTCTTAACGGCTTGGTCAACAGCTGGTGTTTTAGGTCCAGTCGCAATTACTCAATTAAGACAATCTTCAATGGAGAATGCAATCAATGATCTTGTTCAAAAAATTAGTCCAGAAAAATTCAATGAAATTTATGGAGATTCAATTGATAACCTTTCATTGCTGGTAAAACAAAAATCTGTAACGATATCCAACCTTATGCCACATATGCCAGAAGGGACTATAAACCCCTCTACAACATTATATAACACCACTATGTTTGCAATGGCTGGACTCTTAGCTATAGCATTTATATGTAACTTATTAATAAGTCCCGTTGATAAGAAACATCATATGAAAGAGTAAGAATTGTATTAGGCGGTTATCTTCTGAATTTTTGCTGCACAATATTTTAGTTCAGGAATCTTACCATCTGGATCAAGAGCTTGATTTGTCAAGAGGTTCGCTGGGGCATTTTCAAAACAAAAAGGCATGAAAACCATACCATCAGGGATCATCTTATCGAATCTGACTTTCACACTAACTTTTCCTCTTCTAGTCGAAAGCTCAACTTTTTCGTCTTGAGAAAAGTTATTTTTTCTCATCTCATTTCTTGATAAATTAACATAAGGTTGAGGTTCAATCGTACTAAGAACTTTTGATCTTAATGTCATTGAACCAGTATGCCAATGTTCAAGTAATCTTCCAGTAGTGAGAACAAGAGGAAACTCATCATCTGGCCTTTCATCAGGAGCGATAAGTTTGGCCGGAACTAACTTTCCTTTTTTATTACTTGTAGGAAAACCTTCGCCAAATATTACTTCGTTGCCAGGCTTATCAACGTCATCACAAGGGTAGGTTACGGCTCCATCTGAAACTAATCTCTCCCAAGTTATATTTTTCAAAGAATCCATGCATTTGCTAAGTTCGTCATATACTTCGTCTGGACCACTATAATTCCAATCCAAACCCATTCTTTTGGCTAGCTCTTGAATTATCCAAAGATCCTGTTTAGCCTCGCCAGGAGGGTTTACAGCTTTTCTTGCCAACTGAACACGTCTGTCTGTATTTGTAAAAGTTCCAGTTTTCTCAGGAAATGCCGAAGCTGGTAATACAATATCTGCAAGATAAGCTGTTTCTGTGAGGAATATATCCTGAACAATAAGAACTTCAAGCTTTGATAGCGCTTCTCTTGCATGATTTGCATTTGGATCTGACATTGCAGGATTTTCACCCATTACGTATAGACCTTTGATTTCCTCTAAATAAATTGACTCCATTATCTCTACCACAGTCAATCCAGGATTGGGGTCCAGTTTGGTATTCCAATATTTTTCAAAGAACTCGACGTTTTTTTTATCAGAAATTGGTTGGTAGTCAGGCAGGACCATTGGGATTAAACCAACATCGGATGCACCTTGAACATTATTTTGTCCTCTTAGCGGATGGAGGCCAGTTCCATCCCTGCCAATATTACCAGTTATCATTGCAAGTGAAATTAAACATCTTGAGTTATCTGTTCCATGAATGTGCTGCGAAATTCCCATTCCCCAAAAAATCATTGCTGATTTTGCATTGGCAAAAAGGCGAGCGGTTTCCCTAATTTCGTTAGCCTCAATTCCACAAACTTTTTCCATCTCTTCAGGAGTAAACTCTTTTATGTGTTCCTTCAATTCTTTATAGCCCTCTGTATTTTTTTCTATGTACTGACGATCAACAAGACCCTCTTCAATAATAGTATTTATCATTGCGTTCAATAAAGCTACATCAGCTCCTGGTGTAAACTGAAGACTTTTCTCAGAAATTCTTGATAGATCTTGTTTTCTAGGATCCATAATAATGAGTTTCAGGCCATTATTTTTGACAGCATTTTTTATAAAAGTAGCTGCAACTGGATGATTTTGAGTTGGTCTCGCACCAATAACTATCGCAACTTCTGCATTCTTAATTTCAGAAACAGGGGCAGTAACAGCTCCTGAACCTATTGTTTCCATTAAGGCAGCTACAGAAGATGCATGACACATTCTCGTACAATGATCTACATTATTATTTTTAAAACCAGTTCTAACTAATTTTTGAAACAGATATGCTTCTTCATTTGAGCCTTTAGCGCACCCAAAGCCGGCTAAGGATTTATCACCAGATTCTCTTAAGATTTGTTTGAGTTTTTTTGCTGCTAAATCGAGAGCCTCATCCCAAGATGCTTCTCTGAAATGGGTAAGCGGATTGAGTGGGTCAATTCTTTCTTTTGGGTTTTTTGGTTTATCTGATTTTCTGATTAGTGGCTTTGTTATCCTTTCTGGATTATGGATATAATCAAAACCAAATCTTCCTTTAACACATAATCTATTATTGTTTGCCGGACCATCTCTTCCATCAACGGAAACAATTCTTTCATCCTTTATTTTGTAAGTAAGCTGACATCCAACACCACAATAAGGACACAAAGAATCAACCTCTCTATCAGGTTTAATGGTCTTGGTACCATTTTTATCTAAAAGATTAGATTCCATTAAAGCTCCTGTTGGGCAGGCTTGTACACATTCGCCACAGCTCACACAAGATGAATCACCCATTGGGTCATTAAAATCAAAAACAACTTTTGAATGATGACCTCTGTTACCCATCCCAATGACATCATTAACCTGAACTTCACGACAAGCTCTAACACAAAGGTTACAATGAATGCATGCGTCAAGATTAACTGACATTGCTACATGAGAAGAGTCTGAAGAAGGAACTACTTCGGTTTCTCTTTTATCAAATCTACTGTCATCAACACTAACGCTAGAGGCAACCTTCCAAAAATGAGAGTCAGGATCGTGACAAGTTTTTCTTTCAGGTTGATCGGTTACTAGAAGTTCTAAAACCATTTTTCTTGACTTCTCTGACCTCTCATCATTTGTTGTAACTTTCATACCCTCACTGGGTTTTCTAATACAAGATGCAGCTAATACCCTTTCACCTTCTATTGAAACCATACACGCGCGGCAATTTCCATCAGCTCTGTATCCTGGTTTATCAGCAAAACATAGGTGTGGTAATGTTATGCCTTCTCTTTTAGCGACAGTCCAAATGCTCTCATCTTTATTAGCCTTGACTTTTTTGTTGTTGAGGAAAAATTCAGTCATAGTCTATGAATTATAATCTTTCTTTAAAATAATTTAAAGAACAAGTTATAGGGTTCCCAGCAGCTTGACCTAACCCACAAATAGACGCTTCTCCCATTGTGTCAACAAGATCTCTCAAAAGATCTTCATCCCATATGTTTTTTTCTAAAAGTTTAACTGCTTTTTCAGTACCAACTCTACAAGGGGTACACTGACCACAACTTTCATCGTTGAAAAATTTTAATAAATTCACGACCACATTTTTAATGTCATCTTTATCAGAAAAAACAACAATTGCTCCTGAACCTATGAAACATCCATACTCTTCTAAAGTTCCAAAATCGAGGGGAATATCCGCTTTATCAGCTGGAAGTATCCCACCAGATGCCCCTCCAGGTAAATATCCAAAAAATTTATGGCCATCTTCCATTCCGCCGCAGTACTCCTCTAGTAACTCATTCATTGTAATACCAGCTGGAGCGATTTTGACTCCAGGGTTTTTTACTCTACCTGAAACTGAGAAACTATGAGGGCCTTTGTGCCCCCGTCTACCTTGTTTACTATACCATTCAGGACCTTTTTCAAGGATATCTCTTACCCAGTATACAGTTTCAATATTATGATTTAAGGTTGGTTTACCAAATAAACCAACTTTTGATACAAATGGAGGTTTGTGTCTGGGAAGACCTCTTTTACCTTCAATTGATTCTATCATTGCTGATTCTTCACCGCATATATATGCACCAGCCCCTCTTCTCAAATAAATCTTGGTGTCACCTCTAAGTACATCACTTGCCTCAATTTTTTCTATCTCTTTTATCATTTTTTCCCTTATGCCGGGGTATTCATCTCTCATATAAATATATATCTTTTTTGCTTCGACTGCCCATGCTGCAATTAACATTCCCTCAAAAAATTTGTGCATATTAGATTCCAAATAAAGTTTATCTTTAAACGTGCCAGGCTCACCTTCATCACCATTAATAGTCATTAATCTTGGACCTTTCTCCATTCTTACAAATTTCCATTTCTGACCTGATGGAAAACCTGCTCCACCCATACCTTTCAATCCTGATACATTAAGCTTATCAATGACCTCGTCTACAGAAATTTTATTATCGTAGCATTTCCTAAGTGTTTGATAACCTCCATCTTTAACGTATTCATCAAAGTCAATTCCACCAACTTCTTTAGGATGGGTGTGATTTTCGTTTAATGCTACTTTTACGTCATTTAATGTAAAGTTTTCTAAATGATTATGACCAACTTCACAGGCTGGTGCTTTGTCACATAAGCCCATACAGGGGGCTCTTACAACTCTTACTTTTTGGGGGTCTAAGTTAGATTTTAATTCGCCTATCAGTTTGTTTGCTCCATAAAGATCACAAGTTAAACTATCACACACTCGGATTGTAGTGGGTGGTAGATCATCTTCGTCGTCTTCAATCACATCAAAATGTGCATAAAAAGTGGCAACCTCAAAAGCTTCTGCCATTGGTATTTTTAGTATACTAGCCAAGGCTCCTAGGTGCTTTTTTCTGATCTGGTTATATTTGTCCTGAATTATATGAAGATATTCTATTAAAAGATCTCTTTTGATTGGAAGATGTTTTATTAGATCTTTAATGTCTGAGATATCTGATTCGTCAGAATTTCTCCCTTTTGGATAAAAATTTTTTTTTCTTACATCAAGCATTTTTATTACCTAGACTATATATATAGTGATTTTTTGTAATTACTATAGATGATCTTTTAAAATTTTACTAATTTTTACGGATAAATCATTCCCTTTAAACAAAAACCCTTTAATTTGAGCATTTTTAGCTGCCTCTATATCTGTTTGTTTATCACCTAACATAAAGCATTTATTTTTGTCCAAGTTATATTTTTCTACAGCTTCATTCAACATCGCTGGGGATGGTTTTCTTCTTGAATTAATGTTATTATTATTAGGTAAATCGGTGGCGAAAAAAAAATCATCAATCATTAAATCATATTTTAGTAATTGTTGATTCATCCATTTGTGGAGTTTTTTTATATCATTTTCTGAATAAAAACCTCTACTTACACCTGATTGGTTTGTAACTACAATTATTAAAAAATTATTTTTTTTTAAGATTCTTAATGCATTTACAGCCCCTTTGATCCACCTGAAATCCTTGATTTTATAAAGATAGCCAGTGTCTTCATTCAACGTTCCGTCTCTGTCTAGAAACGCCGCTTTATTAAATTTTTCAGATTTTACTTGATTCATTCTTTTTCAAATATAAATATAATGCAAATAAATCTCGAATGGAACTTTTATGGTTAAGAATATAAATAAAAAAACAAAGTATGAGCCATCAGAAAAAGAAGAATTTATGAATTCTAAACAACTTAAATACTTTAAGTCAATGTTACTTTCCTGGAAAGAGGACTTACTTCAAGAATCCTCTAATACTCTTGATCATTTAAAAGAGGAATCCTCAAATAAACCAGATAATGCAGACAGAGCGTCTATTGAATCAGAAAGAAGTCTTGAACTTAGAACTAGAGATAGAGAAAGAAAGCTCTTAAATAAAATAAACAAAGCCTTGAGGAAAATTGATGATGGAACTTACGGTTATTGTGAAGAGACTCATAAACCTATTTCAATTGCAAGATTAAAAGCAAGACCCATCGCAACTCTGTCATTAGAGGCACAAGAAATGCACGAAAAATTTGAAAAAATTTACAAAGAAAAAGAATATTAAATTATTTATTGCTTTGTATTTTTTTAATGGTATTATCTGATAGAACATTAATAGAACATTTATGGACAAATTAAAATCACTCGAATCTACAATTAGCCAAATTGAAAGAAACTTTGGTAAAGGTTCCGTTATGAGACTTGGTGAACGAGATGTTATAGAAATAGATGCGATATCCTCTGGTTCATTAAGCTTAGATGTTGCTTTAGGCATAGGTGGTTTACCAAAAGGAAGAATAGTAGAAATCTATGGGCCTGAAAGTTCAGGTAAGACCACTTTAGCATTACATGTAATAGCTGAAGCTCAAAAAAAAAATGGGACTTGTGCGTTTATTGATGCAGAACACGCACTGGACCCAGTATATGCAAAAAAACTTGGGGTTAATACCGATGAAATGCTCATTTCGCAGCCAGATAATGGTGAACAAGCATTAGAAATTGCAGATACCCTTGTAAACTCAAGCGCAATTGACGTTTTGGTTATAGATTCAGTTGCAGCCTTAGTTCCAAGAGCGGAAATTGAGGGTGATATGGGAGACTCTCATATGGGTCTACATGCTAGATTAATGAGTCAGGCACTAAGAAAACTTACTGGTTCAATAGCAAGGTCACAGTCACTTGTAATTTTTATCAACCAAATAAGACAAAAAATAGGTGTTATGTTTGGAAACCCAGAAACAACCACTGGTGGAAATGCACTAAAATTTTATGCTTCAGTTAGAATGGATATCAGGAGAATTGGAGCAATCAAGGATAGAGATGAGGTGATTGGAAATCAGACGAGGGTTAAAATAGTTAAAAATAAACTTGCTCCTCCTTTTAAAACTGTGGAGTTTGATATTATGTACGGTGAGGGGATTTCAAAGACTGGTGAAATTCTTGATTTAGCAAGTAAGTCAGGGTTGGTAGAAAAATCTGGAGCTTGGTATTCATACAAAGGAGACAGAATTGGACAAGGTCGAGAAAACGCAAAAGCTTACCTTAAAGAAAACCCAGATACTGCTTCTGAGATTGAAGAATCTATAAGATCATCCAGCCAAAAAGAAGATCTTATGGAGGATGTTACTGATGATATTAAAGAAAGTGAAAACGAAGAAAAAAAATAATACCTCGCTAATCTAATTTGATTATTCTATATAAACTTCATTATAATTAATGTAAATTAATTTATTTATAATGAAAAGAACTAAAGAAATATCAAGTGATTTAAGAAACAGTTTTCTAAATTTTTTTAAAAATCAATCACACTTAGAAATTCCTTCCTCATCACTTATCCCAGAAAATGACCCAACTCTTTTATTTACTAATTCTGGAATGGTTCAGTTTAAAAATTATTTTATTGGAAATGATAAACCTCCAAATAAAAACTTAATAACAATTCAAAAGTGCTTAAGAGCTGGTGGAAAACATAATGATTTAGAAAACGTTGGTTATACCCCGAGACATCATACTTTTTTTGAAATGCTTGGTAATTTTTCATTTGGCGGATATTTCAAAGAAAATGCAATAGATTTCGCTTGGAAATTTCTGACTAAAGAATTGTCTATAGATAAAAAAAAATTAGTAATTACTGTATATAAAGACGATCAAGAATCTGAGATTTTATGGAAAAAGATCTCAGGCTTTAGCGATGAAAAGATTATCAAGATAGATACAAATGATAATTTTTGGTCAATGGGTGACTCTGGTCCTTGTGGTCCTTGTAGTGAAATATTCTATGATAATGGAGAAAAACTTGATGGTGGGTTGCCTGGATCGAAAAATCAAGATGGCGAACGTTTTGTTGAAATTTGGAATTTGGTTTTTATGGAATTTGAAAAAAAAAATGGAAAACTATTTAAACTTAAGACTAACTGTGTTGACACAGGTATGGGATTAGAAAGAATAACAGCTTTAATAACTGGAGTGTCAAACAATTTTGATACTGATCTGTTTCAATTTATTTTTTTAGAAATAGAGAATAAGTTAGGTGTAAAAAGAAATCATAAAAATATAGTTTCATTTAAAATCATTGCTGACCATATCAAATCAATTTGTATGTTAATGAGTGAAGGGGTACTCCCATCAAACGAGGGAAGAGGATATGTACTTAGAAGATTAATTAGAAGAGCGCTCATTCAAGTTAATAAAATTAAGCCAAATCAATTAATCCTAAATAAATTGGTTGCCTGTTTTGTAAATAAATATTCTAGTTCCTACTTTGATTTAAATGAAAGAGCTTCATTTGTTCAAAAGAATCTCAAGATTGAGGAAGAAAAATTTATGGAAACGATTGAGGTTGGTTTAACTTTACTTAACAAGGAAATAATAAATTTAGGTGCAAATAATTTTCCTCCTGAAACAGCTTTTAAATTATATGATACTTACGGTTTTCCAATTGATGTTACTAAAAATATTCTTAAAGAGAAAAAAATTAATTTAGACTTAAAAAAATATGATCAAATTGTCTTAGATGTTAAAAATAAGCAGAAAAATTCTTGGAAAGGAAGTGGTGACAAAATTAAAGATCCTATTTTTTTAGATTTAAAACAAACTTTAAAAAGTACTACTTTTCTTGGATATGAAAAAAAATCTATCAGAGCAAAATTACTATGCATAATTCATAAAGATAAAATAGTTAAAAAGATTGAAAAAAATGAAAAAGATGTTTTTTTAATTTTTGACAAAACTCCATTTTACGCTGAATCAGGTGGCCAAGTAGGTGATCAAGGAATAATTCTTTCTGTAGATGGTGATTTAGTTGCTAATATCTGTGACACTCAAAAAATTGATGGTGATATTTTCTTGCATAGAATTGAAAAAAATAAAATTTTAATTTCAACTCATAATGAATTTACAATTTCTATTGATGAAGAAAGAAGAAACATAATTAGAAATAACCATTCTGCTACGCATTTGTTAAATTCATCGCTTAGGGAGGTTTTAGGAGATCATATAAGTCAGAAAGGTTCTTTAGTAAATGAAGAAAAGTTAAGATTTGATTTTACATACAGTGAGCAAATAACCGACTCTCAGATTGAAAAAATTGAGCAATTAGTCAATTTGACTATAAGAGCTGATTTGAGAAGTAATATGAAATTCTTGCCTGCAAAGGAGGCAATGCAAAGTGGTGCAATTGCTCTTTTTGGGGAAAGGTATCCAGAAAATGTTAGGGTCATTTCATTTAAAAATGAAAGAAATGACAATGTATTATCCTCGATGGAACTTTGTGGAGGGACACACGTCGATTCCACTGGTCAAATTGGAATGTTTAAAATCATATCAGATCATTCAGTATCCTCAGGTGTTAAAAGGATTGAGGCGGTTACGGGAAAAGAGGCAGAAATTTTATTTTCTTCTAAATTAAAAGTTCTTGATGAAATTAAAGAAATGCTTAAAGCCAACGATAATAATGTTATTGAGAAAATTCAAAACTTAAAGAAAGAAATTACATTATTAAAAAAAGATAGGAAGCAGGATGATTTTAAATTTTCACAATCTAATGTTATGCAATACCCAGAGTTTAGTTGCTATTTTGACATTTTAGATTCAGACCAGAAAGATCTGAAAAATTTAAGTGATAAAATTAAACAAAAAATGGATAAAATTCTGATAATTCTTGTTGCAAAAAGCGATAAAAAAATTTCCGTAGTAGTTGCTCTCAGTAAAGAATTAGAAAATGATTTTAATGCTATTGAAGTAGTCAAAAAAATTGTAATTTTCTTAGGTGGTGCTGGAGGTGGTGGAAGAATTGATATGGCTCAAGGTGGGGCACCATTTTCAAAAAAAATTGATGGTTTAAAAAAGTTTGTAAAGGATTCAGTTTTAGTTATCTAGTTTATTTTTTAATATTTTAAATAACTGATTAGTATTTACCCATTTTTGTTTTGGTCCAACCATTAAGGCTAAGTCTTTGGTCATATTACCTTCTTCCAATGTTTCTTTGCAAATATCTTCTAACCTTTCTGAAAAATGTTTTAAATTGTTATTATTATCTAAAAGTGCCCTATGATTTAATGCTCTTGTCCAAGCAAATATCGACGCTATAGGGTTGGTTGAGGTTTCGAGTCCATTTTGATGCTGCCTGTAATGACTTGTAACAGTTCCGTGTGCTGCCTCAGTTTCAAGTATTTTTCCATCTGGACTCTGAAGAACTGATGTCATTAAACCTAGTGATCCATAACCTTGGGCTACCAAATCTGACATAACATCTCCATCATAATTCTTACATGCCCAAATAAATCCACCTGACCATTTCATTATACAAGCAACCATATCGTCAATAAGTCTGTGTTGATATGTAATATTATACTCATTGAACTTATCTTTAAATTGTTCTTCATAAATGTCCTCAAAAATA
>NTKR01000023.1 GCA_002457065.1 alpha proteobacterium MED-G10 | reverse complement strand
CATAATCAAAATCAGATAACTTTTTACGAAAAGCATATTGTAAAAAATATTTTTTTTCAAAAACACTTCCTGGTCCATTCAGGTAGTTTACAACTGAAAAAGGTTTCCCGTCTAAACCTAAATTAGGTTTACTTAGATGTTTAGATTCTTTGGGGTTAATTCTATAACATATACCATTTATTCTTGATCCTCTTCCACAATACCCATTGATGCCAAGAGAATGAGCGTGGTCAGCGGTAACAATTAACAACGTTTCTTGTAGATTTATTTTTTGAATAATATTTTGAATAAGTTTATTGAATTGTTGGGTTTGTCTAAGAACGTAATTTAGTTTTCCAGCATGGTGTCCATGATCAATTCTTCCGGCCTCTATTAATAAATAATAACCATTTTTGTTTTTATTGAGATATTCAATAGCTAGATTTGCTAAATCTAAAAGAGAAGGTTTGTTTCTTTCCTTTGCTAAATAAGGAAAATGCGAATCAGCAAAAAGACCAATTAATCTTTTTTTAGTATCAATTTTATAGTTTTTGAAATCTTTTTCATTATTAAGATAAATCCCCCCACTGTTTTTAAATTCCTCAATAAGGTTTCTTGAATCTGTTCTTTTTCCTTTTTCATCAACATTTCTTAAAGGTAAGAAATGTCTTTTACCTCCACCTAATGCAAGATCAATATCAGAATTGATTAACTGCAAAGCTATATCATCTTGTGTGCAATTTTTAGGAACTTTAGAGTCATCTTCCCAATTTCTATCAAACGAGTGGGCATATAATGCCGCGGGTGTTGCGTGAGTTATTCTAGTATTTGTAACTACTCCAACACTCTTTTCTAATTTTTTAAATATATCACTAATACTTTCCACTTCAGTTCTTTTTGACATGCAATCACCACGTACAGAACTATCTGTTAGTCCAATAATTCCAGATTTAGTTTTAATACCACTATGTATTGCTGTTGATGTTCCTGCAGAATCTGGAGTTTGTCCATTAGTTGTGTAAGTTTTTATTAAAGCCAAATGGTCTAATTTTTCGTGTGGTAAAACAAATTCATCTCCAAGTCCACCATCTATTTGTCCTTGATTCAACCTGTTTATATAATTTGTAGTAATGCCATAACCATCACCAATAATAACAATAACATTTTTGGCTTTGTTCTTATTAACTTTTTTTTGAATTTGATTTTTTACAAATGATTGACCATCATTAAAACTTTGGTAATTCTTTTGTGGGTTAGCTGATAATTGACCAAAAGAGATTAAAAATAATAATAATAAAAGCATAGTTAAATATAAACTTTAAATATTACAAATTTAAGAAAAATAATTTTATGGTAGCCCTGGTCCGACTCGAACGGAAATGAGCCGAAGTTCAACGGATTTTAAATCCTTTGTGTTTGATTGTAAGTAGCTGATTTAAATAAAGATAAATTTACCATCACAATTTTTTAAAATATCTTTAGTAATTAAAATAAAAAAAACAATGTCATAAAATTGTAACATAAATGTAACAATAATTATTTTTTTATACTTTAGAGTACTATTTCATTTTAACATTAACAATGAGGAATATTATGAAAAAAACTATACTTGCAGCATCAATATTTGCTTTTACAATAATTGGCAATGCTGATGCTCGTGACCAAATTAAGATTGTTGGATCTTCAACAGTTTATCCGTTTGCTACTGTGGTGGCAGAACGTTTTGGTAAAACTAGTGGCTTTAAAACTCCAGTTATTGAGTCCACTGGATCAGGTGGAGGCCTAAAGCTTTTTTGTAAAGGTTTAGGAACGGAACACCCTGATATTACTAATGCTTCTAGAAGAATTAAAATGAAAGAAGTAAAAAAATGCGCAAAAAATGGTGTTACTGATATAACCGAGATTAAAGTAGGTTTTGATGGAATTGCAATGGCCAATGCTAAATCTGGTCCAATGCTTGAGTTAAGTCTAAAAGATATCTATCTAGCCTTAGCTAAAGTAGTTCCTGCTGATCCTGAAGGAAATACAGTTAAACCAAATCCATACAAAATGTGGAATGAAGTTAACCCTGCTCTACCTGCAGCTCCAATCGTTGTAATCGGCCCTCCACCAACATCTGGAACTAGAGATGCTTTCAACGAATTAGCAATAGAAAGAGGTTGTAAAAAGTTTGCTGGGAGAAAAGCTTTGAAAAAGAAGGATAAAAAGCTCTACAAAAAAGAATGTAGAGGCGTTAGAGAAGACGGTCCATATGTTGAAGCTGGAGAAAATGATAACCTTATCATTGAAAAGTTAGTAGCTGATCCTGGCGCACTTGGTGTTTTTGGATATTCATTTTTAGATCAAAATAGAGATAAGGTTAAAGCTGCAAAAGTTGATGGAGTTTTTCCTGAATTTGAAGCAATTTCTTCAGGTAAATATCCTGTATCAAGATCTTTATTTTTCTATGTGAAAAATGCACACGCATCTGTAATTCCTGGTGTTAAAGAATACGTCAGAGAATTCACTTCAAACAAGGCAATTGGTACTGAAGGATATCTAATTTCCAAAGGTTTAATTCCACTTTCAGAATCTGAAAGAGCTAAGTTTGAGAAAGATGGGAAGACATTAGCTAAATTTGACGGTAAAGTATTAAAAAAATAATAATATTTTATTAAGGCAAATTAATGGGGTTTTGGTCCTTTTTTACGCTATTGTGTTTAGTTGGGTTCTACGTTAATTGGTATGGAACAACTAAAGCTCTTAGAATAAATTCTAATATTGAAAAAGGACCAAAATTACCCTCCCTCCCCAATTATTATGGAAGACACGCACTTTTGTCTTTCATTTTAGTTAGTACAACAATACTTTTGGTATGGATTTTTTTAAAACCATTTATTCTAGATCTTTTACTTGAGAATAAGATTAGTGTTGACTTAACTTCTTCATTTGATGGAGACCCATCAATGCTCATCGATACTATAAAAGCAACAAATCCAAATAATTTTTTTCCAGGTACAAATCCACTAATCATAGAATCTGCAAAATACTACGAATACATAAAAGAGACCTCTGACTCTTATGTTTATTTGATGGTTTTATTTGTTGCATTAATATTTAGTATTTTTTCGCTCAGAAAAATCTCAATTTCTTTTCAAGCCCGTCAGTCTGTTGAAAAAACAAATATAAACATTTTAATTTTCTGTTCAGTAATTGCTATTATTACAACAATAGGAATTGTTTTTTCATTAATTTTCGAAGCCATTCGTTTTTTTGAAAAGGTTCCTTTTTTTGATTTTCTATTTGGTCTTGCATGGAGTCCTCAAACTGCAATTAGAGAAGACCAAGTAGCTAGTCAAGGTGCATTTGGAGCTGTACCAATATTTTCTGGGACATTGCTTATAACTTTGGTGGCTATGTCAGTGGCCATCCCAATAGGCCTATTATCCGCCATTTATATCTCTGAATATGCAAATTTAAAAGTTAGAAAGTTTCTAAAGCCTGTGCTTGAAATTTTAGCAGGAGTTCCAACAGTCGTTTATGGGTTTTTTGCAGCAATTACGGTAGGACCTTTTTTGAAAGATTTAGTAAGTTTTTTTGGTTTTTCCATTGCCTCAGAGAGCGCTCTCGCCGCTGGAGGCGTAATGGGAATAATGATAATACCATTTATTTCCTCATTATCAGATGATGTGATCAACTCCGTTCCAATGTCTCTCAGAGAAGGATCATATGCAATGGGCGCAACGAAATCAGAAACAATTATGAGGGTTGTTTTGCCTGCCGCTTTACCCGGAATAATGGGAGCAATCTTACTAGCTGTTTCAAGAGCTATTGGCGAAACTATGATTGTAGTAATGGCAGCGGGCATTGCTGCTAATCTCACCGCTAATCCTTTTGAGGCCGTAACTACTGTTACCGTTCAAATAGTAACGTTATTAGTTGGTGATCAGGAATTCGATAGCGCTAAGACATTAGCTGCATTTGCATTAGGAATTACATTGTTTTTTGCAACACTTTTGTTGAATCTCTATGCTTTAAAAATAGTTAGGAAATACAGAGAAATATATGACTAATATCACTGAAAAAATTAAATTATCTTTGAGTAAAAGGCAAAGATCAGAAAAGAGGTTTAAGTTTCTTGGATTCATAGGAATATCATTTGCTATTCTCTTTTTAATAATTATTTTATACTCAATTTTTTCTCAGGGACAGAGTGCATTTAAGAGCACATATATTGAGTTAAATATTTTTTTTGATGAGAAGATTATAGATGTTGAAGGAAAACGAGACATTGAGGATATCAAATTTGCAAATTTCAGAAAAATTATTACTAACTCATTAGATAATTACTTTCCTGAAGTAGAGAAAAGAGAAGAAAAAAGAAAATTACACGAATTCATATCAAGTTCTGAAGAAAAGAATTTAATGAATTTAGTTTTATCCGACCAAGAATTAATAGGTAAATCAAAACAACTCTGGTTGCTAGCTTCATCGACAATTGATGTAATACATAAAAATCCAGAGATGGAAGAGATTGTAGAATCAGACAGGTTGGTTGATGACCTTGAACTAAGCTGGTTTAAAACTTTCAAAGAAAATGGCAACTTAAAGTTTGGATTTAATAAAAATTTTTTTTCAAAAGCTGATTCAACAGAGCCAGAACAAGCGGGCGTTCTTGGATCAATGCTTGGTTCCTTTTTTACTCTTCTCATAACACTAATCCTTTCATTTCCAATAGCCGTAGCAGCAGGGGTTTTTTTAGAAGAACTGGCACCAAAAAATAGATTTACAGACTTTATTGAAGTAAATATTAATAATTTAGCCGCTGTTCCCTCAATAATTTTTGGTTTACTTGGACTAGCAATTTTCTTAAACGTAATGCACTTACCAAGGTCTGCCCCAATAGTTGGTGGGATGGTTTTAGCATTGATGACTCTACCTACAATTATTATTGCAACTAGAGCGTCTTTAAAAGCTGTTCCCCCATCAATAAGAGAGGCGGCCATAGGATTAGGTGCAACAAAATTTCAAACTGTTAATCATCACGTTCTTCCACTTTCAATGCCAGGGATATTGACAGGGACAATTATAGGAATGTCACAGGCACTTGGGGAATCTGCACCTTTGTTGATGATTGGGATGGTTGCATTCATAGTCGATATCCCAGGATCGTTTACTGACTCCGCAACGGTATTACCTGTGCAAATTTATTTATGGAAAAGTACGGCAGCTCGGGGGTTCTTAGAATTGACAGCGGCAGGGGTAATGGTACTATTAACTTTTTTAATATTGATGAATGGATTAGCTGTCTTTGTAAGACAAAAGTTTGAGAAAAAATGGTAATGTCAAATAGTATTAAAATAAAAAGTAAAAAAATTAGTGTTTTTTATGGCGATAAAAAAGCTTTAGATTCAATCAATTTAGAAATCCCAGAAAAAAAAGTAACATCCTTAATTGGCCCCAGCGGTTGCGGCAAGTCAACATTTCTAAGATGTTTAAATAGAATGAACGACACCATTGATATTTGTAGAATTGAAGGAAAAATATTGATTGATGAAAAAAATATCTATGAAAAAGGTTTAGATCCTGTTCTGCTGAGAGCGAGAATTGGTATGGTTTTCCAAAAACCTAATCCATTTCCAAAATCAATTTTTGATAATGTTGCCTACGGGCCCAAAATTCATGGTATAGTAAATAGTGAAGATGAATTAAACGATTTAGTTAAAGATAGTTTGAAAAAAGCTGGCTTATATAATGAGGTAAAAGATAGATTAGATGAACCCGGAACGTCATTGTCAGGTGGACAACAACAACGTCTCTGCATAGCTAGAGCAATAGCTGTTAGCCCTGAAGTAATTTTAATGGACGAACCGTGTTCAGCACTAGATCCCATTGCAACGGCTATTATTGAAGAACTAATTGATGAACTTGCGAAAAATTTTACCATTGTAATTGTAACACATTCGATGCAACAAGCGGCAAGAGTCTCACAACAAACGGCTTTTTTCCATATGGGTAATTTAATTGAAGTCGGAAAAACTGAGGAAATTTTCTCAATGCCAAAACAAGTAAAAACTCAAGATTATATTACGGGGAAGATAGGATAAAAATATGAGAGAACATATTGTATCAACATATGATGATGACTTAAATACACTTAAAGCAAAACTGCTTGAAATGGGTGTATTAGTTGAAAGACAAATATTTCAAGCCATAGAAGTTACAAAAATCATAAATCTTGCTAAAGCAAAAGAAATTCAAAAAAGCGATGACGTCATTGATTCTCTAGAAGTCGAGATAAGAGAATTTGCAACAATAACTCTTACAAAAAGACAGCCTTTAGCTGATGATTTAAGAAAAATAATAATATCATTAAAGATCTCAAGTATTTTAGAGAGAATTGGAGATCACGCAGCAAATATCGCCGGGCGCATCCTCCATGTAAAAAAAGTTCCAGAAAATTATCTAACTGATTCAATTTATCAATTGGGACAACTGGTAGTAAAAAATTATTCAAAAGCGTTGAGCTCATTTGATCAAGATAGTCATAAAATAGCACAGGTTGTACCAACTGAAGATGTGACTATAAACTCTGTTTACGAAACATGTTTTCGAGAACATTTACATCTTATGATGGAGGATAGAGAGATTATTGGTTTTTCAACCCAAATGCTCTTCATTGCCAAAGAACTTGAGAGAATAGGGGACTTATCAAAAGTTATTTCAAAAGAAGTAATATATAATTTAAAAGGAAAAATAACTAGGTAATGGATAACAAACAAAAAATTGTCGTAGTTGAAGATGATGCGGCACTTTTGCCAATGATTACACACAATCTTGAAAAAAATGGTTTTTCTGTAAGAGAAGCTACCAATGGTGAAGATGCTTTAATGCTTATTAAAGAAGAGCTACCAGCGCTGGCAATTATTGACTGGATGATACCTGCGCCCACTGGCATCGAAGTATGCAAGATTTTAAGAAGATGGAAGGAAACAGTTTCATTACCGATAATAATTTTATCAGCTAAAGGAGAAGAGGAAGACAAAGTAAGAGGTTTAAATACAGGAGCGGACGACTACATCACTAAACCATTTAGCCCAACAGAACTTATAGCAAGGATTAAATCTCTTCTCAGACGTTCAACCTCATCTGGAAAAGAAGTCATTGGATTTGGAGATATTACACTTAACTTAGATGAACATAAGGTATTTCGCGATGGTAAAAGAATTCATTTGGGTCCAACTGAATATAAATTACTGAAGCATTTTATAGAAAATCCAGGAAGAGTTTATTCAAGAGAACAGCTCTTGGACTCTGTTTGGGGGCATGGAATCTATGTTGAATCAAGAACCGTTGATACACACATAAGGCGACTCAGAAAAGCGATTGACCCCTCTGGCCAACAAAATTATATCAGAACCGTTAGGTCCGCAGGGTACTCAATGGATAATGATTAACCTTAAAATAAATAACTTGTTCAAAGTTAACTAAAAATTATTATTAGTAAATGAGTTTAAAAAGTGGGATAACTGTAATCGTCACGGTTTTTAATAAAGCAAAATTTATTGAAAATACTCTAAAGTCTATTGAACCCCAAATGACTAAAAATGTTCAACTGATAATTGTTGACGACGGATCAAGTGATGATTCAAAGAAAAAAATAAATAATTTTTTGAAAAATAAAAAATATAATTTTAAATTTATCTCCAAACCAAATACTGGACCAAGTATATCAATTAATACAGCAGCAAAATTTGTAAAGTTCTCTCACATAAAAATAGTTGATGGAGATGATATTATTGCACCTGATTCTTTAAAATATATGTTCTCAGAAATGGAAAGATTAAAGTTAGATTTACTTTATGGGCATTGGGAATGGATAAAAAATATATTCAATTATAAATTCAAAAAAGATTCATCACCTTCGTTTATTTTTAATAACGCTTTTAAAAAGTTTATCCTTAGTGGATGGGGAGGGTCAAGTAACCTAATGGTAAGAACAGACGCTTTTAAAAAAGTTGGTGGGTTTGATGAGAGTGTTTTCGTTCAAGACTACTCATTGCCTTTAAAGATTGCTGGATTTCACCTAAGAAATAAAACTAACAAAAGGCTGTCTGTAGGATTAAGTAAAAAGTTAATATGCGTTGGCCCAGAGTTTGTTGAGAATAGAGTGATGAGTAATAAAGCGCAGACCCTTTATGACTTATCAATAGCCACCATAAGTTTCATTGAGAGTCATCCATTTATCGACAAAAAAATTATTGAAAAATGTAAGAAAAAAATCTTGTCAAGATGTTGGTCTTGGCAGAAAAAAGAATTAGGCGTTTCATTTGTATCTAAAAATTATTTTCTATTTTTAAAAAATAAGTATGTAAAGGTTTTACCATTAAATCATATTAAGTTAATTGTTTTTGAAACATGGAGAGAAAGTGAAATTAGAAAATTCGAAGGTAAAAATCTATCTAAAAAAAAAATACTAATTTATGTCGGGTTAGATCTCTTAGGAGATGCATTGTTAAAGTTACCCGCTTTAAAATTTTTGAAAGAGTGCTATCCAAATTCCGATATCGTATGGTTTGCCGGAAAAGGAAGATCAATATTTTCTGGTAAGTTAAAACCGTTATCAAAGAATCTAATTTTTAAAGTAAAAGATAACATTAACTACGGCTCAAGTTTATGGGAGTTCTTCAAAAAAATAGATGTTGGAGACTATGATATAGTCATAGATACTCAAAAAAGATTTCTAACGACAATTTTATTACAAAGAATTAGGACAAAACTTTTCATTACAACTTCTTGTAAAAATTTTTTTTCTGACATCCCTCTGACTAGCCAACCTGAAAAAAATTTAAGTTTGAGCTTAGTTAAGCTTGTAAATTTACTTTCAAATAAAAGTTTTCATTTAAATAATACCTCCCTTTCAAAAACAAAAAAAAATGTAGCAATATGTCCTGGAGCCTCTATTAAAATGAAGAGGTGGAACTTGAATTATTTTTTAGAGGTAGGAAATTTCTTAATAAAAAAAAAGTTTACACCTGTATTTCTTATTGGTCCAAATGAGTTTGATATGATTCCTCTGATAAAAAAATCCCTAAAGTTGTCAAAAATAATTAAAAGCACTGACCCTTTAAAAACTATTAAGATTTCAAAAACTTGCAAGTTTGGTATTTCAAATGACACTGGATGTGGTCATCTAATATCAGCTTCCGGAATTCCAATATTAACAATTTTTGGGCCAACTAGTTCAGAGAAGTTTTCACCTATTGGAAATAAATATAATGAAGTTATTTCATCTCAAAAAAATCATTTGAGTAAAAATATAAATCTCATTAGTCCCGCTGAGGTAATAAAAGCAATTACCCCATTGTTATGAAAATTAGTGAAAAGTGTTGGGGAAAATAAAATATATATAAACTTTACAAAGGAGAAATATGTCAAAAATAAAATGGATTGGAACTTTTTTTGTTCTAGCAGGAATATTATTAACCAATATTAATATTTATCCTATGAACATTTTTACACACGGATTAGGTGTTATTTTTTGGACAATCTATGGTTTTTTTAGCAAGGACAACGCGGTTCTGACAAATTTTGGTTTTCAGATTCCAATCTTTGGTTTTGGAATAATTAATTACTTCACTTGATATTATTAAGGAAATCCTTGGGAGGCCTTGCACCATACTGAGTTACAATTTTTGAAGCCACTTTACACCCAAATTCTCCTGAAGTTTCTAATGACTTTCCATTTAAAAGTTCAAACAAAAAACCTGCAGCAAACATATCACCAGCACCAGTAGAATCTATGACCTTATCAACTTTTTCAGCTTCAATAGCAATCTTCTGTTGATTATTTAAAATGATAGCTCCTTTTTCTCCCATTGTAACTACCCCTACTTCAACTATCTTATCAATATTATCTAGATCAAATTTATTTGTAGATGATTTGTTAAGTTCTTTAAATTCATTTTCGTTGCCTATCAAAATATCTACATTATCGGTTATAAATTCCTCAAAATCAGTCCTAAACATATTTACTAAACCGGCATCGGACAAAGAAAACACGATTTTGATTTTATTTTTTTTTGCAAAGTCAATGGATTTTTGTATGGCCTCTCTGGCTGTTGGAGAACTCCATAAGTACCCT
Organism: alpha proteobacterium MED-G10; assembly: GCA_002457065.1. Classification (GTDB taxonomy): domain Bacteria; phylum Pseudomonadota; class Alphaproteobacteria; order Methylaequorales; family Methylaequoraceae; genus MED-G10. The sequence continues at coordinate 7,898 of NTKR01000023.1, read as the reverse complement.
TCGATTAAAATATAATCAATATCCTCAAAAAATGAATAATCAATGTCTTGACTAGATAGAGTTGTGCTGGCACCAAGAAATGTTTGCATTGTTCTTTCTCCATCTGGCGTCACCATCACAATACATCTAGCTGTTGGAAGACCGTCTGTTGATTTTTTACAAAGAAATTTAGTCCCAACATTTTCCATACTACTAACGAATTCATTACCTAAATCGTCATCTTTGACCTTTCCACAAAAAAATGCATTTCCACCAAAATGTGATATGGCGGCTAAAGAATTAGCAACAGATCCTCCAGCGTCTTTTTTTACAAAATTAATTTCGTTTAAAAGACTGTCAGATTCTTTCTGATCAACTAAAGCCATAGTTCCTTTTATTAGTTTATTCTTCTCCAGGTCAGAATCTTTTGCATTGGCCAGAATATCTAAAACAGCGTTACCCATCCCCATAATTTTTTTAGTCATAAATTTTTTCCTTTTTAAAAAGATTCGCAATGCTTGTGTATCCCTTGAGAATAAGGCTAATGCGATCTAACTTTTTTAATAAATATTTTTTGTATCCCTGAAACATTTAGATATGTAATACTTACATTACTAATAATCCTTTTTCTACATATTTAAATTATAGCTTTAAAAAATATAAAAAGAATTTTATATAATACTATGACCAATAATTTTTTAAATTTAACCGTTTTACCCTACAGAAGTTTATCAAAGAAAGGATTCAAATATTTAATGATTTGGGTCACGTCTATTTTTCTGGGTATAGGTATTTTCTTTTGGAAAATCGGGGCATGGCCAGTCTTTGGTTTTCTGGGCCTAGATGTACTAATGCTATATTATGCTTTCAAAATTAATTATAAAAGTGGGGAAATCTTTGAAAATTTAAGACTTCTTGATAAAAAGTTTGAGATAACGCGTTGCTTTCCCTCTGGCAAACAACAAACTTGGGATCTTGAGCCCTACTGGCTAAAGGCAGAAATCACAGGACAAAGAAATAACAAAAATTTGATTATTAAGTCTAAAGAAAAAATTGTCTTGGTAGGTTCTTTTTTAAATATAAATGATAAAAAAAAACTACTAAAGAAAATTGAAGAGGCTATTGAAAAATATAAATTAAAAAATAATTTGGTAAAAAACACTGCAAAAAGAAATTAGCAATTACAAAAGCTTTCTTGCGCTGATCTTACTGTCAGCGATCTGGGGAAGCTCCTTTATATTCATAAAATTGAGTGTTGAAAATATACAGCCAGTCCTCCTTACATTTTATCGTCTATTAATTGCTACTATTTTCTTATTTTTCTTTTGTAACACCAAAAAGATTAAAAACCTTTTTTTTCATAATAAAAAAGATTTATTAATAATTGCCATTATAGGAAATGTTGTGCCATTTAATTTAATTAGTTGGAGCGAGGTTTATGTAGATAGCTTGGTTGCTTCTACTCTGATAGGTACAATGCCGATTTTTACGTTTATCTTATCTTTTTATTTTTTTAAAACAAAATCTCCAAAGAATAACGTTTATTTAGGATTAGTCCTGGGTTTCTTTGGGATGTACATTTTTATTAATCCAAATGAGTCTGTTTCAAATGATAAACATATTTACTTTTCACTTTTAATCATTCTTTCCTCTATGTTTTATGCTTTTTCTGCAAACTGGGTAAAAACTCTAAAAAACCAATCATCAATAGAACTTGCATTTTGTTCAATAGCTGTTGCCACAATAATTTGTATCCCCACAATCTTCATATACTTCTTCATTCAAAGTGATCCAATTGATCTAATTTTTTCAAGAATTACGTTTTCTAATATGGTTAGCGCGAGCGTCCTAGGTATCCTATGCACAGGATTAGCCATAACAGTTTTCTTTAAATTAATAGAAATTGAAAATGCGGTCTTTGCAAGTCAAAGTAACTACCTAATCCCATGCTTTGGTTTTTTATGGTCTTATATTTTTATGGACGAAAAATTAACTGTAAATTTGTTTATTGGTCTAACTATGATCGTCTATGGAGCTTTTCTTGTTAACAAAAGAGTTTGATTATTATTTAAGCTCAATCTTATTTGGTTTTTCACCAACGTCATACTCTTTGTATTCCATTTCAGGTTTAACTTCTTTACCGTCTTCAATTGCATAGACGGTTTTTATAGCCTTTTGAAAGGTCACACGAGCAGTTTCTAGGTTCCGTTCAGCAAAGGAGACTGACCCCCCTAGCCAGGCATTGTCCTCTAACGCATTGCCGGAGGCTATTAGTAGTTCAGACGCTTCAATTAAAGAATAATGTATCTCTCTTAGTTTACCCGAATTCGGAATTTTCAATTTCTTTAGTTCATCGGAGCGCCCAAAGGATTTAAGATTTGATTTAATTAATTCTTCAGCTTCTTTAAAATGATCTTCATCTGCCCTTTCGTTGCTCAAATTAAATGAGTCTAACAATCTACCTTGCATAATTATTGCGTTTCCCAAGTGGCCAAGTCTAATATCCATAACTTCCTTATACTCATCAAGATCACTTTGAGAAATTTTTTCTTCACAGGAAGATATTACAAACAAAAACAAAAAAATGAAAAATTTTTTAAAACCATTCATATATTCATTCTATCATATCTAAGATTGAGTACAATCCTGGTTTTTCCTTATGAAGCCATATTGACGCCTTTAAGGCTCCAACAGAAAAAATTTTTCTGTCACTAGCCTTATGAGTAAGTTCTATTCTTTCTCCATCCATAAAAAAAAATACTGAGTGTTCACCAACAACATCACCGCCTCTTATAGAAGAAAACCCGACTTCATTTCTTTTTCTAATTCTGTCATTATCTTCAGTTCTGTAAACAATATTTTTTTCAGATCCTGCGCCGTCTTTAATGGAACCAAAAAGGCTTAATGCCGTTCCCGATGGAACGTCTCTTTTTCTATTGTGATGATATTCAAGTATTTCGATATCAGAAATTTCTGATAGGTTTTTTGATGAAATATTAACGAGTGTTTTTAACATATTTACTCCCAAACTCATATTAAAGGATCGTAAAACTTTTAGACCATCACAAAGTTCACTAAATTTAATCTCATCCTCCTTTGAAAAACCAGTTGTCCCGGTTACTAAAGCTGTATTCTTATCACTAATTTTGATTTCTGCTAGTAGGCTTAATGTAGCTTTTGGCTTTGTAAAATCAATTATAACATCCGAGTTCTTGATCAAATTCTTCAAATCTGAATCAATTTTTATGTCATTTATCTTCTCATTGATTGAGGGATGATCTTCCTTCTCACATAATGCACTTAATTCAATATCATCAAAATGAGTTATTTGCTTTACTATGTCTTGGCCCATTCTTCCACTAGGCCCAAAGATACCTAATTTAATTTTACTCATCCCGATGATATTAAGTTAAACCATCCCAAAAGTCTTTGACTTTAGAAAAAAATCCGGAACTTTCAGGGTTGTTTTTTTGAGAAGATTCCTCATCAAACTCTTTTAATAATCTTTTTTGATTGTCGGACAAATTCCTAGGCACTTCGACATTAAGTGAAATAATCATATCTCCAAATGACGTTGATCTTAATGTTGGCATACCTTTGCCAGTGAGTTTAAATTGATCACCATTTTGAGATCCTGCAGGAATTTTCACCTTTACCTTTCCTCCAGAAACTGTAGGTACATCTACCGATCCACCGAGAGAAGCATTTACAATAGAAATAGGAACGTTACAAAAAATTTCTGTTGCTTCTCTCTCAAATATTTCATGAGGAACCATACTAATAAATAGATATAAATCTCCTGGAGATGACCCATTTGGGCCAACTGCCCCTTCACCTGATAGTCTTATTCTACTTCCTTCTTCTACACCCGCAGGGATGTTAACTTCTAGCTTCCTATTCTTTCTTCTTCTACCTTCTCCATTACAAGTAGTACACGGATCTGTAATGACTTGACCTGCACCCCCGCAAGCGGAGCAAGTTCTTTCAACAGTAAAAAATCCTTGAGACGCTCGTGTTCTTCCAGATCCTCCGCAAACACCGCAATTTTTTAGTCCATTTCCTTTTTCTGAACCAGACCCGCTACAAACGTCACAACGAATTAAGGTATCAAAAGAGATTTCTTTTTTTAACCCCGTGTATGCCTCTCGCAAATCTATATCAATCTCATATTTAAGATCTTGACCTCTTTGTTCTCTCTGTCTGGATTGTCTTCCTCCAATATCCCCAAAGAAATCTTCAAAAATATCTGAGAAGTTTCCAAATCCACTAAACCCATCTGAGAACCCTGAGCCGCCAGCTTGATTAAAGGCATCGTGCCCATATTGATCATAAGCTTGTCTTTTTTCTGAATTAGAAAGAATTTCATAAGCTTCAGAGACTTCCTTAAATTTTTTTTCTGCATTGCTATCTCCAGGGTTCTTATCTGGATGATATTTCATAGCTAGTTTTCTGTAAGCAGATTTTAAGGAACTCGCATCTGAATCTCTTGAAACGCCTAGAACATCATAATAATCTTTTTTTGACATAGAATTAAAAAATTAATTATGCAGATTTCTCGTCATTATCTTTTTTTGCCTCTTTATTATCGGTAACGTCTTCAAAATCGGCATCAACAACTTTAGGATCTTTCTTTCCTTTTTTTGATTTTTTATTATCAGATTTTGATTCACCACTACTTTTGGGTGATTCTTTCTTTTCTTTCTCTGCTTTTTCTTGAGCCTCTTTATACATAATTTCACCAAGCTTCATAGAATCTTGAACTAATTTATCAGTTTTTTCTTTTAGTTCAGCAGGGTCAGTTTTTTCATTTTTGAGCGCTCCTTTTAAGTCTTCAAGAGACTTTTCAATTTTTTCCTTGTCTTCTTTAGGGACTTTCGCACCGTGTTCTTTAAGACTCTTTTCAGTACTGTGAACAATTGAATCAGCGTTATTCCTAGCTTCAATCTCCTCTAATTTTTTCTTGTCAGAGTCAGCATTAGCTTCAGCATCTTTTACCATTTTCTCAATCTCTTCATCAGATAATCCACCTGAAGCCTTAATCTGAATTTGATGCTCTTTTCCTGTTGCCTTGTCCTTAGCAGAAACTTTTACAATACCATTTGCATCAATGTCAAATGTAACCTCTATTTGAGGAGTACCCTTAGGTGCTGGAGGAATACCAACTAGATCAAACTGTCCTAAAAGTTTATTATCAGCAGCAATTTGTCTTTCACCCTGAAAAACCCTTATTGTAACTGCGGATTGATTATCATCAGCAGTAGAAAATGTTTGGCTTTTATTTGTTGGGATGGTGGTATTTTTTTCAATAAGTTTGGTGAACACACCCCCTAATGTTTCTATCCCCAAAGATAATGGTGTAACATCTAAAAGCAAAACATCCTTAACATCTCCGGATAAAACTCCCCCTTGCACAGCTGCACCTAGAGCAACCACTTCGTCAGGATTTACGCTTCTATTTGGATCTTTACCGAAAAAATTTTTAACTGCTTCTATGACTTTTGGCATTCTTGTCATCCCGCCAACTAAAATTACGTCATTGATTTCTCCGGCATTTAGGCCTGCATCCTTTAAGGCCTGCTTGCACGGTTCGATTGATCTATCTATTAGATCAGAAACAAGAGTTTCAAATTTTGACCTTGATAGCTTGATGTTAAGATGTTTTGGACCAGAAGCATCGGCAGTAATAAAAGGAAGATTAACTTCAGTTTGAGCCGCTGTAGAAAGTTCAATTTTAGCTTTTTCTGCAGCCTCTTTGAGTCTTTGGAGTGCCAGTTTATCACTTTTTAAATCTATTGATTGCTCTTTTTTAAACTCTGCTGCAAAATAATCTATTAAAACATTGTCGAAGTCTTCCCCACCAAGTTTAGTGTCACCATTAGTAGCCTTAACCTCAAATACTCCATCACCTATCTCAAGTATAGAAATATCAAATGTTCCTCCACCAAGATCATAAACAGCAACTGTTCCTGTTTTTTTTTTATCTAAACCATAAGCAAGTGCTGCTGCAGTGGGCTCATTAATAATTCTTTTTACGTCCAACCCAGCAATTTTTCCTGCATCTTTAGTGGCCTGCCTTTGTGCATCATTAAAATATGCTGGCACAGTGATAACTGCTTCTTTGACTGGTTTACCCAGAAATTTCTCTGCTGTCTCCTTCATTTTTTGAAGGATCATTGCACTTATTTGACTTGGTGAATATTTTTTTCCAGAAATGTCAACCCAAGCATCTTGATTATCTCCAGCAGTAATTTTGTAGGGTAAGATCTCCATATCTTTCTTAACTGAAGGGTCGTCCATTCTTCTCCCTAACAATCTTTTAATTGCAAATAAAGTCTTCTCTGGGTTTGTAACGGCCTGGCGTTTTGCAGATTGACCTACTAAGTTCTCTTCATTTTCCGTGAATGCTACCATTGAAGGGGTTGTTCTTGCTCCTTCAACATTTTCTATTACTTTTGGGGATTTACCATCCATAATGGCAACACAAGAATTTGTGGTGCCTAAATCTATACCTATAATTGACATCATAGCTCCTTTTCTTCCTTATTAATATTGGACAGAATTTTTCGCAGGCCCTATGAGGCACCTACAAAAAACTGTAAGCAATTTATATATAGTATAAAGTTTATTAAGTAATCAAGTGAAAAATGAAAATTTTGAAGCTATTTTTTCTCTTCCTTTTTTTCCGGTCCCATTGACACAACTACCATTGCAGCTCTTAACAATCTATCTCCTATCATATAGCCTCTTTGGAATTCTTCTACAATCGTTCCCTCTGGTTTATCATTATTCACTTTTGAAACCGCTTGATGAATCTCAGGATTAAATTTTTGATCAAGTGAATCAAATTTTTTTATCCCATTTTTCACAAAAACATCATCAAGTTCTTTTTCAACAGCTTGTATTCCGATTACAAGATTCTTCAACAGTTTGTCTTTTTCAGATACATCATCAGGAATGGATTGAATTGCCCTTTGAAAATTATCTGTGACTGGTAAAAGAGAAAATGCAAAGTTTTTTGTAGCATACTTTAAGTTATCCTCTGTTTCTTTTTCATGTCTTTTTCTTAGGTTATCGTTTTCAGCAAGAGATCTTAGAAGCTTATCTTCACATTCTTTCAATTTATGTTTCAGATCGTTAACAATTTCTTGATTTTTATCAACACTATCTTTTTTTTGTTCTTCAGTTTTATTTTCTTTTAGATCCTGATTAGACTTTTGTTTAGAAGATTTATTTTTGTTTATTGGATCCTTTTGCATTTATCCCTCCTAATTAGTAATTTGAAATTTTTTTCCTATAAGTTTGGCTGTATAATCAACAACTGGAATTATTTTAGCATAATTAATCCTCATTGGACCAATGACACCTATTGCCCCAATAATTTCTTTATCCTTATTTCTAAAAGGACTTATAATTGTTGAACATCCAGTAAAGCCAAATAGATTATTTTCTGAGCCAATGTAGATTTGAAGGCCTTCGGCTTCTTGTGTTTCGTCAAGAATTCCGATCAGATTTTTCTTGCTTTCAAGTTTTTCTATTAAGATCCTGGCATCCTCTAACTGTTCAATGGCACTCACATCATCGAGAAGTTTTGATGTCCCAGTTACAATCAATTTATTCTTCTTACATGCATCATCCCAACAAGCAATACCATCATTAATTAATTTTTCAGCGACATCATCTATGCTTAATTTGTCATTTTGAATTTCTTCATTAATAATCTTTTTACTTTGACTTAATGTGCGTCCCTTAATTATAGAATTCAGATAATTAGTTGTTTCTATTAAAAGTGAATTTGGTAAGCCTTTAGGTGTTTTGATAATTCTGTTTTCAATTATACCATCTTCGGTTATTAAGATTACAAGCGCTCTCTCTTCGCTCATTGGAACAAATTCAATATGTTTTAAAGAGCCGTCAAGCTT
>NTKR01000022.1 GCA_002457065.1 alpha proteobacterium MED-G10 | reverse complement strand
CGAAACTTATTAAAAAAATTTGCAAATATACTGGGTAAAAATAATCATTTAGTCATAGGTATTGATATTAGAAAAGACAGAAAGTTGATGGAAAAAGCATACAATGACTCAAATGGTATAACAGCTAAATTTAACAAAAATATTCTTGTGGGTATTAATAAAAAGTTAGATGCAAAATTTGATGCAGATAATTTTGAGCATTTAGCTTATTTCAATGAAAAAAAAAAAAGAATCGAGATGCATTTAATAAGTAAGGAAAATCAAACCATAAATATATCTGACAAAAAAATTATTTTTAAAAAAGGCGAAAGCATTCATACAGAAAATTCCTACAAATATTCGATACCAGAATTCAAGAAACTAACATTCTCTGCAGGGTATGAGGTGGTTGACATAGTTACAGATGATAACAAGTATTTTGGAGTTTTTTTTTTAAGGGTTTATAAAGATTGGGTTATATAAATTTTAATAATGCTGGCTCAAGTTTTCCAGAGAAATCAACCCTAAGTATCGTTAAAAAATATCTAGAAAATGAAAAGAGCATTGGTGGATATCTTGCCGAGAGTAAGTATAAAAAAGAAATTAATAGATTTTATACTCAATTATCAAAACTTATAAATTCAAAGGTTACAGAAATCTCTTTTTTACAAAGCTCTACACATGCATTAAATTTTTTTATTAATTCAATAAACTTTTCAAAAAATGAAAATGTAATTATTTTTGATAATGAATATGGAAGTAATTATCTAAATTTGCTTAACAAAAAAATCAATCACAAAGTTTGCAATCTTGAACAAAATGGACAAGTTTCTCTTACTGACCTTCAAAGAAAAATTGATAAAAATACTAAGATGATTTTCTTATGTCACATAGCCTCTCAATGCGGGGATTTGATAAATGTCGAGGAGGTAGGTAGATTAATAAAAAAAATTAATAAAAACATTATTTTTGTTTTAGATGCTTGTCAATCTATTGGGCAGAAAGAAATTGATGTAAAAAAAATAAAATGTGATATTCTTTTTGGATCTGGCAGAAAGTACCTGAGAGGTCCCCGCGGTACTGGATTTATTTATCTAAATTCAAATTTAAAAAATAAAATAAATCCATCTCTCCTTGATATTAAAAATGCTTTATTAAAAAATAATAGTTATAAGATAAAGACAAAGAATTATCCATTCGAAACGTTTGAGCATTCTCCTGCACTAAAGCTAGGTTTGTCTAATGCTATTTATCAGATAAATAAAATTGGAATAAGAAAAATAGAAAAAAAAATAAGAGATCTGAGTTTCTTTTTAAGATCATATCCTTTTGATCCAAAAAAAATAAAGTTTTATGAAAACATAAATTTTTTATCAGGAATAAATACTTTCTCAATCAAGGGATTTTCATCAAGTGAAGTGAGTGATTTCCTTCTTAATAAGGGAATATTAACTTCAATTTCAAATAATCAAACATCAATGCATTATTTCAAAAAAAAAAAAATAAAAGACGTTATCAGAGTGTCTTTTCATTATTACAATAGTCTAAGAGAGGTTAAATTCTTAATAAAATGTTTAATTGACTTAATTGAAAATAAGTAGATATTTGGTATATGGATATTGTAAAAATTATTAGAATAATTCAAGTTGGAGCAGTACTTTTAATCCTTCTAGGATCTGTTTTTGGTTTTCTCAACGAAGTATATCAGATGATTTTATCAAAAAAAGTTGATTTAGCTGATCTTTTGTTACTTTTCATTTATGTTGAGGTAATGGGAATGATTCGTGTTTATTTATTAAATGAGGAAATTAGGATAACTTATCCGTTAATAATAGCTATTACAGCAATTTCAAGACTAATAATTTTACAAAAAAAAGACTTAGATCCATCAATATTAATTTATGAGTCTGTAGCGATTTTAATTATTGCATTATCAATAATTGTTTTAAGACTAAGGTATTTAAATAAGCTCAAACCAAAGAAAAATTTTAAATAATTTTAGATGCTTTTTTGGACAAAAAGAAATATTTTAAAAATTAATACCTTTTTTTTTGTAATTTTTTCATTCTTTTTTCTTTGTTTTCCTGAATATGATATAACCTTTTCAAACTTTTTTTTTAGTGATGGTCAGTTTTTATCTGAAAAATTTACATTAATAAAAGATTTAAGATCTTTTTTTAAAGATTTTATGATATTCTTTTCAATCGTCGCCTTTTCTTTATTGATTTTTTTCTATCTTTTAAAAAAGATAAAAAAAAAATCTATTTTTACTTTAAGGTATAGGCTAGTTTTACTTGGACTTGTTATAGGCCCAATAATTGGATGTGGGATAATTGCAAATATGTATTTTAAGGACACTTGGGGAAGAGCAAGACCTGCATACGTAAATGAATTTGGTGGTGAAAAAATTTATACCCCTGCATTTCAAAAATCTGATCAATGTGACAAAAATTGCTCCTGGATAAGCGGAGAAGCTTCAGCGGCTTTCTCATTTATCTCTGGAACAATACTACTAAAAAACCCAATTTTCCTTTTAATTAATATTTTTATAGGTTTTATAGTCAGTTTTTTTAGAATATCAATGGGAGGACATTTTTTAAGTGACAATATTTTTGCAATGTTTTTTATGATTTACCTTGCAGTTATTTATAGATATTTAGCTTTAAAATATTTAAAAAAATATGTTTAAAATTTTAGTAATCACTGATGACAAACAAAGTAGTATTAATCAGTGTGATTCCTTAGTAAGAGAATTAAAAAGATCAAAAAAAAAAATCAATGTAAAATATATGAAAGTTACTGGAAGATTTATTAAATATTCTCCGAGTATTTTCATATATTATCTTTTAAAATTAGAAAGCTTTCTATTCAGAAAAAAATTTGAATTAGATGTAGATTTAATAATTTCTTGTGGAAGAATTTCAGCACCATATAATCTTATCTTCAAAAAAGTAAATAATTGTACAAATTGTCATATTCTAAATCCATATATATTTAATAGAAAATTTAATAAAATTATTATCCCTGAATATGATCTAAAAAAATTTTCTAATAAAGAAAATATTATTACTACTTATGGGTCGCTGGTAAACTTAGATAAACTTAAGCCAAAAAAAAATGATTTACATAAAATTAAGGAATTAGTAGATAACAAATTAAAAAATATTTTAGTATTAGTTGGTGGAGATGGGAAGAGTTCAGTAATAACTTATAGTGATTTAGAAAAAGTTTTAATAAAATTAAATAAAAATAAGATAAGAAAACAGATAATTTTCTGTTTTTCAAGAAGAACCTCAAAAGAACTTCAAAATAAAATTATTGAGAATAAGAACGGCAACTCGCTAGTTTTTCCTAATAATGATTTTAATCCTTATTGGGAACTTTTATATATTTCAGACTATAATTTTGTAACTGGTGACTCAATTAGTATGACCTCAGATTCATTGTCGTCCGGAAAACCAACTTATGTTATACCAATTGCAAAAGTAAAAAATAAAATAAAAGTTTTTCAAGAAGGCTTAATTAAAAAAAAAGTTACTAGAATTTTTGATGGTAGACTTGAGAATTGGAAATATTCTAAGTTCAATGAATCTCATAAAGTCGGTGTTATTTTAAAAAATTATCTAAAACTCTAGCTACCCCACCTATTGTGAATCCATATCCATTGTTCTGGGTTATTAACTATCCAACTTTCTACATAGGTATTTAAAAAAAGAAGGATTTCTTTTTCTGAATTTAATTTTTTTATCTTTTTATAAGTTATAGGTTCTAAATATTTAACTTTAAAACTAACACCTTTCTTTCTGATGCAATATGCAGGTATAAGATCACATTTAAATTTTAAGGCTAATTTAGCAATGGCTGTTGCTGTCATTGCATTCTTTTTAAAAAAGTTTATTGCAATTCCATCATTCATTTTTTGATCTATTAACATTCCTAAATTTCCTTTTTTTTTTAGTACTTTTATACATTCTTTTGCCCCTTTTGGACCTTTTTTAATTAACTCTACTCCATAATTTCTTCTAATATTTTGCAGTAAATTCTCGACAAGTTTATTATTTGGTGGTCTATAAATAAAACTAATTTTATAATTATTTTGAATTAGAGGATGAGATGATAGTTCCCAATTGCCGATATGAGCTGAGAAAAAAATACAGTTTCCTTTTTTAATTGGATCAAGAAGATTTTCTATATTTTGTATTTCCAAAATTGACTTATTATTTATATTTATTGTATTTAAATGAGGATATTCTCCAACAACTCTTCCGAAATGAAACCACATCTTTTTTAAAACTATTTTTTTCTCTTTCTTTGACATTCCTGGAAAGACAATACTAAGATTTCTCATACCTATAATATTTTTTTTTGAAAAAATCCCGTAAATTGAAAGTAATACTCCACCACAAAAAGATGACGCCTTAAGTCCAATTATTTTTGAGAAAATAAAAAAAACATATAAGAAAAAAAATTCTATGTAATTCTTCACTTTATCTAAGATAATTTAAGCATTTTGATGAAACGTATTCACCTATTGGAATGGATGAGGTCAAGCCTGGAGAGTCAATTCCAAATAAATTAACAAGACCAGGTACTTTATGGTTGGTATAATCTTGTATCATAAAGTCGTTATCTTCTGTTTTTGTTCTTATTCCGCTGTAATCTGGTGCGATATTCCTGTCAATAATATCAGGCCAGAATTTTTTAACAGAATTGACGAACTTTTTTTTTTTTCTTTCACTTACATTATAATTTATCTTTGTAACTTTTTCATCATCAGGACCGAAAATTGTTTGCCCACTTAGATTTAAAGTTGAATGTATCCCAAGACCAAATTTACTAGGTACTGGATAAATTAATCTGCTAAATGGTGATTTGCCAGACAATTTCATATAATTCCCTTTGATGAAGTTAATTTTAGGAATTAATTCCTTTTTCAACCCCATAATTTTTTTTGCTAGTATATGACTAAATAATCCAGAGCAATTTATTAATAATTTTGTTGAAAAAGTTTCTTTAGAATTGACTGAAAAGAAGATTTTTTCTTGAGTAGCATCAACTTTGTCTACGGTACTGTTAAAAACAATTTGACTTTTTTTTCTTTCAATGTCTGAAATAAAATTCAGCATTAAATTATGAACATCAATTATACCAGAACCTTTTGAAAGCAAAGCTGAATAACAATTTAGATTTGGTTCCATTCTTTTTAAATCTGATTTTTTTTTTTTAAAGAGTTCTACCCCATTTAATTTTCCAATACTTTTTATTTTGTTTAGTATAATTTCATCAGATTTAGAACATGAAACAATTAATTTTTGGCATTTATTAATTTTAATTTTTCTTTTTCTTGCATACTTGTAAAGCTCTTCATTTCCTTTTTTGCAAAATAATGACTTTAACGAACCTTTAGGATAATAGATTCCTGCATGAATAACTCCACTATTTCTTGAGCTAGTCTCTTCACCAAATTTTTTATTCTTTTCAAGTACTAAAACATTTACTCCTCGTTTAGAGAAACTTCTTGCGATTGACAAACCAATTATACCAGCTCCCACAACCACACACTCAAAATCAGTATTAACTTTTCTCATATGCATTTTATCTAATGATAATTATTGCTGGAGATGATATTTTATTTTTTTCAATAAAAGTTGCACAATTTTTTACATTTGTTTTAAAAATTTTTTGATTAGTTAACGAAGCATTCTTTACTATAGATACTTTTTCAGAAGACTTAATGCCCTTTAAAATCAGATTTTTTATAATCTCTTTTATCTGACTGATGCCCATATAAATAAATATTCTACCTTTATTCTTACTCAAAAAATTATAATCTACAACTTTTGATTTTGAATTTACTTTTTTATGACCTGTAAATAAATTACATATTTTTTTACCATCAAAAAAGTTTTGGTTAATAGCGTTTAATGATGCTTGTGATGAAGAAATAGCACTAAAAACTTGAAAATTTATTTTGTTTTTTTTCAAGAATTCAACTTCTTGACTTCCTCTACTGAAAAAACTTACATCTCCACCTTTTAGTCTTAATACTCTTTTATTTTGATTAGCATATTTTATCATTAAATTATTGATATCAGATTGTGTACAAGATTGCTTTTTGGTTTTACCTGCATAAATTAGGATTGCTTTTCTGTGACATAATTTAAGGACAGATTTATTTACTAATGCATCGTAAATCACAACATCAGAGATACCCAAAATATATTTTAGCTTTAATGTAATTAATTTTTTTGAGCCTGGCCCAGCACCAGCTATTATTACTGTATTTTTTTCAAATTTAATATTAAAATGTTTAAAATCTAATTTCATCTTAAAAGGACACCTGATTAAGTGCATAATACAATCTTTTTAGAAAAAGTTAATATTGATTTTGAACAAAACAAAACAAAATCCGATATTTCATTTAAAGTTACTGCGAAGAAGCCTGTTTGTATTATTGGTAAAGGTTTATCTGGTAAAAGCACAATCTTAAAATCAATCACAGGACTTGTAAAAATATCAAGCGGAACTATAAAAATTAATGGGATTTCTATTTCAGAAAAAAAAGAAATGAAAAATATTTATGATTCTATTGGGATGGTTTTTGAAAAAGATGCCCTTTTTGATAGTATGAGCGTTTGGGAAAATATAATGTTTAAGAGTTTAAATTTAAAGAGTAATGAGGAATTAATAAATAAATCTCAAATTTTTCTTAAAAAAGTTGGTTTAAATAGGAAAGACGCATATCTATATCCATCAGAATTATCGGGTGGAATGAGAAAAAGAGTGGCCATTGCAAGAGCTATCTCTCATAAGCCACAGTTTTTACTTTTAGATGAACCAACAGCTGGTTTAGATCCAGTTAAAACTAATATGATTTTTGATATAGTCAAAAGGTTAAATAGGGAATTCAAGATATCTATATTGGCAATATCATCTGATGTGAAAAGTGCTATAAAATACTTTGATGAATTTGTTGTAATTGATCAATATAAAATTCATTGGAAGGGTACCACAGATCAGTTAAAAAAAAAGCCAACGAAATTAATTAGTGATCTAATATGACTATTTTCTTCTTAAATCAGCGCAGCCAGCCGTAGCGTCTATCCCGGATTCTACATAGCAAGCGCTAAGATTATTTTTATCGAGTAATTTACCCATGTTATAGCCTCTACTATTAGAAGCGACCCAAGTTACAGTTACATTATCGGGATGAATGACTCCAAAAAAATTTTTTGTACCATCTGTGTAAGAGAAAGTTCCTTTAAACCTTCTATCCTTTTGTTCAGTAATTTCAACTTTCTTCTCCCATGTCCTGAAGCCTCTTTGCTCTGATAAGGTTTTATTTACCCCAACCCAGGTTCCAATTAGATTTGGTATTTTATTATCTACGTTAGAGTAGGCTAAGTTATAAGATAAAAAATAAATCAATAAATATGTGTGGCTAATTAAAATTCTCATACTATTATTATTATGTTTAATTTTGAAATTACAACATAAATGTATCAAAATTTTTTTAGATTATACTTCAATAAAAAACAATTTCTTATTTTTCTAATGGGTATTACTAGTGGAATACCCTTATATTTAATTTTATCAACTTTATTCATATGGTTAACTAGAGAAGATATTGATATTTCTACTATTGGTCTTTTTGCCTTAACTCAGATTCCGTGGAGTATTAAATTTTTGTGGGCACCAATAATTGATAGTTTTAGAATTCCATTATTACATAGATTACTGGGACAGAGAAAAGCTTGGTTATTTATTATTCAAATTAATCTTATTTTATTCATTATTTTATTAGGCTACAGCAACCCAACGGAAAATTTGAAATTAACAGCGTTGTTGGCTTTGATCATTTCTTTTTTCTCAGCTAGTCAAGATGTAGTAATTGATGCGTACAGAATAGAAATATTGAATGATGATTCTCAAGGTGCAGGAGCTGCAATGACACAGTTTGGGTATAGAGTAGGTGGGCTTTTTGCAGGCGCAGGTTCACTTTACCTTACGGTAATTTTTAGTTGGGAATATGTATTCCTGACCATATCAATTATTTTTTTCTTCTTAATGGTTTTTATAATTTTTATAATTCCATCAACCAATAGTCATATCGCTTCTAAAAAGAATTTGATAGAACCTTTTAGAGAATTCTTATTTAGAAATTCAATATCAAAAGTCTCACTGATTTTTTTATTTATATTTTTTTTTAAATTTGGTGACGTCATTGCTGGAGTTATGGCAAACCCCTTTTATGTAAAAATAGGATTTAGTAATATCGAAATTGCAAATGCTAGTAAAGTTTTTGGAGTAATAATGACGATTTTAGGTGTTTTTATTGGGGGATATTTTGTAAAAATATTCGGCATTCTGAAATCACTATTGATATCAGGTTTTTTTCAAGTGTTTTCTAATCTTTTATACGTTTTATTAAATTATATGGGACCGGAGCTAAGTTATCTGTTTTTAACAGTCGCAGGAGAAAATTTTTCGGGAGGTCTAGGTTCTGCTGCTTTTGTTGCTTACCTTTCTTCATTATGTAATAGAAAATATACAGGAACTCAATATGCTTTATTATCTTCAATCATGGGTCTGGCAAGAGCAATTTTATCTTCACCGTCAGGTTATTTAGTTGAATATATTGGTTGGTCAAAATTCTTTATTATTTCAACCTTTTTGGGTCTTCCTTCAATAATAATCTTATTTTGGATGTTTAAAATGTTTCCACTCAAAGATCAAAAATCTATGAGATGATTTCAGAATATTCTTTTAATTCATTAAGTGGTTTATAATTACTTAGATTTTCAAAGTAACTTTTTAAAACTGCAAAATCATCAAGAAAATTTGAATTTATTTGATCTAACTTTCCTGATTTAAACCAATAAATCAATCTCCAAGCTGTAATGTCTGCTAAGCTAAATTTATCAGTAAAAAATTTTTTGTTTGTTGAGGTTCTCTGCAATAAATCTTGTAAAAAAACAAACCAGGAAGATAGGTCATTTCTAATAAAAAATTCTCTTTTTTTTTTTGCTTTTTCTGGGTTTTTTTCTCTGATTGAGGGTGCAATCTTGATAGTTATATCATTAGCCCAATCCAAAACTTGATTAATTATTAGAGCATTTTCGTCATTAGCGTCATACAAGTTTGACTTGGTAGCACAAAATATAGCTAGAGAATGTGTGTGTCCAAAGAGCATTCCATTAAAATCCATAACGGGAAGTTGACCGAAAGGGAATTTATTTTTTTCTTTTAACCAATCCTCCCTTTTAATTTGATTCAGTTCATATGGAATTTGGCCGTAAGATAGAGATAACCTTAAAATATCTATTCTCCAAAAATTAAAATCGAAATAGGTGAGTTTTATCATCTTTATTTTTCAGCGAAGGCTTTTTCTATGACAAGTCCGCCTTGAACTTTAGTTGACCCTTCAATCGAACCTAACTTTTCAAATATTTCTTTTAAGTCAAAAGTCATATCTTCCGATCCACAAATCATAACTCTATCTATTTTTGGGTCGAAAGTATCTACACCAACTGATTCCCAAAGTTTTCCTGACTCAATCCATTCCGTAATTCTTCCTGTTCTTTCCCATTTTTCTCTGGTTACTGTATTAAAGTATATAAATTTATTTTGGGTCACTTGAGAATAGATCTCGTCGTTATTAAGGTTATTCAGTACGTCGTAATAAGCAAGTTCTTTAACAGTTCTTACTGTATGTGTTAGGATTACCTTATTGAACTTTTCATAGGTTTCAGGATCTCTAATTATACTCATAAAAGGAGCAAGACCCGTTCCCGTCGAAAACAAAAAAAGGTTTCTTCCGTCTAACAAATAATCACAAACTAAAGTTCCTGTTGGTTTTGAGTTTACTAAAATTTCATCATCTAATTTAATATGCTGCAATTTACTTGTTAATGGACCGTTAGGTACCTTAATTGAAAGAAATTCAAGATGATCTTCATGATTAGGGCTCACAACAGAATAGGCTCTGAGAAGTGGTCGGCCCTCAATTTCTAAACCAATCATTGCAAACTCACCATTTTTGAATCTAAAACCTTTATCTCTGGTAGTTTTAAAGCTAAAAGTTTTGTCAGTCCAGTGGTGTATATCAGTAACTTTCTCTTTAAGTATTGCCATAATAGTTAAAAATTTGTTTCTAAAAAAACTTCAATAGGAAACAAACTATGATATAACCTAAATATAATTTTTTTAACCAAATGACAAGTATAAATATCAGAAAACTATCTCATTCAGAAATGGATTTGTATAGGAAGCCGTTGCTACCAGAAACCTGGAGCTGTTTTCCTGTTGATAAAGACATTGATACTCAGCAATTGAGGAAAATTTTGCAAAGAGATTTAGATAAAATTAGATCAGGTGCAGAGAAAGATCCCTTTTCCAACTCAATAATGATGCTTGCATTGGATATTTCAAGACGTCTTGAAAAAAATTTACTAAACTATTCTGCACTTGAGGCCCTTATTCAAAGGCTTGCAGTTGGTTCAGTTGGATTGAGAGCTGATAGGTTGAAATCATATATAGGCTCATCTGATCCAAAGGATAATAACCAAAAAATCTATGAGATTATCAAAAAATTAGCTTTTGATGATTCTGGAAATCAAATCAGTTTTGAAGATTTTGATAAATTGATTAGTAAAGAAATTTTTGGAATTGTTTTAACTGCTCACCCCACTTTTGGTATGACTTACAAAATGATGCAAGACCTTGCAAAACTTGCAACTTCTGACAATAAGAATGGACAACAGATTTCTAACAAGGAATTGAAATCCATCATTAAAGAAATTTTTAAGACTGAACAACGACCAGAAAAAAATATTTCTCTAGATTTTGAGCATAGTTTATCAATCGCAGCCTTGAAGAACTTACAATTAGCTCTTAAAAGTTTTTACAGAATAGTAATAAAAGTTAGCAGAGAGCTTTTTCCGAAACAATATCATAACATTCACCCACAAATATTAAGACTTCACACTTGGGTTGGTTATGACGTTGATGGGCGTGGTGATATCTTTTGGAATAATACATTCTCAAAGAGATTAAAGGTTAAAATTGAGCAGTTAAAAATTTATTCTACCTCAGTGTCAAAAATTTTAAGAATAACTAAAAATCAAGAATCTATAAAAAAACTTAAAACACTCGAAAAACAAATAAATCAATCAATTTTACTTAATGAAAAAATTTTAGTTTCGTTTAGCAAATCAGATTTCTTGGACAATACAGATGAGTTTAAAAAAATTTCTAATATGATGTTCAAAAAAAGAAAAGAATTAATCACAAACTCAGAAGTCATTTTGCAAATCATTGAAGAGGTCATTGCTTTGGAGTTTAATTATAAATCCACAAGAAATCATGAAGCTCTAAGCGATTTAATATTATTTAAAATTGAGATAAAAAACTTTGGATTAGGTTTGGGAAGAACTCAAGTCAGATTAAATGCCAATCAATTAAATAATGCCATATCGAAGGAAATTGATTTAAAAGGCGACCCAGATGATCCTTCAAGAAAAAGAACATATTTATCAGCAATTTCAAAACTAATAGAAAATGTTAAACAGGTAAAAATAAATTTCGCAAGTATTCTTGAAGAAAATATGAATGCAAGAAGGTATTTTATGGTTATAAAACAGATGTTAAAATACATCGATGAAAAACAGCCAATAAGATTTTTAATCGCAGAATGTGATTACTCTTTGACTGTAATGACTGCCCTATATTATTCGAAATTATTTGGCGTCGAAGATAAGGTTGACATTTCGCCATTATTTGAAACCGAAAAAGGTTTGTCTAACGGCCATAATGTTATTTCTACATTAATTAAGAACTCACACTTTAAAAAATATATTTTAAAAAGAGAAAAGCTTAGTGTACAGACTGGTTTCTCAGATGCAGGAAGATATTTAGGGCAATCAGCTGCGGTTTTATCAATCGAAAATTTGCAAAGGAAGATTGCAAAATTATTATTTGACAATAACTTGTCAAAGGTAAAGCTTTTAGTTTTTAACACACACGGGGAATCAATTGGGAGGGGAGGCCATCCAATTTCGCTTGCAGATAGACTGAATTATGTAAATTGCTCATACACAAGAAAAAAAATTCTTGATTGGAATATCGAATTAGTTCAGGAAATGAGTTTTCAAGGTGGGGATGGGTATCAATATTTTATGAATCACGATTTGGCTTATGCTTCAATTTCAAGGATTCTAGAATTTTGTTTGATTCAAAAGGTTGATGAAAAGAAAGATCCTTTATATGACTCAGCAGATTTTGGAATAGAGTTCGTAAATACAATTAAACAGTATAATACTGATATAATGAATGATCCAAATTATGCTACTTTACTTAATGTTTTCGGTGTAAATTTAACCCATTCTACAGGCTCAAGATCAGTAAAAAGATTTGTAGATGGCTCTGCTAAAACTTTAGTATATCATCCTAGCCAAACACGAGCGATTCCTCAAAACAGTATTCTTCAGCAACTTGGAATGATGGCCAATTCATTAGGAGGAATTGGAATGTTTTTAAGGAAAAATCCAAAACAGTTTTTGTATTATCATAATAAATCCGAGAGATTTAGAAGAATTATGGATATAGTCCAATATGCCTTTGCATTTAGTGATATTGAAGTTTTAAAAGCATATATTGATTGTTTTGATCCGGGTATGTGGTTGTCTTGGTCGACGAGGACAGCTGATTCTGTAAGAAGTGAGAATATGAAAGAAGTAGCAAGTCTTCTTGAGAACTTCGATGTGCATTGGAGACTTAATAAGGTTTATAGAAACTTTCATCAAGAATATATGGAAATAAGAAATTGGTTGTTAGGAAGAAAAAATCGTGGAAGAATCGCTGTAGGTCGTGGAAGAGTTGTTGAAAAAGAAATAAGAGACGAACTTTTACTTATGCATGGTGTAAGAGTTGCCATTTTCCACGAAATTTTTCTCTTATCTGTAAGAATTCCAAAATTTAGTGATCAAGCAGGAACATCAAGAGAAGAGATAATTGCTAAATTAATTAGATTTGACATTGAAGATGCTGTTAAAACTCTCAGAAAAATATTTCCTGCTGGAAAAATTAAAAAATCAAATTTTGGTTTAGACGAGTCTTCAAATTATGTGAGTGAAATTAATATTGATTACTCAAAAGAAGAAAAAAATATCTTTAGACAACTAGAGGCTTTATATGAATGCGCACGAAGAGTAAGTACTGGTATTTCTCATTTCATTGGAGCAGTAGGCTAAATTACTTTTTGTTTTTATAATGTTCCTCTATTGCGAGAATGTCTTCGTCACTCAGGTTTAATCTTTCAGACAATTCCTTTAGCTCTTTTCTCTCTCCCTCGTCAATGATATTGTCCGATAGCATTAATTTAAGTTGATTCTCATATTTTTTTTGATTTCTCTTTGTATGTTCTGTAAAAGCTGATGCAAGTATACCTGAGGGGAGAGCAACAGTTCCTATTCCTAATATGATTATAATTGATCCAAAAAATTTTCCCATTGATGTTGCAGGGTAGACGTCTCCGTATCCGACTGTAGTTAGGGTAACAATTGACCACCACATTGATTGAGGAATGCTACCAAACTTTTCAGGTTGAATATCCTTTTCTACTAAATACATTCCACTAGATGAAATTATTAAAATAATAAATAAAATAAAAAACGCAGCCCCAAATGACTTTCTTTGATCCCATAGTACAACTAATAATGTATTTATTGAACTGGAATACCTTGAGAACTTTAGTAATCTTATTATCCTTAATGCTCTCACAAACCTTAGGTCAACAGTTGGAAATAAGAAAGCTAATAAACTTGGTAGAATTGCTATAGCATCTATTATTGCCGAAAAACTAAAAATATATTTTATTCTGGCTTTTCCATCAGACTCATTTTTAGTTTTGTTTTCTACACAAGACCATAACCTCCCAATGTACTCAATTGAAAAAATAGTAACTGAAAAAAATTCAAAGTATCGAAAGAAAGAATTATAGTTGGTATATAAATTTTCAACAGTTTCTAAAATAACCATTAAAATATTTAAAAAGATAAGAGTAACTAGAAAAATATCAGTTATTCTTGAAGCTTTATCTTTTTCATTAGCTGGTTCTAATAGTGTCCAAACTCTTTTTCTATAAAAATTCGATGTTATTGTTTTATCCATTACTTCTTTGGACAAGTAATTTCTTTTTGACAAGTATTTCCAGGAGCTCCTAAATAGATTTCTTTATTTTTATCACCTCTTTTTTGAGATTGATACTCGCAAACTACATCACCGGGGATGTTGGTTTCTTTTACTAATCGACAAATTGGCTGAATTACAATCCTTTTTCTCCTATCAAAAGTTCCTTCCTCTGGCTCATACTTTCTGCCAACAGAGTTAGTAATTTCTGGAAAAAAAAATATGAATAATAATAAACTAGTCTTGATCTTTTTTTTTATCATTACTTTCACTATTTTCTTCTTCATGCCCAGGAAGGTATGCTGTTCCTTGTATTGATTTAGCATAAAATTTATCCATCAGAGGTTTTGAGTTTTTAACATAATCTTCCAAACTCTCTTGTAGTTTTTTTTCGGCATCTTCCTTTGAGTCTGCCTCAATTTCAGCAACACCATCAACTATCCAATGAACTTTATATATCATTTTCATCCCCTTTTTTTCCAAAATATTTATTTTTTGTAAAAATTTCGTTGGCCTCAATTTGTAATTCGTTTAATTTTTTTTTGTCAATGAGTTCTGCCACTCTATCTCTAAGTTTCATAGCTTTATACATTCCTGCACTTACTGATACAGAATACCATAAATATGATTTTTCAAAATCAATTTCTGGAGAAAAATTTTCAAACCAGTAACCTAGTTTAAATGCAGATATTAAATCATTTCTTATTAAAAAATTATCTTCTAGTCTTTTTGGTATATCCTTTGAGATTGCTATGACTTCATCTTCTGAGAGTTTATCTTTTACTTTTTTTATTTTTTTTATACATTTGTCATTTCCATTTAATGCACAAAGCCAAGAATATTTTAGTGATTTATTAAAATTTTGAGTTGTTCCAATTCCTTCGAAGTACATATTTGATAGATTATAGATAGCATCTTTATTACCTTTTTCTGAAAGGTTAAAAAAAACAATAAAAGATTCTTTAAAATCACCGTTGTCGTAGTGATTAACTCCAGTGTTATAATAATCTTCATCCTTTATTAAATCTTGTGCATATAATTGACTTAAAGAGAAGAAAAAAGAAATAAGTATATTTAAAAAAATAATCACCTTCCGGCCATCATCACAAGTTGGAGGTATAAAACTCTTAATTTAAACTTAGATTTGGGCCTTTGTTCGTAAACTACAATTCTGGGTCTATCAGAGTTAGGCTTTTGAAATTCTATAGACATATCTTCTGGGAGGTAAACTCCATTGAACTCAAGTGTTTTCTGTGGGTCGTTTGCAAAATCTTCTTTAAAATCAGTGTCGATCCAAATTCTAGCTAATACTCTTCCCAATATTTCTGGTAAATGTTTTCTAACTTCTGTTCTATTTTTTAAATGGTGGAGTTTTTTGGTTATGTCGAGAGGATTTTCTTTTTCTTGATGAACAGTAATTAATTCTGTTGACTTTGCCTTAACGGGAAGATTCTTTTTTTGCTTTTTTTTCATAACTTTGACTATTTTATATAAACAAAAAAAAAATTTAAATAAATAATTTATTAAAATTTCTTTTTTTGTGTCGTTAAACTTGAAATGAAAAAGAATCAAAACATTATTAATTTTCCAAATCCAATTGAAACAAAAAAATTTAGATATGCAAAGATTAGAGACGACATCGAAAAAATCCTATTTAATTATGCACTAAAAGAAAAAGATTTATGGGCTGTTGCATTAGCTGCAGGTAGATTCGCATCAATGAATTTGGAAAGAATTGATGGTACAGAAAAGACTTTGGATTTCTTCAAAAATTGTATTGAAACCGAAAGAAACAAAAAAATCTAAGCTATTCTTGAGACATTTCCAGAAATTTGTGCTCCTGAATCAACTGAAAGTGAATTAGTTTTCAATTTGCCATCAATTGTTCCAGTATTGGAAACCTCCAAATGGTCCGCAGTTACATCTGCATCTGCCTTACCCTCTATTCTAACATGTTCAGCATTAATTTTACCACTAAACAAACTAGATTGTTCTATTATTAACGATTTAGCTACTACACTTCCTTTGAATGTTCCAGCTATAATAACCTGTCCTTCTTTAGATTCAAGAATACCTTCCATTAGTAGATCTTTATTAACATAGGTTATATCACTCATTTGAATCTCCTTATTTTACTTTTTCTCTTCACCGGATTCTGAATCACTATTGATATTTTTTTTGTTTTTGAATTTTTTTTCGTCCCAGTTATGAATTATCTTGCAATTTAATGCCGCACCTCTATCCATTTGTAAGGATTTATAATTAATTTCACCAGTTATTACGGATGTGTCCGTGAGCCATACTGAATCTGCTTTAATCTTTCCTTGATAATTTCCTGATATTACAACAAGTTCAGAAGCAATTGAACCCTCTAAATTGGCGTTTTTTCCTACAGTAACCTTTTCTGATTTAATGTCAGCTTCTACTCTTCCATTTATTTCAATGGTTGAGGCATTTGAAATTTTTCCTTTGAAGATCGCTCCTCTACCGATTATAGATTGACTATCTGCCATAAGTTAAACCTTTTTTGCTTTCTTTGAAGTTAGATTTTTTTGATTAGATTTTTCTTTATTTTCTAAGCCCTTAATAAGCTGCACATCAAGCCTGGCGCCTGGTTGAGCTTTCAGATTATTATAATATAAATTACCCTTAATGCTTGCCGTAGATTCTATAGCTAGTGTATCTGCAAAAACATCACCAGTAAAATTACCTCCAATTGAAGAATACAATGATTTAATATTCCCGTTTAGTTCCCCCTCTGAAGAAATACTAATATGATCACATTCTATGTTCCCTTTAACCTTTCCCTTCAGAACAAGGTTGCCACTGCATTTAATGTTACCATTGATTTGCATCTCAACTCCAATTACACTTGAAGAAGATTGAATTTTTTGTATTTTATCAGTGTCTCTTGAAAACATTTTTAAACTTTATTTAATGTATTTTTGCAAATTTCCTGCCAAACTGAACCATTTTAAAATGTTTTTTGTTTGATTAACCCTTTATAAGATTTATAATGCTTAACACAAAAAAAATAAAAAAAAAAGTTTAAAAAAATAATAATTGGCTTACTAAATGCATAACAAATACTCATTAATTAGAAAAAATGACTGAACAAGTAATTAACATAAGAGATAGGATCGAAAGGATGAGAACCCAGATGACAGGATCCAAAGAAGCAGTAGTAAAAAAAAAAGCTGAAATTCAACCTCCTGTCAATAAACCTCTTAACTCCGATTCAATAAAGACTGCAGATTTCATTGAGTCTAAAAGTAAAGCTGATAAAGAAGCAAATATTAAAAACTTAAGCGTATCGCAGGTTGACAAAGAAAAAATTGAAAACATATCTTCTGAGGTAAAATTTGAAAAGAAAATTGAAGAATCACAAAGAAAAATTGATGAAGATAATTTTCACAATCAAAATAAAAAATCTCAGAGAAATTTTTCAAATAAAACCTATAAAGATTATCAAAACGAAAATATTTTCGATGAAAATAAAAAATCAGTAAAACTTGATGAAAATCAAGCTTTTCCTCAGTTTAATCTAAACGTCAGTAACCCAATTTCATGGAAATTAATGCTTTTAATTATGTTGATGCAACTTCTTACTAATATTATGTTAGTGGTAGTTCTTTATTTAAAGTAAATAAATGCATCATCTTTTTAAAAAAATTTTAAACGAAAATCTAAAATCTAGTCCTAAATTCGGTAGGTCAGATGAAGGCTCAAACAAGTTAGGTGAAATCTTAAGGGAAAGAAGATTCCTGTATTTCACAAAGAATGGACCAATTGAGATAGTTTTTAACATTAAGCACTACCTCTCAGCCTTTATTTTATCTATGGTTTTTTTATTTAAAATAGTTCAGTTTTTATTAATTGGAGCTACGACTTTTTTTAATTATTTAACATTTACAAATAATCAAGTTATAAATCAAAAATTTACCGATTCTGAGATAGAAACATTAAAAAATATTGCTAATGATGTTCTTAATT
>NTKR01000021.1 GCA_002457065.1 alpha proteobacterium MED-G10 | reverse complement strand
GTTTTATGGTAGCGGAGGAGGGACTTGAACCCCCGACACGCGGATTATGATTCCGCTGCTCTAACCACCTGAGCTACTCCGCCATTATTCTAGTTATCATATGCAAAAAGAAGTGACATATTCAATGCATCATCTAAATAAACGTAACTAAATTTAATATTAAGAACTAATTGATATAAATTAAATTGTAAAGTCTCTTTTTTAAATCTATGAAAGTCTTTTTTCACCAGATATAATCCATCCACCACCAATCAATTTATTCAGATTATCATAAAAAACACAGGCTTGCCCAGGTGCTATTCCAAACTCTGGTTTAAATAATTCTACAATGCCTGTTTTTTTTTCTTTGTCAGAAATTTTTACTTTTGCAGATATAAGACTCCTTCTAGATCTTACTTTTACATATGCATTAAAATTTGTAGACGGAAATTTTTTTGAAAAGAAATTTAAATCTTTAACATAAACATAATACTTTCTAAGTTGTTCTTTTGGACCAACAACAATTTTGTTTTGCTTTGAATCAATATCAACAACGTAAAGTGGCTTTTGTTCAGATTCTCCTTTAATTCCTCCTACACCGATCCCTCTTCTTTGACCAATGGTAAAATCATAAATGCCCTGATGATCTCCTAATACTTTACCATCATAAGTCACAATCTTTCCTTTTTTTGGTTTATAATTGAGTGTTTTTTTTATAAAATCTCTATAGTTACCGTCTGGAACAAAACATATGTCTTGACTGTCAGGCTTTAAAGCTACATCAAGCTCGTATGATTGTGCTATCTCTCTTATCTGTTTTTTACTAAAATGACCAAGAGGAAACCTTAAATACTTTAATTGATCTTGAGTTGTAGCAAATAAAAAATAGCTTTGATCTTTCTGACCGTCATTAGCTTGATGAAGCTGAATACCATCTTTAGATTCTATTCTTTTTACATAATGCCCTGTGACTAACACGTTGGAATTGAGTTTTTTACTAAATTCTATTAGATCTCTAAATTTAACAGTTTGGTTACACGTGATGCATGGAATTGGAGTTTGCCCATTTAGATAACTTTCGACAAAATCATTTATCACGGAATCTTTAAAGTTGTTTTCGAAATTTAGAATAAAATGTTTTATTCCAATTTTTTTGCAAACATTTCTTGCATCTGCTATGTCAATACCTGCGCAACACGTTTTTGTACCTTTTTTTTTTGCCTCATAGAGTTTCATAGTTACTCCAATTACCTCAAATCCTGCATTATGAAGTAAAACTGCCGTTACAGAGGAATCAACTCCACCTGACATCGCAACTACAACTCGTGAGCCCCTTGGTGGTAAATTGTTTATACTAATTAATTTATCGTAATCAATATTCATTAATCTCTTTCCTCTATCCAAGCCATCTGAATAGCTTCTAATATCTTTTCATTTGATTTCTGAGGATCATCATCAAAAGATTCTAAATCCGTTACCCATTTATGCAAATCTGTATATCTGAGATTTACATTATCAACCGTCGGGTACTTTTCCTCCAACATTATGGCGATATCAGTGTAATCACTCCATTTTAAACTCATAATTAAACACTCATATTTCTGGTACCGGAGGGAACTTTTACCCTCATACCATCATGTGATCCATCAATTATTATTTGACAACCCAGACGTGATGTATGTGTTAGGCCCCACGCCAAATCTAACATATCTTCTTCTTCTTCTGATGGTTCAGGAAGTTTATCAAAGATTTTTTTTTCTAAAATTATATGACAAGTTGAACATGCTAGTGAGCCCTCACATGCACCCTCAAGAGAAATACCATTAGTATGAGCTACCTCTAACAAAGAATGACCATTTTGCGCGTCTACTTCTTTTTCTGTCCCATCAGCTTCAATAAAAATAATTTTGGTCATTTTTGCTCCAGTATATCTATGTCTTTACCAACAAAATTTTTAAAATTTTTATTAACAATTTTTTCCGCAAAAGATTTCGTTATTTCATTAAGATCTTCAACTAAGTTATCAATTTCAACCTTATTATTTTTTTTAAGTTCATTATTAAGCATATTAGTAATATTGTAAATTTTTTCTATATCTTTTTTTGAACAAAGATTTTGTATCTCTATTTTCGCATTATTTACTTCGTTAATTAGTCTTGTTGCCTTAATTTTTGATTCAATTAGGGATCGTGTATCCATATCTTCTTTTGCATTTTCAATACTTGACTCAACAATCTTCTTCATTTCCTCAACACTAAGATCAATGCCAGTTTTTATTACAGAATTTTGTTCATTTCCTGTTGATTCGTCAATTGCAGAAACAAATAAAATACCATCAGCATCTAGAGAAAACCTTACCCTTACTCTCGGTATCCCTGCCGGTTTTGGTTCTAAGTTTGATAGAATTAATTCACCTAGAAAAGTATTATTTTTTGATATTTCTCTTTCACCTTGAAGAACACTAATTTTAATTGAAGTTTGTCCATTTTCATTAGTTGTAAAAACCTGCTCTTTGACTATGGGAATATTTGAGTTTCTTGGTATAATTTTCTCCATCAAACCACCCATTGTTTCAATACCTAATGATAAAGGGGTTACATCTAATAAAAGGTTATCTGAACCATTTAACAACTCAAAACCATGTAAACTTGCTCCATGTGAAACTACGTGATCAGGGTCTAATTCATTAAAGATTTTTTTTCTAAATTTTTCTTCTAGTTTCTTTGTTATGAGCTTTACCCTAGTTGAACCTCCAACTAATATAAAACCATCGATTTCATTAATCTCTGCCTCACAGTCATTTAGTAATTCAGATGTAATTGAAATCGTTTTTTCAACCAATTCCTCTAATATCTCATCAATTTTGAACGAATTTACATTAATTTCTTTTTTTTCTCCATTTATAATCAATGAGGCAGTAAAGTTTTTAGTTTCTTGAGATTTTTCTTTTATTAGCTTAGCTTCTTTGAGCAAAACTTTAAGATTATTATCTGCAATATCTTCTTTTTTAATTTTTAAATCTTTTAAAATTAGTTCCTCTAAAATTAGGTTATCAAAATCATCCCCTCCTAGGTTTGCATCTCCACTAGTACCTACTACCTTAAATAATTTATCCTTTAATTTTAAAAGTGAAACATCAAATGTCCCTCCTCCTAAATCGTATACCAGAAAACTACCTCTTTTTTTTTCATCTAGTCCGTAAGCAAAAGCAGCAGCGGTTGGTTCATTAATCAACCTTCTGACGTTAAAGCCGGCCATTAAAGCTGATCTCATAATTCCTGATCTAGCTCTTTCATCAAAATATGCTGGTACGGTAAGTACACAATCACTTAAATCCTCTTTAAGATAATTCTTGGTCATTTTTTTTAAATATAAGAAAAATTCTTTAGATATTTCAACAGGTGACATTTCCAAATTATTGCTCAAAATCATTTTTTTATCAGGATTTTCTACAAAGTTTCTTTTGATAGAAAAAACACAATCTTGAATATTTTTCTTGAAATCAATATCATTACCTACAACTATTTCCTTCTTAAATAATAATGCAGTAGGAATTAAAGTTTTCTTATTAGAATCCTCTATAAAAATCACTTTGTCATCTAGCTTCATTGAACAAACTGAATTTGTGGTTCCAAAGTCTATACCTAAACACTTTGAGATGGTCTGATTCTTGTTTGGTTCTTCTATATTTACCAGGCTCATTTTATTTCAAATCTTTTCTTATTTTTTCTAGGTAAGATAACTTAATACTTAGATCTTGAGCCTTAGAAAATACTTTTTCTTTTATATTTTTTTCGATCTCATTTTCTAATGAACCAATCTGAAGCTTAATTTCATTTTTTATTTTTTGTTTCTCATTTTCATGTTCAATGGACATACACTTGCTTTGTAAATCCATTATTTCCTCTAATAAATCTGGATCTTTGAAAGATTTTCCTTCTTTATCATCTTGTTTAAAACCATAAAAGTCTAAAAGAACCTTCAATCTATCAACATTATTCATAAGCACATTATATGCATTGTTTATCTTTGCTGATTCAGCTATCGAAATTTGCTTTTGATTACTGTCTGCATTTACAAACTTATCTGGGTGAAAGATACTTTGAAGTTTCAAGAACTTCTCTTCAAGGTCATCAAAGTTTAAAATAAATGTTTTTTCTGTATCAAATATGTCATAAGGGTTGGCTTCCTTTATTTTTTGGATTTTGTTACAGGTCTGACATTGAAAGTTTATAACTTCTGTCCTTTTTTGACAGTACCAACAAGTTTGATTTGGTCTCATTTATTTTTTTATATATGAAAAGATTCGCCACACCCACATCTGCCTTTTTCATTAGGGTTTATGAACTTAAAGCCTGATTCTAATTCACCTTTGATATAGTCCATTTGTGTTCCAATCAGAAAAAGAGAGGCTTTTTTATCTATAAAAATTTTTACATCATCGAAAACAAACATTTCATCGTTTTGATCAACCTTATCGACGAACTCCATAGTGTATGACAACCCCGAGCATCCCTTGGTACTTATTCCTATTTTAATTCCAGATGTATTTTGATTTCTGGAAGCAAATAAGCTTTTTATATGATCAACTGCGGAGGATGTTAAAGTTATCATTTTTTATTTTTATCTTTATAATCTGCTATTGCCGCTTTAATCGCATCTTCAGCTAAAACAGAACAATGAATCTTTACTGGCGGTAAAGCTAAATGATTTGCTATCTCCGTATTTTTTATAGAGTCAGCTTCATCAACACTTTTTCCTTTAACCCATTCGGTAATCAACGAACTGGAGGCTATCGCCGAACCACATCCAAATGTTTTAAATTTAGCGTCTTCAATTATACCGGAGTCACCAACTTTTATTTGGAGTTTCATTACATCACCACAAGCTGGCGCACCAACGAGTCCTGTCCCTACTTCCTTTGATTCTTTATCCAAGGAACCAACGTTTCTTGGGTTTTCATAGTGATCGACAAGTTTTTTACTATAAGCCATAATTTAGTATTCCTTTCAAATTAAATTAATGTGCTGCCCAGTTAATTTTAGTCAAATCAACTCCTTCTTGAGCCATCTCCCATAAAGGACTTAATGCTCTGAGTCTATTAACTTCATTAACAATTTTTTCAACTGCTTCGTTTACATCCTCTTCAGAAGTAAATCTTCCAAGTCCAATTCTAAGACTCGTATGAGCAAGTTCTTCTTCAACACCCAACGCTTTTAAGACGTAGGATGGCTCTAAAGAAGCTGATGTACAAGCCGAACCAGATGAAACAGCTAAATTTTTTATACCCATCATTAAGGATTCACCTTCTATATACGCAAAGCTAAGATTAAGGTTTCCTGGAACTCTTTCAACTTCTGAACCATTTAGATAAATTTCATCACATTTACTTCTAATTCCATCTAACATCAAAGTCCTTAATTTTTCAAGTTTCTTGGATTCTTGATTCATCTCGCCAGAATAAATTTTACAGGCCTCTCCAAGTCCTACGCATAATGCAGGAGAAAGTGTGCCAGATCTCATACCTCTTTCTTGACCTCCACCGCTCATCATAGCTGCTATCCTTACCCTTGGTTTCCTTCTAACATAAAGCGCACCAACACCTTTTGGACCGTAAATTTTGTGACCTGATATGCTCATCAGATCAATATTCATGTTATTAACATCTAAATCAATCTTTCCAACAGCCTGCGCACAGTCTGTATGAAAAAAAACATCATTTTCTCTACAAATCTTTCCAATCTCAGAGAGTGGTTGGATTACACCGATTTCATTGTGCACACCCATAATTGAGACTAAAAGAGTTTTTGGTGTTATGGACTTCTTCAATACTTCGAGGTCAATTAAGCCATCTGATTTTACTGGGAGATAGGTAACATCAAAGTCCTTTTTCTCAGAAAGAAACCTGCAGGATTCTAGAACACACTTATGCTCAGTTACACAGGTAATAATGTGATTTTTTTTGTCACCATAAAAATCGGCTAAACCTTTGATAGCAAGGTTATTAGACTCGGTAGCCCCTGAGGTAAAAATAATTTCTTTTGGGTTGGCCTTTATAATTTCAGCTACATTTTCTCTAGCAACTTCAACAGCCTCCTCTGCTTCCCAACCAAAAGGATGGTTTCTTGAATGCGGGTTACCATATATCTCGCCGAAGTAAGGAATCATTTTCTTAATTACTCTTGGGTCGACAGGTGTAGTGGCTTGATAATCAAAGTAAATATTCTTTATCATAACGGTGAACTCCTTATACATACCTTAATTTGGTTAGAGAGGATATTAATTGCAAATAAATTCTTCATTTTTTTAAGAATAATTACTTCTTGAACTATGATTAACATACTCGTTTCCTTCATTAAATTTAAACATAGAGTCATATCTATTATTTGACACATCCTGAATTGAAATAGAATTAAGAAAAAACGAAATATGATTAGTTAAATTATTCCATAAGTTGTGAGTACAACACTTTGTTTTCCTTTTTGTTGAAAAACAGCTAGAACCCTCTCCGTTACACCTCGTTATTTTTAACTCCTCATCAATTGCATTTATTACATCGTAAATCATTATAAACGACGGATCTTTGGCAAATATATAACCACCTGATGGCCCTCTGATGCTCCTTACAATTCCATTTTTCTTTAAAGAAGAAAATATCTGTTCCAAGAAAGCTGAAGAAATATTTTGTCTTTGAGAAATTTCAGATAAGCTTATTGGTTTATTTCCTCTCGAATTAATTGCCATATCCACCAATGAGGTAACAGCAAATCTTCCTTTTGATGTTAATTTCATTTTCCTCTACTTTCCTTTGATTTAACCGCTTTTTCTTTTTTTAATTTTAATTCAAATCGTTCTTTTTTATTTTCAGAATCAGATAGTTTAGATTCTAAGATCTTTACTTTTAAGTGTAAATTATGAAGTTCTTCAAACAATGCTAGTATACTTTTTTTATTTGGATCATCTATTTTTCCTTTGGAGATACCATACGCTTCAAAACATTCTTTATTAATTGATGATTCAAGTTTTCTAGCTGGAACCCCAACGTAAGTCATATTTTCAGGAACATCTCTTATGACAACAGCATTAGCACCTATTCTAGAGTTATTACCAATATGGATTGGTCCAAGGATTTGGGCACCTGATCCAACAATTACATTATCACCTAAAGTCGGGTGTCTTTTAGAATTTCTTTGAGAAGCAGAATCAATTGAAGGAGAAATACCACCTAAAGTGGCTTGTTGATAGATTGTTACATTCTTTCCAATAACGGCTGTTTCACCGATAACTAATCCAGCACCATGATCTATAAAAAAACCTTCAGCAATTATGGCAGCAGGATGTATTTCAACAGATGTAATAATTCTGGAGATATTACTAATGAACCTTGCAATAAACTTAAGTTTAAAGTTCCACAATAAATGGCATACCCTATGGAAACACAAGGAGTGAAAACCAGAATATGTAAATATTACTTCGAGTAAAGACCTTGCAGCAGGATCTCTCTCTTTTGCAGCTTTGAGATCTTTAAATATGAGGTAAAATATTCCTTTTGACATTTTTTAAAATTTATAATATATAATGATATAATTAATATATCCTACCAAATTAGTCAAGTATAAATGCCAGAAATTTTATTAAACGGTCCGGTTGGTCGACTTGAGGCTCATTACACTCACAATAATGCGGTAAACTCGCCTTCCATATTAATTTTACATGCGCATCCGGGTCATGGAGGTAATATGAACAACCCATTAACTTTAAAACTTCACAAACTTTTTTCTGATAATGGTTTTTCTAGCTTAAGATTTAATTTCAGAGGTGTTGGAAAATCTGATGGTGAACATGATGGTAGTGAAGGAGAATTAGCAGACTCTGCCATAGCACTTGATTGGTTACAAAATCAAAACCCTGAATCAAGTGAATACTGGATTTGTGGAATTTCATTTGGTGCTTGGATAGGAATGCAACTTTTAATGAGAAGACCAGAAATCCCAAAGTTCATTTTAATTAGCCCCCCGGTTGGAAAGTATGATTTTAATTTCTTAGCACCTTGTCCAGCCTCAGGTGTTATCATCAATGCTGATAAAGATAGCCTTATTGAAGTAGATCTCATAAAAGATGTTGTAAAAAGGTTAAATCAACAGAAATCAATTAATGTACAGCAGGAGGTGATTAAATCCTCTGATCACTTTTTTACTAATATTGAAAATAAAGTAATAGAGAAAGTTAAAAACTACTGTAAAAATCAATAATCTAGGGTTTGAATAAATTGCCACAAATATTTTGTTTCTTGCATCCAGTTGTATTTGGAAAAGCCGAGGGTAGTTTTTTAAATGTTCTAATTGATATAAAAGCAAAGGCACAAGACTCTACGAAACTGGAATCAAAACCAAATTCGTCGGAAACGAAGACATTTTTTCTACCCAAAAGATCCTTTATGTCTTCCATCAAAATAGGATTTTTTGTACCGCCGCCAGTAAAGATCCAATAATCAATTTTTGCATTAATTTTATATTGCAACTCACTTATAAGTTTAGCAGAAAAGAAAGTTAATGTTCTCAATAAATCCTCATTTTTCTTTTTATTTTCCTGGCAAAAATCAGAATATTTAAAATTTTTAATATCAAAGGAAATAGGGGTTTTTTTATGAAAAATTCTTTTATTAATCCATCTATTTACTAAATTGTAATCAATCTTACCTCTAGATGCCAACAAACCATTCCTATCATAAAATTTATTAAACTTTTCTATACAAAACCTATCAATCAAAGTGTTTCCAGGTCCAATATCTGAAGCTAAAACTTTATTTCTTCCTTCTAGAAAACTATAATTTGAAATCCCTCCAATATTAACAACAATAATTTTTTTTTTTGATTTAGCAAAGATTGCTTTATGATAAACAGGAACTAACGGCGCTCCTTGTCCACTCATCTTAATATCTCTAATTCTAAAATTAGCTACAACAGGAGTATTAGTCTTCCTAGCAATAAAAAATGGATCACCTAATTGAATAGAAATTTTCTTTTTTGGATTATGGATTATTGTATTACCATGAAGTCCAATAATATCAAGTTTCTGTCGATTTATATTTGAATCAGAAAAGAAACTCTGAATTTTTTTATTAACATAATTGCTAAAGTTATTATTAGTTTTTTTGAAAATATCACAGCCACCTATTGCTTTATTTAGATCTGAAAACTTAATTAAATTACTTAGCTCTTCTCTTATTTTTAGACTAAATTTATAATATTCACTTTTTATGATTTTAACATAATTTAATCCATCTGATCTAATTAAAGAGAAATCTAAACCATCAAGTGATGTTCCACTCATTATACCTAAAGCATAAAATTCTTTTCTTTTCATATTAAAATATTATAACCACACTATAAAGTATGAAGAATGATTTTTTAAAATATATCAAATCTCGAGGATATTTACATCAATGTACAAATGATAAAGTCCTGGATGAAAAACTTAACCATTCTAAAGTTGGCTACATTGGGTTTGATTGCACTTCAGATTGTTTACATGTTGGCTCCCTTCTTCCATTGATGTTGTTAAGAAGCTTTCAGAAATTTGGACACACTCCCATTATACTCCTAGGTGGAGGAACTACCTTGGTTGGTGATCCATCGGGAAAAGATGAAACGAGAAAAATATTAAGTGAAGACGATATCAATAATAATAAGAAAAAGCTGAAAAAAATTTTTGAAAGGTTCTTATCCTTTACTTCGTCAAACAAAGCTAAAATTGTTGATAATTATGAATGGTTGATAAATTTAAACTATATTTCTTTTTTAAGAGAAATTGGAAGTAAATTTTCAGTCAACAAAATGTTATCTTTAGAATCAATAAAGCAAAGATTAGGTAGAGAGCAAAATCTAAGTTTTTTAGAATTTAATTATTCTTTACTCCAGGCTTATGACTTTTTAGAGTTACAGAAAAGATATAATTGTGAAATACAATTTGGTGGATCAGATCAATGGGGCAATATTGTTTCTGGAATTGATTTAGTGAGAAAGCTCTCTCAAAAGGAAGTATTCGGAGTCACAACACCATTAGTTACAACTTCAAATGGAAAAAAAATGGGTAAAACAGAAGATGGAGCCATTTGGCTTTCTGAAGAAAAATTAGATGTTAATCAGTTTTGGCAGTTTTGGAGAAATACTTCAGATAAAGATGTTATTAATTTTTTGTATCTATTTACTGAAATCGAAGATCAGCAGATTGAAGAATTCAAAAAACTGGAGGGCTCAGAATTAAATGAGGTAAAAATTTTGTTAGCCAATGAAGTTACAAAACTCTGTCATAATGATGAAAAATCAAAGAAAGCTGAAAAAGAAGCCGAGTCAATACTTACTGCTGAATCATTTGATGTACAAATTCTGAAAGATTCTAAAAATAAAATAACGTACAATATAACTCAAATAGAAAATGGATTGAGTCTAAAACAATCTCTTTTAGAATTAAAGTTTTGCAAATCAAATGGGGAAGCAAAAAGACTTATTGACCAAGGAGCAGTTAAAATCAATAAAGAGGTAGTAAAAGACAAGGACCTTATTTTTACAAAAAAAGATTTCTTAGAAGGTTCAGATAAAGGGTTGTTATACGTTATAATTTATGTTGGAAAAAAAAAGTTTGGAGTTGTAGAGCTAATTACCTAGAAAATTTTTAATTAAATTGGGCACAAATACAGAAATGGGATTGTATGAAATTTTATATTCATCGTCTTCTTTTTCTACCTCAAACTTAGCTCCGATAAGCCCATCCTCTGGAGAACCAGCTGTAATGATATCACCAACTATGGGAAATTTTGTTAACAATGTATTTATCGTATAAGCTGGAATTACTGATCCAGTGGTTAGGAAGTAATCATCTTCAAGACCAATGACACTATCAAATTGTATCCCAAGCTCACTTCCTTTTAAAAGACTATCAACAATTCTTAATTTATCTTCAGAAAGTACATATTTTCCATTTAAGCTTTCAAAAATAATTCCTCCATCCTTTAGTTTTTGAGCCAATCCCTGAAGTGAGAATAAAGTAATAAAATCAGCTAAAAAAGGTGTATCTAAAAATACAAAATCTTTACCAACAATTTTTCCATCATAAGTTTTTAGATCTGAGGATTGTTCACCTTCAATTTTTAAGCTACCAGTATTAATCTTTAAATTAATATCGAAAATATTTAACAATCCTGGAACAAAGTTTGACTCAAGGTAAAATTTTTTTTTCCCGTGCGAAGAAGACAAATTGATATTATGATAATCTTTATCACCTTTAAAATAAGCATTAAAAAAGTCGAATCGGTTATTATTTTTTTTAAAATTTATACTAGAATCAATAAAAATATTATTTCCAATGTACAATCTATCAGCTTGTAAATTAAACACAATGTTTTCTAAATTTGAAAAAGTTGACTCTTCATTCAAATTCATTTTCTCAATAGATACTTTTTTGCCATTTAAATTCACATCAAGTATCGTTTCATTATTGACTGAAAACTGAAAATTCTGATTTGGTGATTTAAACTTTAAAATCTCTAAATTAAATAATTTTAAATTAGAAAAAATTGAATTCACCTCGATATCAATATTTTTGGTTTTAATATCTAGAAAACCAGACAACTTTTCATTATATGGGCTTATTACAAATCTAATCTTTCCATTTTGAAAACTTAAGTCTTTACCTAGAAATTCAGAATTTATTTTAAGCTGATCTGTTTCACCAACTCCTTCAAACTTAAAGTCTTTTTTTCCTTTCGTGTAAGAAAAATTTATTGGAATAGAGCCTGATGTTTCTTCAAAAAATTCTGGAATGAAGTTTAATAACTGATACGAATCTAGTAAAAGTCTTCCTTTAATTTCATCAACTATATTATTGTTTCTGGTAATTTGATCACCTGTAAATTCTATGTTTGAATTAAAAAAAACACCTTTACCAGAAAAATTTACCAAATTTGCTCCAACGTTTATATTCATATTAAGATTATTTATGACATAATCTGGATCAATTAATTTATAATAACCATCAGTTAGTTTTGCATCTGCAGAATATTCAATTTGTTCTGCGTCTAAATCAAAGAGAAGTGGAAAGTCAAGAATTAGGTTAAAATTTACATTACCACTAATTTCATTCAGTTTTTTGTAATTATCTTTATTTATTTCAGTAAGATTCAAATAATCAACTACAGATTTATTTTTTGAAGATATATCAAGATTTATATTTGCCTTTTCAACGTTTGTATTTAAATCGTACAACTTAATAATACCATTTGATATCTCAAGATCATTTGATGAACCACTATTAATTTCAAAAATTACACTTGAATTATTAATTTTTGCGAATCCATTTATACGTTTTACTGTTGGCATTGAGTCCATGTACTTAATATTTATGTCATTACAAATAAAACTTCCTTTTACATCACCAACGTTTATTTTTCCTGAACTAAAGTCTAAATCAGTTTCTAAAAGTACATCTTTTAATATCCCTGCAGAGTTTTCTTCCATCCACCAAAAAGTTGAATCCATCAGGTTTTTTGGCCAAATTTTTAATAAATTTTCTACTGAAATTTGATCTATCCTAAAAAAAAACTTTGGCTTTTTCTCTTCTAATCCAGTTCTTAAACCAATCGAAATTCTTGAGTTATCATTCATAAATTTAAGAGATGCTGAAATTTCTTGGTTATCAAAACGCCCAGAAAAAGGATTATTTTTAAAAAGAATTTTTTTCACCCCAAAATTGGTATTTTGATTTAGCGTACCATTAATATTTAAATTAGATGAAAAAGATTTTAACTTCATATTTTCATACAAATTAATTTCTGATTTTCCTGATATTATTAGATCATCAAGTTCAAAAATATCATTGACAAAAAATAATTTCAAAAAATCGACTTTAAAATTTTTAGCATCAAGTTCTAATGAATATTCTTTTTCAGGTGAAAAATTTATTGATACATAATTTTGAGTATTTTCAATTTCATTGAGTAATAAAAAAACTTTCTCATTTTTTATACTCAAGTCAAATGCATATCTGAGGTTAACATTTGATTTATTTGAAATTTGTATTTTTGAATTAATAACTTCTATCTCATCAAAAAAATTAATAAAGGAGTATTGTTCGAATATATTTCTTTTTTTTCTAATTTCGTTAAGATTATTACTATAAGAATTCATTTCTTTATAAAAAAAAATATCAGCATCAAAAACTTTTAAGGATGTATTAAAAACTCGTTCTGAAAAGGTAAGATCTAGAGCAATTAATGTTGAGCGAAAATAAGATTGATCAATTAAAACATCTTCAATTATCATCTCAAAGTTTTTTGAAGTTCTATTAAAACTTAGAAAAATATCCCCTATCTCTGTAACATCAATTTTTTTAAAAATTTTACTTTCTCTATCAAAATAATTAGTAAAATTTAATTTGATTGGTTTTATTGAAATAAATATAGTGAAAATAAAAAGGATTGTTAAAATTGATAGGAAAAAAATAGAAAAAAAAAATGATAGATTTTTTAAATATTTTATTTTCATACTATTAATATTTTACTATAAATAATTTGCTAAGATATAACATATAAAAATAAATAAAATGAAAATTGGACAAGAATTTAAAAATATTGAATTAAAAATAGATGAATCAAAATCTTTATCAGAGAATGATTTAAAAGGTAAAAGAATTGTCATTTATTTTTATCCAAAAGACGACACTCCTGGTTGTACTGTTGAAGCGATTGATTTTTCATTGCTGAAAAAGAAATTTGAAAAGCTGAATACCTTAATTATTGGTATTTCAAGAGACAGTATAAAGAAACACAAGAAATTTGCTGAAAAGCATAATCTTAGTATTTTATTAGCTTCAGACGAAAGTGGATTAGTTACTGAAAGATTTGGTGTATGGGTAGAAAAATCTATGTATGGAAAGAAATATATGGGAATCGAGAGGTCTACTTTCTTATTTGATGAAAAATTAAAGCTCATTAAAGTCTGGGAAAAAGTTAAAGTGAAAAATCACGCTGATGAGGTTTATAACTTCATTTTAGAGTCCTCTTAAGAAAATTTTGTTAATTGACTTTCTAACAGCTTATCTAAATGCCCATTTAAAACACCCGATACATCAGCAACCTCTAGGTTAGTCCTGTGGTCCTTCACCATTCTATAGGGCTGCATAACATATGATCTAATTTGATTGCCCCAGCTTATTTCACTTTTTTCAGATCGATTCTTCCTATTTTCCTCATTTTCCTTAGAAAGCTCTATTTCATAAAGTTTTGATTTTAGCATATCCATCGCTATTGACTTATTTCTATGTTGAGATGGCGTATTCTGACATTGAACGATTATTTTCGTTGGTAAATGTGTAATTCTCACAGCACTGTCTGTTTTATTTACATGTTGTCCGCCTGCTCCTGATGCTCTGTAAGTGTCAATTCTGATATCTTTATCAGCTATGTCAATTTTGACAGTGTTATCTACTTCAGGATAACAGAAAACTGAAGCGAAGCTTGTATGCCTCCTAGATTGTGAATCAAATGGTGAAATTCTAACTAACCTATGAACACCACTTTCTAACTTCAACCAACCATAAGTATTTTCACCACTAATTTTTATGGTTACTGATTTTAGACCAGCCTCATCTCCCACACTTTTGTCAATCAATGAAATAGAAAATTTTCTATTCTCGGCCCATCGCGTGTACATCCTTAGCAACATTTCAACCCAATCTTGCGATTCGACACCGCCTGCACCAGAATGAATTTCTAAAATTGCATTTTTATTATCAGCTTCTCCAGACAATAATGTCTCTAGGTAAAGAGTGCCAATTTTTTTTTCATAAAGCTTTAATGCATCTTCAAGTTCAAGATAAAGACCTTTGTCTTCATTTTCATCTGTTATTTCTAATAATTCGATTGTATCTTTATAACTCAAACTTAATTCATCTATAGATTTAACAAAATTTGTTAGATAGTTTTTTTTCTTAAGATCTTTATTGATCTGCTGATGATCTTTCCAGCTACTCTCATCTTCTAATTTATCTTCAAGACTTTTAAGTACCTCTTTAATTCTTTTTTTTTCAAACAAACCCCCTCAGGTTTTCTAAAAAAACCTTTATTTTGTTTGATATTTCAATTATCTCATATTTCATTAATAAAAACCCTTTAATTGATTATTTGATTCATCAGTTTTTCGATCAAAATTTTGATCAAAGTTAAAATTATTTTTAAAAGACTCTGTAATAAAGTTTTCGTTACTGGGGTTTCCTGAAAATAAGTCTATATTTACAAACTTTATTGATTTCGGGATATGAAATGGTTTAGGTTTTTTAATTTTGTAAGTTTTTTTCATAAAGTCTCTAAAAATCGGAGCAGCTACTCTAGAACCAGTCTCAAACTTTCCTAATGATTTTGGTACATCATAACCCACGAAAACTCCAACAGTTATCTCAGAGTTATATCCAATGAACCAAGCATCCTGATTTTCATTTGTTGTTCCAGTTTTACCTGCAATCTGATAATCAAATTTATTTATATTTTTTGCAGTTCCTCTTTCTATTACACCCATTAAAAAAGAAGTCATCTGATAAGCTGTCTCTTCAGAAAAAATTTTTTTTTTATCATTTTTAATTTCAGGTAGATTAAAACTTTCAAAAGACGAGTAATTGTCTGTTTTGATATTGCATTTAATGCACCTTCTATTATCCCCATTAAAAATTATCTTACCATTTTTATCGTATACCACATCAATCATTCTAGGTTCAACTTTATGTCCTCCACTAGAAATTGAGGAATAACCAGCAGTAATTTTAATTAAAGAGCTTTCCAAAGAACCTAGGGAGCTTGAAATTAATAGTGGAAAATTATCATAAATACCTAATTGTTTTGAAACCTTAGAAACTTTTTCCAAACCAACTTGGTCTGACAACCTAATTGTCATTAAGTTTCTCGATTTTTCAATCCCCAATCTCAAGGTACTAAGTCCATAAAACTTATCACCATAGTTAGTGGGTCTCCAAACTCCATCTTTTGATAGGTCATCAATTACAAAGGGAGCATCTAACACTTTACTTATTGGTGAATATCCATTCTCCAGGGCTGTTATATATACAAAAGGTTTGAAGGATGAACCAAGCTGTCTTTTTGCCTGAGTAACTCTGTTAAAAGATGAACTAGAATCATAACCACCAACCATAGCTAGAACTCTGCCTGTTTTATTTTCTAAAACCACCATTCCTCCATTAACCTTGGGAATTTGACTAAGTTCGTAATTGTTAAGTTTATCATTAAATGCTAATATGATTACATCACCTGTTTTAAATACTTTTTTCAAATCAATCGATTTTTTTTTTAAGACTGACATTTGATCTTTATAAATTTTTATCTTTGTTTTATTTTTTAAAATAACCTCTAAGAACTCATTTTTTATACTTGTAATAATAGCTAATTCGTCTTGATAAAGACCTGCCGGTACTTTGATTTTGCTAAAAAGATCTTTATTTGATTTTTTTAGGTCAATATTCATTATTGGACCATTCCAACCATTTCTTTTTGTGTAGGATTTTAAACCATCTCTAAAAGCCTCCTCAGCAGAAAGCTGAAGACCTTCATCAAGAGTTGTCATTATTGTTAGACCACCATCATATAGTTTGGTTTCATTAAATTTAGAAATTATCTCTCTTCTAACCTCCTCCTTGAAAAAAGAGGCATTGTCATTAAGAATCTTTTTACTTTTTGACAATTCTAGCTTCTTTTCTATCATTAAAGTATAAGTTTGCAGATCTATGTATTGCTCATCTAATAATCTCTTCAATACCCAGTTTCTTCTTTTCAATGCTCTAACTGGATTTTTATATGGATTATAAGTTGATGGAGCTTTAGGTAAAGCAGCCAACATAGCCATCTCATTTAAATCTAAATCAGATAATGATTTATTGAAATAGTTTAACGAAGCCGACGCTATACCATATGAACCATTACCCAAATAAATTTCATTCAAGTAAAGCTCCATTATCTGTTTCTTTTCAAGAACCCTTTCCATCCTAAGCGCGATAATGATTTCCTTAATTTTTCTTTTATATGAAATTTCATTTGTTAATAAAAAATTTTTTGCAACCTGTTGAGTGATAGTAGAGGCACCTTCCAGCCTTCTATTTGTAAATGTTTTAAGAATATTTTTAAGAAAAGCTCTAACAATTCCTTTGTAGTCAATTCCTATGTGACTAAAAAAATTTATGTCTTCTGAGACCAAAAAACAATTTATCAATTCATCTGGTATTTCCTCATATTTACTAAAAACTCTATTTTCAGTAGAATAATCTTCCAGGAAATTTCCATTTGATGTAAAAATTTTTGAAACTAGTCTGGGTTGATAGTATGATAATTTGTCGAAACTTGGGAGATCTTTACCAAAAAAGTAAAAAACAAAAATAATGACAAAAAATAAACTAAAAAAACCTATTAATGCAATATATATAAGGCTAAGTAAATTTTTAAACATATATCTAAATAGTATTTTTATCTTTCCATTTAAAATATTTTTTAACTGCTTTTAGTATATCATCACAAATTTTATTATGGTAATTCTTATCGTTTAAAAGTTTAGAATCTTTTAAATTTGATAGATACCCCATTTCTATCAAAACAGACGGGATATCTAATGATTTAAGTACAGCAAATCCAGCAAATCTATGTGTCCTTTGTAATAGATTCATATCATTTTTAAATTCTTTAATCAGAAAATTAACCAAATGACTTGACTGGTTTAAAGTTTCCCTTTTTGTTAAGTCTATCAAAATGTTGGTGACTTCAGATGTTTCATCAGAAAGATCGACGTTTCCCAAAAAATCAGCTTTATTTTCTCTTCTAGCTAAAGCGGCAGCCTCTTTATCAGATGCATTTTCTGATAATGTATAAAGAGAAATACCTCTCGTTCGTTTATTTCTGTTGTAATCTGCATGCAGAGAAATAAAAATGTCAGCATTGTGTTTTTTTGCTAT
Organism: alpha proteobacterium MED-G10; assembly: GCA_002457065.1. Classification (GTDB taxonomy): domain Bacteria; phylum Pseudomonadota; class Alphaproteobacteria; order Methylaequorales; family Methylaequoraceae; genus MED-G10. The sequence continues at coordinate 2,354 of NTKR01000021.1, read as the reverse complement.
TTTTGTTCTATCTCTGAGTTTTAAAAAAATATCTGTTTTTCTTGTTAAGATAACTTTAAAATTACTGTTATCTTCAATCTTTTTTTTTAACAACAACCCAACTGCAAGTGTTATATTTTTTTCAAGTTTTTTTCTGATTCCAACGGCTCCAGAATCCTTACCTCCATGACCAGGGTCAATTACTATTATTCTTTTTTTTTGAGTATTTCTAGAATAATCAATTACTATTCTAGAATATTTATTTTTTTTTTTTTTTAATAAGTAAATATTAGTGTTGTGAATTGTGTGTTTAAAATTTAAAGTTAGCTTTTTTGATGATTCATTCAGAATTACATTCTCTAAAGAAATATTTTTTTTTGGTCGTTTCTTTAGAAATATTTTTTTGTCAAAATTGATTTCTATTTTCTTTTTTGAAACTTTATTGTTAAACGTTACATCCTCAGAAATATCTAAAACTATCCTTTTTAAATCTGAATTAGAACCAAATCTAAAGTTTACTATTTCAGCAGAAATTAATTCATTACTAAAAAGTAAAAATATGATATAAAAAACGAATTTAATAGAAACTTTCAATTTATTTAATTTTATTTTATTATACTATATATAGTAATTTTTTTTAAAAAAAATCAATATAATGGAGTTTTTTTATTTTTTTATTAAATTTCAAAAAAAATATATAAACAAAGAATCAAAAGGGTCACAAAGATGAAAAAAATATTAATTGATGCAGGTCAAAAAGACGAAGTTAGAGTAGCTATAGTTGATGGTGAGGGTCTAGTAGATTACGAAACTGAAAAAGTTAAAAATGATAGAATTAAGGGAAATATTTATCTTGCTAAAATTGTAAGAGTTGAGCCCTCTCTTCAAGCAGCATTTGTTGACTACGGAGGAAACAAACATGGTTTTTTGGCCTATAATGAAATCCACCCTGATTATTTTAAAATACCAACAGCCGATAAAAAAAAACTTTTAGAGCAGGAGTTAGAGGAATCAAAACAAATTACAATAAATGAAGATGATGAAGAGTTCTTTGATGAAAACTTTCAAGAAAATCAAGAAAGTTTTAAAAAAAAACAATTGCATAATCAAAAAGGTTTTTTATCAAAAGTTTTTGATTTCTTTAATTATAAGCCAATTGATGATTTCGCTAGTCCGAAAACAAGAAAAAAAAGAAATTTTAAAACTCAAAACAACAAAAGTAAAGCTGTTATATTTCATAGAAAATACAGTATTCAAGAAGTAATTAAAAGTAACCAAGTTATATTAATTCAAGTAGTTAAAGAAGAAAGAGGTAATAAAGGTGCGGCAGTAACCACAAGACTTTCATTGGCTGGAAAGTATTGTGTTTTGATGCCAAATACCAATAAAGGTGGAGGAATCTCAAGAAAAATAATTGAATTAAAATTGAGAAAAAAACTAAAGGATGTCGTTAGCAAACTTAAAATAAATAAAGGAATGGGAGTTATAATAAGAACTGCTGGGCAATCAATGGGATTAAAAGAAATTAAAAGAGATTACAATTCACTTATAAAGTTATGGAATGAAATCACCTCTAAAACAATTAAGTCTAACGCACCTTGTCTCATACATGAGGAAGATAACTTAATTAAAAGGTGCCTTAGAGATTATTTTGACTCAACGTATGATGAGATTTTAATAAATGATAAAAAAACTCTTGTAAAGTGTAAAGAGATAGTCAAACAATTTATGCCTCAATCAATAAAATTTCTCAAACAATACAAAGATAAAAAACCACTTTTTTTTAAATTTGGAATAGAAAAAAAAATAATTGATATTAATAATCCAGTCGTAAATCTTAAATCAGGAGGATACTTAGTTATAAACCAGACTGAGGCACTTGTTGCAATAGATATTAATTCAGGAAAATTTACAAAACAAAGAAATATTGAGGATACAGCATTCAAAACTAATTTAGAAGCGGCAGAAGAAATCAGCAGACAACTAAGAATTAGAGACCTTGCTGGACTAATTGTTATAGATTTCATCGATATGCTAGACAGAAATCACAACTATAAAGTTGAAAAAAAGTTAAAAGATTTTGTAAAAAATGACAGAGCTAGAATACAAATTGGAAGAATAAGTAACTTTGGCTTGCTGGAATTATCTAGACAAAGATTAAAAGTTACAGCTGAGGAACAAATTTCTGTAAAATGTGATCATTGCAATGGTTCAGGCAGTAATCTAACAAGTGATTTTTTGATTACACAAATAATGAGAACATATTCAGAGGTTTCATATGATAAACCTAAAGATAAAATATATATATTTTGTAACAATATCCTTAGCAATAAAATCATAGAGATTAAACAGAAGAAAAAACTTCGTGATGATCA
>NTKR01000020.1 GCA_002457065.1 alpha proteobacterium MED-G10 | reverse complement strand
AATGGAACTGTTTGCGGTGAATATGAATCTAATGCAGCTGCCGACGGTGTCGCAATTTTAGACGTAGGAGGAAATCTCATTAATTACGAAAGTTTAGGTCTTGAACTCGATGATGACGAAAACGAAATAGAAAGTTTTGGAGCAATAAATAGATCCAATACCAAAACTAATGCTTTTGGATTTAACTTACAATCTATCTATGATTCTAATTTATTTCAAAAGAATAACACTTTTATTGGGGGGATGAACTATGACTTCTCTAAAAACAGTTTTGGCTCCTCAACTGAGTTGGGTATTATTCAGTCTGATAGAGGTGTTCAAGGAACTGGTGTTTTTGTTAGTACTGATGCTGAAGGTGAAGAACAGTTTATCACCAACCTTGAATCAACAACTCATAATTTAGCCTTATATGGAAGCAATACAATTGATTTAGATGATAAAACCTCGTTAAATGTTTCTGCTCGCTGGAATTGGGCATCAATGAAAATGGATGATCAACACGGTACAGCATTAAATGGACATCATTTTTTCTGGAGAATAAACCCAGGTATTGGTTTAACTAGAAAAATTGGATCAGCTACTGTTTATGCATCTTACAAGGAGTCAAGCAGAAATCCATCTATCGCTGAGTTAGCTTGTGCGGACCCTGATTCACCTTGTCGTCTCCCAAACTCGTTTCAAGCAGACCCTCCGTTAGATATGGTTGTTAATAGAAATCTAGAGTTAGGTGCCAGAGGGAGCAAGAATTATAATTTAATGGGTATGAATCATAATATTGATTGGAATTTAAGCGCCTATGCCGGAAGAAATTACAATGACATAATCTTCATTGGTGGAAATAGAGTAGGTACAGGTTATTTTAGAAATGTTGGTAATACACAGAGGCTAGGAACTGAATTCGCCTTAAATGGTAGATTAGGAAAAAAATGGACATGGTTCACTAAATACGCTTATGTTAGAGCTACTTTTGAAACATCTCAAAAGTTATCAAGCGTTGGGCATCCATTAAACAACTTTGAAGATGATGATTTTGACGACAATGAACTGCGGGAAGGATTTCAAATTCAGGTTAGTAAAGGAAATGAGATTCCCGGAGTTTCACCTCACGTTGGAAGAGTTGGACTCGGTTATAATATTACTGAGAATTGGATTATTAATGGTGATATTGAGGCAAATTCTGATCAATTCTTTAGAGGAGATGAGATAAACCATTCTAATAAAGTTCCTGGATATTTCCTTCTTAATTTTAGAACAGAATATTCACTTGAAGGAAAAAATAATGGAGCTTCAACAATGTTCTTTTTAGAGGCAAAAAACATTTTAGACGAAAATTATGAAACTGGTGGTATTTTTGCTGAGAACGAGGTAAGTGGGACGGGCGGAAGTGGAACTTTTGTTACCCCAGGACAACCCTTTTCTATTTTTGGTGGAATAAACTTAATCTGGTAATATTAAATTGAAATCACTTAATATATTTACAATCTTGTTAGCCGGTTCATTGGCCTTTCCAGCATTAGCAAAAGATCGCAAATCCGATTCCGTAGATCTTGATGATATAAAGTTGTACGACATTGTCAAAGTTGAACAGTGTTTAGATGCGGCATACGATAGAGTTCCTGGCTATGCCAGAAAACTAGAGTTTAAAATTGAAGGTGATGACCCAATTTATGAGTTTGATATAGAATCTAGCAACGATAATTATACTTATAATGTAGAGTGTAATGCCGAAGAGGGTTATATCATCGAAATTGAAAAAGAGGTAGGTAAAGATGATCCTTATTTTAAAAAAAATGCTAAGATTTCTATTGACGTGGCAAGAAGGAATGTATTGGAAATTCATCCTGGCAAGGTTATGAATGAAGAAAGAGAAGTCGGTATGGACGGAACAATAACCTATGAGTTTGATATTCAAACAATAGCAGGTTATGAAATAAAAGTCGACGTTGATGCCGTTAGTGGACAGATTGAAGAAGCCAACTTTGAACTATACGAGATAGGGATAGAGGCTGAATAGTAAGGAAAACCTTATTCCTCAATCACCCAACAAATCTGATACAAAGATAAAAAAACTTTTATTTTTCTAACGGAACCAAATCAAACAAATGAGCATTCATCCATAAATGAACGACAACACAAGCCGCGTAACCAAGTAAAATTGCCCAAGCCCATTTTAGATGTGCAAAAAATGTATAAACACCTCTTGCCTGACCCATTAAAGCAACTCCGGCAGCGGAACCAATAGATAATAGAGATCCGCCAGTACCTGCAGTCAATGTAATTAACAACCATTGTCCCATATCCATTGAAGGATGGGCGGTTAATACTGCGTACACAATTGGAATATTATCAATAATTGCTGAAAGAATACCGACTAAAACATTAGCATTAGTAGGACCAAGTGTTTCATACATAGGCCCAGATATTAGTTGTAAATATCCAAGAGTGGCTAGACCACCGACCGCTACTAATATTCCATAGAAAAACAGGAGAGTATCCCACTCTGCCCTACCAGTAATTACAAAAATATCGAATTTATTTTTGTCAGGAAACTTTGTTTTAAGAAAGTAACCATAAGTTCCTAGCATTCCAAGCCCAAACATCATACCAAGAACTGGGGGCATATGAAGGACATTGTGACCTGTAACAGTTAAGGTAATGGTTAAAATTCCCAAGAAAGCAATAACATTTCCTCCTGGAAGTATTACCACTTTTTTACCATCACCTTTCGGAACCTCATTGGGGATTGCAAAGTACATTATAGTCGCCGGCACAACATAATTGACAACTGATGGAACAAAAATATTAAAGAAATCAAAGAACGAAACAAACCCACGTTGCCATACCATTAAGGTTGTGATGTCTCCAAATGGAGAGAATGCTCCACCGGCATTTGCTGCTACAACAATATTTATAAGTCCTGGTACAATAAAAGCCTTATTACCTCTACCAGCAACCATCACTACAGTTCCAAGAATAAGTGCAGTAGTTAAGTTATCAGCGATTGGAGAAAGGAAGAAAGCAATTACACCTGAAATAAGAAATATTTTCTTATAACTGAAATTATTATTAGAAAGCCATGAACATAACGCATCAAACATTCTTCTTTCGGTTAATGAATTAACGTAAGCCATAGCAACGAATAAAAAGAAGAATAATTCTGCAAATTCTAAGACTACATGTCTAAACTGTGTTTCCGCCCATTTTGGTGAAAGGGAGGGATCTTGAGAAGCAACGTAAGCAATTAATACCCAAATTATCGTAGCAGCTAGAATAACAGGTTTAGACTTCCTAAAGTGAGTGAACTCTTCTGCCATCACAAATCCATAGGCAATGATAAAAATGATTATTGAAAAGATGCCTACAGGACTAAATATCATATCAAGTGAGGTTGGACCTCCAGAGGCATCAGCAGCAAGTGAAAAGTTTGGTGAAAAATTTAATGAAAGAAATGTTAATAAAAAAATGTTAAGTTTATTAAATATATTCATGATGCTCCCTTTATCCATTGCTTTAGAAACCACAAATATATATTTCTTATAAAATAATGACAAGTAAACAAATTAAAAAAATACCCATATCAGTTTTTTTTTCAGATGATCAGATTCCTAAGATTTATAAAAACATCATCTTCGATGAATATTCTTCATATTCAATTTCTAAATCAAATGAGAGAGTTTTAGTTAATTTATCAAAAATATCAAATCTAAATAGTCTGCAAAAAAACTATAAATTGTTATTGATTGGCCAAGCAATTAAAAAACTTTGTAAAACAGGGAGTTTTTTTGTTGACTATTATGGTTGTAAAAAAACTGATATCAAAAATTTTTATTTAGGCTGGTCTTTAGCTGATTACACTTTTGAAAAATACAAATCTAAAAAAAAAAACAAAAGTGAAGTTAAGATTCTTCATGAATTTGAAAAAGAAATAAGGTTAATAAGTGAATCATATTTTTTTATTAGAGATTTGATAAATACACCTGCGAATATTTTGGGACCTAATGAGATTTTTCAGTCAGCAAAGAAATTCTTAAAAAATTTTGCAGTTGCTAATTCAGTATCTGGTAAAAAACTTGAAAAGAACTTTCCCCTGATCGCAGCTGTTGGGCAAGGTGCGGATAAAAGTAAAAAACCATTGTTTTGTGAATTTAAACAAAAAAAAAACAAATCAAAAAAAAAAATTTTTCTAATTGGCAAAGGAGTTTCTTTTGATACTGGTGGTTTAAATATCAAGACAGGAAATGGAATGTCTTTAATGAAAAAGGATATGGGCGGCGCTGCAAATTGTATCGGTCTTGCTAAACTTGTAAGTGACTATGACTTAGACGTCGATCTAAGGTTATTGTTATGCTTAGTTGAAAATTCGATTTCAAAGAAGTCAATAAGACCATCCGATATAATTAAGAGCAGAGAGGGAAATTTTATAGAAATTGGTGACACAGATGCCGAAGGAAGACTAATCCTTGCTGATGCAATTAGTTATGCAATAGAAAATAAGCCTGATTTAATTATTGATATGGCAACACTAACCGGGGCATCTAGAGTTGCAATGGGAATAGAAGTTCCAAGTTTTTTTTGCAATGACGATGACTTAGCTATGAAATTAATTGATTTATCTCAAAAAACCGGAGATCCACTCTGGCAGTTACCATTATGGGAAAATTATTCAAGTCAGTTAAGCTCTGCGCATGCAGATTTTAAAAATATAGGAAATAGTATGTTTGGTGGTGCAATTACAGCTGCTTTATTTTTACAGAAATTTGTAAAAGATATTCCTTGGATACATGTAGACTTAATGGCGTGGACTAGACCAAATAAGTTTAGTTCATATGAAGGTGGTGAAGCTATGGGTATTAGAACACTTTTTGAATTAATTAAAGATATGCAGAATTAAGTAATTGTTTTGTATAGCTATCTCTTGGTTTTGAGAAAATTTTTATTTTATCGTCAAACTCTACTATTTTTCCAGACCTCATCACCATTATTTTGTCAGATAAAGCCTTTACAATTTTTAGATCGTGACTAATGAATATATAAGTCAATTTTTTTTCCTTCTGAAGATTTAAAAGTAAGTCAACAATTTGAGATTGAACAGTCATATCAAGTGCACTTGTGGGTTCATCAAGAATTATTAATTCTGGATTTAAAATGAGAGCCCTAGCTATAGCAATTCGTTGTCGTTGACCACCCGAAAACTCATGAGGGTATCTTGAAAGCATTGAAGGATCAAGGCCTACATCTACAATGATTTTTTTTGTTAGATCAACCATTTCTTTTTTAGACTTTTCCTTGTAATGTACTTCAAGCCCCTCACTTATTATATCTTGTATAGTTAACCTTGGACTTAAAGAAGCAAACGGATCCTGAAATATAATTTGAATATTTTTTCTGTAAGATCGAAAATCTTTTTCACTAAGACTCGAAATGTCTTTTTTTTTAAAAAAGAAATGTCCTTCGGAAGATATGAGTTTAATCAAGGCTTGCGCAACAGAACTCTTCCCAGAACCACTTTCACCAACAATTCCTAGAGTTTCACCTTGTGCAATGTCAAAACTAAGATTTTTAACAGCTTGAAAATCATTATTTTTATTAGAAAAGAAAAAACTACTTTTATTTTTGTAGTAAACGTTAAGGTTTTTTACAGATAAAATAACTTCATTTTTTTTTTTAATAATTTTTTTTTCGGCTGGTTTTGAGTTAATAAGCTTTTTAGTATAATGATGTTTTGGTTGACTGAATACTTTTGAGGTTTGATTTTGTTCAACAATTTTCCCTTTTTCCATTACACAAACTCTATCAGAAATTTGTTTCACAATGCCTAAGTCATGAGTTATTAGTAGAAGAGACATTTTGTATTTTTTCCTTAATTTGTCCAAGAGGTCTAGTATTTGTTTTTGAATTGTAACGTCAAGTGCCGTTGTTGGCTCATCAGCAATTAACAAGTCAGGGTTATTAGCTATTGCCATCGCAATCATTACTCTTTGTTTTTGTCCTCCAGATAATTGATGTGGGTAGTGAGACAATCTAAGCTCTGGGTTTTCAATTCCTACTTCATTAAGCAAATCTATACATTTTGACTTATCTGATTTATATTTTTTTTCAAAACATTCTGAAATCTGTTTTTGTATATTGTGAAGAGGATTTAGAGACGTCATTGGTTCCTGAAAAATCATTGAGATTTTTTTTCCTCTAATGCTCTGTAAAGTAGATTCATCTAAATTTAATAAATTTTTCTTATCGTAAATCGCATTTCCTGTTATTTTTAGTTGTGAATTAGATCTTATTAATTTCATAATGGCTAACGCCGTTACAGTTTTTCCAGAACCACTTTCACCAACAATTGCAAGGCACTCTCCTTGATTGATTTTGAAACTACTATTTGTAACAGCATTTACTGTTTGTTCATTAAATTCAAAAGTTATTTTTAGGTCTTTAACCTCAAGTAAAGTTTTCATTTAAATTACCTTTCTCGGATCAAATGCATCTCTTACGGCTTCACCAATAAAAACTAACAAACTAAGTTGTAAAGACAATGTGATGAATGCAGAAAGACCAAGCCAAGGTGCTTGTAAATTAGCCTTTCCTTGAGCAACCATTTCCCCTAGTGATGGAGACCCAGGTGGCAAACCAAAACCTAAAAAATCTAATGATGTTAATGTGGCTATTGAACCTGAAAGAATAAAAGGCATTAGTGTTAATGTCGCAACCATTGCATTTGGAAGCACATGCTTAAACATTAGCTTTGTATTTTTTACTCCAAGTGCTTTAGCGGCTTTAACATATTCAAAGTTTCTAGCTCTCAAAAATTCAGCTCTTACTACTCCCTCAAGAGACATCCAGCTAAACAAAAGCATAATGAATAAAAGAATCCAAAAACTTGGCTCTACAAAACTAGAGATAATTATTAGCAAATATAAAACTGGTAAACCTGACCAAATTTCTATGAATCGCTGACCAAATAAATCAAGTTTTCCTCCATAGAAACCTTGTATGCCTCCTATAAAAATACCAATAATACTTGACAGAATTGTAAGTGTTAGACCGAAAAAAACAGAAATTCTGAAACCATAAATTAGTCTTGCTAATACATCCCTTCCTTGATCATCGGTTCCAAGTAAATTTTCAAAAGTTGGAGGAGAAGGAGAAGGAACTTTCAAATCATAATTTATAGTATCATAAGAATATTCAATTAAAGGCATAACAAAAAAACCCTTTTGTGTTATTAAGTCTTTTACGAAAGGGTCTTTGTAATCAGCTTCAGTTTCAAATTCACCGCCATAATATGTTTCAGAAATTTTTTCAAAAACTGGGAAATGTATTTGACCATTGAAAACTACAATTATAGGTTTATCATTGGCAATGAATTCAGCAAAAACAGAAATTAAAAATAAAACAGAAAACACAAGAGCTGCATAATAACCTCTTTTATTTGCTCTGAAGTTTTTCAGTCTTCTCATTGTTAACGGGGAAACATTCACTAATTTCCTCTACTTTCAAAATCGATCCTAGGATCAATTAAAACATATGTTAAGTCACTGACTAGTCTAAGTAGAAGGCCAATTAGGGTAAAAATGTATAAACTTCCAAATACAACAGGGTAATCTCTCCCTAATGCTGCCTCAAACCCAAGAAGCCCCAGACCATCCAATGAAAAAATTACTTCAATAAGTAGTGAGGATGTAAAAAGAATATTTATGAAAGCTGCTGGAAAGCCTGAAATAACTATAAGCATCGCATTTCTAAACACATGTCCATAGAGCACTTTTTGCTCACTTACTCCTTTGGCTCTTGCCGTTAAAACATATTGTTTATTAATTTCATCCAGGAAAGAATTTTTTGTTAACATAGTCAGGCTTGCGAATCCTCCGATTACCATCGCTAGAACTGGGAGTGCCAAATGCCAAAAATAATCAAGAATTTTACCCATAAAAGATAGTTCTTCCCAATTATCAGAAACGAGCCCTCTGAGAGGGAAAATATCCAGGTAACTTCCTCCAGCAAAAATAACTATAAGGAAAATTGCAAACAAAAACCCTGGTATTGCATAACCAACAATAATTAAAGATGAAGAATATATGTCAAATTTTGACCCATCTCTTACAGCTTTTTTTATTCCTAACGGTATTGAAATTAAATAAACAAACAAAGTTGTCCATAGACCTAAAGAAATTGAGACAGGTAATTTTTCTAAAATTAATGATATAACACTTTTATCTTTATAAAAGCTTTCACCAAAATCGAAGATTAAGTAGTTCTTGAGCATTTCAAAAAATCTCTCTAAAGGAGGTTTATCAAAACCGTATTGCTTCTCTAATTCTTTTATTAAGTCAGGATCTATTCCTTGGGAGCCCCTATATTTGCTTTCTTGAGTGTTAAGGTTTTTTTGGGATTGATTACTTGAAAGTTCCCCACCAGATGAGGTAAATCTCTCTGTTACAGATACATCGGTTCCTTTAATTTGAGCAATAGCTTTTTCAACAGGCCCTCCAGGTGCAGCTTGAATAATTAGGAAATTTACAGCTAGAATTCCAAATAGAGTGGGTATTATTAGAAAAAGTCTTTTTATAATATAATTTAACATTAGTTAGTTTTTCTTTTCATCTTCCATAAAACAAATAATAAGAAGATTAATAGCAAATAATAAATTGAGTTGTCTTTATTATTTTTTTTATCGCTTGAGGAAGAAGAAATTTCACTCATATTTTTTGCTTTTTTTTGATCGAACCACCAAAAATCAAATCCTAAATCATATTTTGGAGAAATCTCAGGCCTAGAAATTTTATTCCAATAAGCTACCCTATAATGTCCAATATGGAACTGAGGAATGAGATAATAATTAAATAATAATATTCTATCTAAAACTTTAGTATAAGTTACAAGTTCTTTTCTGGACTTTGCACTAATTAGCCCGTCAATAATTTCATCCACTACTGGGTTCTTTACCCCTATATAATTCGGACTAGCTTTTTGATCTGCCGCAGCGGAACCCCAATAATTTTTTTGTTCATTACCTGGAGAAATTATTGAACCATAATTTACAACAATCATATCATAATCATAATCCTCTAATCTCCGTATGTATTGAGAATCATCCTGAACTGTCCTGATTGAAACAATAATACCTAATTTTTTTAAATTCCTTTTCATAGGCAATACAATTCTTTCAAAAAGGGGGGATCTCAGTAAGATTTCAAATTCAAAGATTTCACCTGTGCTTTTATTTGTTAACACATCATCTTTTATTATCCATCCTTCTTTCTTAAGAAGTCTTCTTGCAACTCTGAGGTTTTTTCTTAAACCATTTTCTTCATCTGTATTGGGTGGGGAAAAAATTGTTGTAAAAACTTCATCAGGAATCTTACCTCTATAATTTTCAAGAATCAGTAATTCTTCTTTGCTGGGTAGATTCTGAGATGCAAGTTCAGAGTTATCAAAAAAACTTTTTGTTCTGGTGTACGCATTATAAAAAAGATTTCTGTTGGACCATTCAAAATCAAATGCATAAGTTAAGGCTTTCCTAACATTTCTATTTTTAAAAATTGATTTCCTCATATTGAAAGCAAATCCTTGCATACCGCTAGGTCTGTAATATTTGATTTCTTCAATTTTTACTTTACCTTCTTTAACGGCTGCAAAATTATATGCAGTTGCCCAATTTTTTGAAGAGTTCTCTTGTTTAAAATCATAGGCTCCTGATTTAAACGCTTCCAGTGCAACAGTTTCATCTCTGTAATAATCGTAGTGTATGGTATCAAAATTATACCTTCCAATATTTACATTTAAATTCTTCCCCCAGTAATTCTGATTTTTTTTTAAAGTGATACTTCTCCCTGCTTTTACATCTGAAATCAAATATGGCCCACTTCCTAAAGGGGGTGTTAGAGTGGTTTTACTAAAGTCTTTACCGTCCCAATCTTTTTTAGAAAATATTGGTAATTGGTAACCAATTATAAGGGGTAGCTCAGGGTTAGGCTCTCCTTTAAAAAAAAATTTTACCTCATCTTCACTTATTTTCTCTACCTTTTCTACTTGACCCCAGTAAGTCTTATAGCTTGGATGACCTTTTGAAATTATTGTTTCAAAAGAAAACTTTACATCTTCAGGTCTGATAATTGTCCCATCAGAAAATCTTGCTTCTTTTCTTATCTTAAACGAAACCCATGATCTGTCAGTTGGCACTTTAACTCCCTCTGCAATTAAACCATACTGACTGAACGGTTCATCAAACGACGATTTCATTAATGTTTCAAAAAGATATGCTGACTGGTAGGCTGGTACCCCCTTTAATATATATGGGTTAAGGTTGTCGAAAGTTCCTATTGAGAATCTATTAATCTTTCCTCCTTTGAAGGCATTTTCATCTGCATAATCAAATTTCTCAAAGTTTTTTGGGTACTTTAGATCCCCATGCATAGCAATCCCATGCTGATATCCAGGACTAATGTCTTCAGAAATTAAGTTTTTAAAGGGAGCAAGAGATAGAACGATAAGAAAACTAAAAAAACTAAAAATATTCATAGCTATAAATTCTTTATTAATCTCATTATTTCTTTATGGTGATTTAACGAGCTTGATGCAATAATTTTTCCATCTGATTTAACATGCAACTTATCTCCTTTCCAATCTGTCATTGTCCCTCCATATTCTTCTAACAATGCAGCTTGAGCCATATAATCCCAGGGCTTCATATTTGATTCAATAATAAGGTCAATTTTCCCCGAAAGTAAAAGTCCATATGCATAACAATCTGTTCCAAAAATCGGGAATCTAACTTTTTCGTAAATTTCTGTAATTTTATTTCTGGTTTTTTTATTAAACATCAATAATGATGTCGATGCCATTATCAGATCATTGAATTTTTTTTTATTTTCAGGTTTGATACAAACCTGATTATTTAATTTAACACCTAACTTTTTTCCACCAAACCACCTTTGATTTAATATGGGAATGTCAATTAATCCAATAATGGGTTTTAAATTTTTAGTACAGCTAATTAGAGTGCCAAATAATGGCTTTCCTGCAATAAAACTATGTGTTCCATCTAATGGGTCTATTATCCAAACAAACTCATTGTTTTCTTTTTCACTTCCAAACTCTTCACCAATAACTCCATGCTGTGGAAATTTTTTTTTTAGCTTTTCCCTAAATCTTTCTTCTATTTCTTTATCAATATTTGTTACTAATGAACCATCATCTTTTTCTTCTACACTGAATTTTTTAAAGTAATTATTTTTAAGAATTTTCTTACTTTGATTTGCAAATTCAAATGCAAACTTTAGAAGATCGCTATGAATTAATTTCATTAATTTAAAGATTTTAAATATGAAATTAAGTCAACTCTATCAGATTCTTTTTTTAGTCCTTTATAAATCATTTTTGTTCCTTTTATATATTCTTTTGGATTTTCAAAGAAATAAAACAATTCTTCTGTTGACCAAGCTTTTTCATAAGCCATCAGGGCTTTTGAATATTTAAAATCAGAAATACTTGCCGACTTTCTTCCTACAACCCCCCAAAGAGGTGGGCCGACCTTTATTTTTAGTGAACTATCAACACTATGACAAGCTGTACATTGTTTAGCTATTTTTTTACCATTTTCAAGACTTGCATTTTGAAATAATTGATCAAAATTTAATTCTTTTTTCTCGACCACAGTTTCTTCCTCAATAACAACTTCTTCAATATCTGATTCAATTATCACATAACTTCTCTTATCAGATTTTGGCTTATGAAAAATCTCGTCAGCAACCTTAAAAGATTGAAAAACAATTAAGATGGACATTAGTGACAGAAAATATTTATTCATAATTAATTATAATTTATTAGTATTTACTATACTAATATAAAATACAATTATGCTGATCAATAAAAATTTAAAAAAATCAAAACTTATTATTATTATACCAGCAAGACTTGAGTCAAAAAGGTTAAGAAGAAAACTCCTAAGAATGATTCAGGGTATTCCAATGATTATAAGAGTAGCTAAAGCAGCAAAAAAAACAGGTTTGGGTGAAGTTTGCGTGGCAACAGACAGTGATAAGATTTCAAAACTCTGTATAAAAAATAAAATTAATTTTGTTATGACTGATACAAAAATTAAAAGTGGAACTGATAGAATTCAAAAGGCCTATGAAGATTTGGGAAAGGATTTTGACTTCATAGTTAATTTACAAGGAGATCTTCCACTTTTCAAAAAAGATCTGATTAAAAAAACTATGGATCTTTTTATGGACAAAAAAACTGATATTGCCACAGCTGTTTGTGACTTAGACAAGAATGAGTTAGACGACAAAAATATCGTTAAAGCCAATGTAAATCTTGGATTAGATGGAACTGGTTATGCCAGAGATTTTCTTAGACTTATCAAAAATGAAGAAAGTTATTATCACCATATTGGTTTATATATTTATACGCCTAAATCATTAAAAAAATTTGTTGAGCTTAAACAAACTAAAAACGAAATAAATAGAAGTCTTGAGCAGATGAGGGCATTAGATAATCAAATGAAAATTAAAGTTGTGAAACTTGCAAATAATCCACCCAGTGTAGATACGTTAGAAGATTTAAGAAAAATTCGATTGCTTTTTAAAAAAAATAAATCTTAACTAATCCAGTAATGAGAAAAAAATTCATATCTTTTCAGGGTCTAGAGGGAGCGTACTCAGATTTAGTTTGTAGAAAATATTACAAAGGATATGAGACCATTCCTTGCTATTCTTTTGAACAAGCTATAAATACTGTAGAAAAAAGAAAGGCGGAGATAGCCTTGATTCCAGTAGAAAATAACATTGCAGGTAGAGTTGCAGATATGCATTTTCTATTAGAAAATATCAATTTAAAGGTAATTGCTGAGCATTATCATAAAATTGAACATCATTTGATGACTAAAAGAAATCTTAAATTAACAGATGTAAAAAAAGTCTTTAGTCATATTCACGCTTTAGGTCAATGCAAGAATAATATAAGAAAACTAAAACTACAGGCTAACAATTTTATTGATACAGCAGGAGCAGCAAAGTTTGTTTCAGAAAGTAGTGATAACAATGTTGCAGCAATTGCATCAAAGTTAGCATCAGAAATTTATGATCTTAAAATTATTAAAAAGAATTTTCAGGACTCAAAAAACAATATTACACGATTTCTTGTTTTTTCGAGAAAAAGTAAAAAAATAAGCACAAAAAAAAAAGTAATAACCTCTGTAGTCTTTAACACAAAAAACTTACCAGCATCATTATATAAAGCCTTGGGTGGTTTCGCATCAAATTCAATTAACTTGACGAGGTTAGAAAGTTTTTTTGTAAATAAAGATTTTAAGCAATTTTCATTCTTAATAGATGTAGAATCTCACCCAGATAGCCCGACATTCAAGAAAGCCTTAGAGGTTCTTAATGATTATTCCACGAAAGTTAGAATTTTAGGGTATTTTGAGGCATCAGATTTTAGAGTTTAAGTGAATATTTATAAGTTATTTTAAAATAAAATTTTAAATGTTATTTTATTTACGGGAGTTGAGTTTGGACGATAATATCGCCAATCCGGTCAGAACTGAGAAGTAGCAGCCGTAACGATTGTTGTTGGGTCAATCCTCAGCTCCTTATGAGGAGAATTGTGACGGACGAAAATTATATTGTATTAGCTAGAAAATATAGACCCAAAAAATTTTCTGATATTATAGGTCAGAATGAAGTATGTTCAGTAATAGAGGGGGCAATAAAGCTTAAAAGAGTTGCGCATGCCTTTCTGTTTTCCGGGACTAGAGGAGTGGGAAAAACTACCATAGCTCGTATTTTGGCAAAAACACTCAACTGTGAGTCTTTAGATGGTAATACTCTAAATCCTTGCGAAAAATGCTCCAATTGCATTTCAATCCAAAAAGAAAGTAATATTGATGTAATTGAAATTGATGCTGCAAGCAGAACTGGTGTCGCCGATGTAAGAGAAATAATTGAAAATATTAATTACAAACCGGTTAATGCAAAAAAGAAAGTTTTTATAATTGATGAAGTTCATATGCTATCAAAAGCAGCCTTTAATGCATTATTAAAAACGTTAGAGGAACCTCCCTTAGATGTAGTATTTATTTTTGCAACAACCGAAACAGAAAAAGTTCCAATAACGATTTTATCAAGATGCCAAAAATTCGTTTTAAGAAGAGTTGATTTTAATAAAATTTCTGAACATTTAGTAAATATTTCAGAAAAAGAAGGATTTACTTTAGATTTAGAATCAGCAAATCTTATATCAGTTTGTTCTGAGGGTTCACTGCGAGATGCGTTATCTATTTTGGAAAATGTCTTGGCAAAGAATAAACCAATCGATATTGATTTAGTCAGACAAACAATTGGGCTTAGTGATCATTCTCAATGCTTAGACTTGTTTGAATTTATATTTAAGGGAAAAGTAGTAGAGGCAATGAATAAATTCCAATCCTTATATGAAAATGGTATATCAACAGATGAACTGGCAAAGTTATTGATGACTTATTCTTATAACTTGGCAACGTTAAAATCCGGTGTAAAAAATAGTAATGACTTCCTAGACTCTAAAACAAATGAAAGATTAAAAAAAATATCAGAAATATATGAGATGGATTTCATTACTAGATTCTGGGAACTAATGCAAAAATATTTGAATGAACTTTCTGATACATTTGATGAAAAACAATGTTTTGAAATGACAATAATAAGGATATGTTATGTATCACTTATTCCTACTCCATTCGAAGTTTTAAAAAAAACATCAACTGTAAAAACAGAGGTTTCTATTGATGAAAAGAAAAAAAATGATTTTAAAGATAATGAAAATACTGATAGAGCTCAAACTAATCATCATAGGTCGTCGAATGATAATCTAGCGTTAAAAAAAAAAATTGTTGAACCTAATTTATCATCAAATGATCATACAAATGATCTTGAAAAATTCTCAAATATAGTTCAGCTTATTGAGGATAATTCTGAAATGTTAATAGCTTATCATCTGCGTCACTCATTTAGACTTGTAAGTTTTACAGAGTTTATCGGAGATAAGCCGGTCTCTAATGTCGAATTAGAGAGTGTTTCAGCTAATGAGGAGTCAAAAAATATTCTTTGGAAAGCATCAAAATTATTAACAAATTTAACAAAAAAAAGATGGGTCTTATCCATAACCAATAAAAAAGGTTTACAATCTTTGACAGAGTTCTCAGAATCAAAATATAAGGATCGAATTAATGAGATTAAAAAAGAACAAACCATAAAAAAAATTCTTGATATTATTCCGCATTCTGAAGTAGTTTCAATAGAGAAAATTGTAAAAGAAAATAAAGAAACAAAGGATGGTTAAATGACAAATATTTCACAGATAATGAAGCAAGCAAAAGCGATGCAAGAAAAAATGGCAGAAGTTCAAAAAAAAGTAGAGGAAACTGAAGTCGAAGGTTCATCTGGTGGTGGGGCAGTAAAGATAACTATTAATGGAAAACATATTGTGAAAAAAGTATCAATTGATCCTAAATTAGTTGATAAAGAGGAGATAGAAGTTTTAGAGGATTTGATAGTTGCTGCTTTTAATGATGGGACAAAAAAAATTTCAGAAAATATGAGTAATCAGTTAGGTTCAATTTCTGGTGGTATCGGTCTTCCTCCAGGAATGAAACTTCCTTTTTAATAAAAGATGTCTGTTCTTGGAGACCTCATTGATTTTTTCTCAAAGTTACCTAATTTAGGACCGAGATCTGCGAGGAGAATTGTTTTACATTTGCTAAAAAATAAGGAAAAGTTAATACCTTATATTACTAGCTCACTAGATAACTTAAAGTCCTCTTTAACCTTTTGTCAAAAATGTGGGAACGTTGATACCTCTTCTCCTTGTGGAATATGTACTTCAGAAAAAAGAAAGGCTGAAAAAGTATGCGTGGTTGAAGATGTTGGTGACTTATGGGCTATCGAAAAAAGTAAAGCTTACAATGGACATTATCATGTATTAGGAGGAGTTCTGTCTGCCATTGATGGAATTGGACCAGATGAATTAAACTTGTCCTCATTGTTTAAAAGAATGAAAAACAATGACATTAAGGAGGTAATTTTAGCTACCAATGCCACAGTTGAGGGTCAAATTACTGCTCAGTTTATCGCAGATAGTTGTGAAAAAAACAACATATTGGTTACAAGACTAGCTCAAGGAATACCTATAGGGGGTGAGTTAGATAATTTGGATTATAATACACTTTCAACTGCCTTTAGTTCTAGAAGCGAAATGAAAACTAATCTTTGACATCCAACTTTGATAGTTTATCCCTTTTATTAGTTATTTTCTTAGTTGTTACAAGGATGTCATTCAAATCGTTTTGTGTACTTGTAAAATGAGAATCCATTTTCTTTACTCTATTTTCTAATCTTGAAATTTCATCTGTGAGGTCTTTAAGTTGATGAAAGATAAATTTAGAGTTCTCAGAGATTTTTTTATCTCTTAAAATACTTTCAATATAGTTAAGAACTATCCAAAGTGTAGTTGGAGAAATAAGGAATATTTTAAATTCATAGAACTTTTCAGTCATTTCTGGAAGTAAGTTAAAAATCTCAACATAGATCTGTTCACTAGGGATGAAGATTAAAGCAATTTCAGAAGTTTCTCCTGGTATGATATATTTTGTTCTAACATCCTGAATGTGATTTTCAATATCTGATTTGAAAGTTTTCAACGCTTTGTTCTTTTCATCTTTTGATGTTGATTTCAAAATTTTTTCAAAACTTTCTCTTGGGAATTTTGCATCAATGCAAAGATTATTTAATGATCCTGAGGATTTAAGCATACAATCCACTCTGCAGTTATTGGATAAGGTCTTCTGAAATTCATAGTTACTGCTATGAAGATGGTCAGTAATTAAATTTTCAAGCAAAACTTCACCAAATCTTCCGCGCTTTGAAGTACTTGATAAAATATTTTTTAAATCAATAACATTTTCTGTCAATCCTGAAATATTTTGCTGTGCTCTGTCAATTATAGCTACTTTTTCTTTGATTTCATTCAGGCTAGTTGAATTTTGTGATGAGGATTTTTCAAATTTATAATCAATTCTATCAAATTTTTCCTCAAATACTTGGTGAATTGTTTTTTCTAGATTTTCTTGTTTTTCAAGCAGAATTTTAATTCTTTCTTTAGCTCCAACATTTGAAAAAAAAAATTGAAAAACCACTAAAATAAAGAGTAAGCTAGATAAAAAAATTATTACAAGGACTTCAAAACTCATTATATACCTTTTTTAAGATGACTACACTTGAGA
Source organism: alpha proteobacterium MED-G10 (assembly GCA_002457065.1). Taxonomy (GTDB): domain Bacteria; phylum Pseudomonadota; class Alphaproteobacteria; order Methylaequorales; family Methylaequoraceae; genus MED-G10. The sequence continues at coordinate 3,117 of NTKR01000020.1, read as the reverse complement.
TATTAACAATACCTGATCCAAGATTGAAGCACAAATCTTCCGTCGTTGAACATTTTGATTCAGATCTAAGAAAAATAATAAAAGATATGTTTGAAACTCTTTATGCATCGGGAAATGGAATTGGGCTTGCTGCACCTCAAGTTGGAATAAGAAAGAGAATTGTTGTAATTGATTTAAAGGAAAATGGAGAGTTATCACCTGTAACATTTATAAACCCAGAAATAAAAAAATTTTCTGAAGAAAAATTTATTAACGAGGAGGGATGCTTATCCGTTCCTGAATATTATGCTGATGTTGAAAGATCAAAGGAAGTAGAAGTTGAATGGTTCAATGAACAAGGAAAAAAAATAATAAAAAAAATGACTGGACTCATGTCTATATGTATTCAACATGAAATAGATCATTTAGATGGTATTTTATTTATTGACTATTTATCAAAGCTAAAAAGAAAAATGGCAGTTGAAAAACTAAAAAAAATAAAAAAAAAAAATAAATGAACGACCTACCTAAAATTAGTGTAGGTTTTTTTGGGACTCCAGACTTTTCTCTTCAATTTTTAAAAAACCTTTTTCAAAAAGAAGTAGAAATTAAATTTGTTGTCAGTCAACCCGCAACTAAATCAGGAAGAGGAAAAAGAATAAAATTGTCAGCTGTTGAAGAATGGGCGATCGAAAAAGACATACCCACATATACACCCAAAAAAACAAATGAGGTTGATTTTTTAGAAATGATCAAACTCATAAAAGTTGATTTTATAATAGTAGTAGCCTATGGAAATATGGTGTGCGATGAGATTATTAATCACCCAAAATATCAAACTATAAATGTTCACGCCTCTTTATTGCCTAAATGGAGAGGAGCAGCTCCCATTCAACGCTCCTTAATAAATGGAGATCAAGAAACAGGTGTTACAATAATGAAAATTGTTAAAAAATTAGATGCTGGTCCAATAATAAGCAATGTAAAATTTAAAATTAAAGATAACGATACTGCAGGAAAAATCTATGAGAGAATAATTAAACTTGGTAATCCCTTATTAACTCAAACTATTTTAGAAATTTTTAAAGATGAGTTTGTTTTGACTGAACAACAAGACGAAGATGTTTCCTATGCAAAAAAAATAGAAAAGTCTGAAACTAAAATTATTTGGTCTGAAGATGCACATTTAATTGATAGAAAAATCAGAGCATTTAATCCTAAGCCTGGGGCATGGACAACAATAAGTTTAAACAAAAAGAGGATAAAAATTAATAAATCAAAAGTGATTAGTAGTCCTAAGTTTAAATTGAAACCAGAGATGAATGTTGGAGAATCATTACAGTCTCTGGTTGTAAAGTGTGGTAAAAACTTCCTTCAAATTACTGAGTTACAACCCGAAGGAAAAAAGAAGATGACAGCTACAGATTTTTTAAATGGACTAAAAAATTCACATATTTTATTTGATTGATGATAAGAGTAAAACTTTTAATTGAATATGATGGCTCTGAATATGTAGGTTGGCAGAGTCAAAACAATGGAAGGTCTGTTCAAGGTGAAATAGAATATGCACTTAGAAAGATCTTTAATAGGAAATTAAGGCTTTATGTAGCTGGAAGAACAGATGCTGGAGTTCATGCATACGGTCAGGTTGCTCATTTTGACTTAGAAAATACAGCTATAGATCAAAAAAGAATATTTAAGGCCATTAATTTTTTTCTTAAGGAAAGGAAAAATAGAATAACGGTTTTAAACTCAGAGTTTATGAAAGAAAATTTTCATTCAAGGTTTTCAGCAAAAAAAAAAATTTATCTATATAAGATACATAATAGAGAGACCGTTTCTCATCTGTTGTCAAAAAGAGTTTGGCATTTTCCTCAAAAAGTAGATATAAACAAAATTAAGAGAGCCACTAAAGTCTTGATTGGAAAGTTTGATTTTAATGCTTTCAGATCATCTAATTGTCAAGCTAAAACATCCATTAGAACTATAGATGAAATTAAAGTTAAAAAAGAAAATGAATGTATTGAGATTAGAGTATGCGGAAAATCCTTTATGCACAATCAGGTCAGAATAATAGTGGGAACTTTGTTAAAAATTGGTATAGATCAGATTGATGAAAATAATCTTAAGGAAATTTTAATGTCTAAAGATAGAAGAAATGCCGGTCCAACTGCGCCTGCTGATGGTTTATATCTTGAAAAAATAATTTATTGATCAAACATATTTCTCATAAATTCAAAATATATTGCCGATAATGATTCTATATCATTAACACTAATACTTTCATTAACTTGATGCATAGTACTACCTACAATTCCAAACTCAATTACTGGACATAATTCCGAAATAAATCTAGCATCTGAAGTTCCACCTGAAGTACTTAGTTCAGGCTCTTTACTTGTAACCTTTTTAATGGCTTTCACTACTGATTTAGTTAATTTTTCAGAATAATTAAAGAAGGATTCTCCAGAAACTTTTGTTGATAACTCATACTTACAGCCAATAGAGTCTAATCGTTCTTTTAAAATTTCAATTATGTCATTTGATTTAAATTTATCATTAAATCTTACATTAAATTTTAATTTAACTTTGCTGGGAACAAGATTTGTAACTTGATTCCCAACATCTATTGAAGTGATAACCAGTTTTGTAGGTTGAAAGTTTGTTGACCCCTCATCAAATTTGTTATTTAGAACAGAACATATCTTCGGTACTTGGTCAATTGGGTTTAGACATTTCTCAGGATATGCTACATGTCCTTGTTTTCCAACTACTAATAAATCGGCATTTAAACTACCCCTTCTTCCAATTTTAATCATTTCTCCTAGAGAATTTGGATTTGTGGGTTCACCGACAAGACAATAATCAATTTTTTTATTATTATTTTTTAACCATTTCACAACACTCTTTGTGCCATAGTCGGCTTCCCCTTCTTCGTCAGCTGTTAATAAAAAAGAAATTGTTCCATTAAAATTTTCAGTTTCATCTAAGAATTTTTTAGCAGAACATATGTATGCCGCAATTGCTGTTTTCATATCACTTGCACCTCTTCCATAGAGCACTCCTTTTTTTACTACAGGAGTAAATGGCTCAGTTTTCCAATCCTTTAAATCACCAGGAGGCACTACATCTGTATGT
>NTKR01000002.1 GCA_002457065.1 alpha proteobacterium MED-G10 | reverse complement strand
ATAGATAAATATCTTTTTTATCTCTTTTTGAAAGTCTACAAAAGATTCCTAACACTTTTAAATGTCTCTGAATTCCCAGGATATCATAACAAAATAAATAATAATCTTGGTCTGAAATATTTTTTTGCTTAAAAAAATATTTAACCAAATAATTTTCAACTTTTGTTGAAACATCAATTCTTGCATCCTGACAAAGTGAAACAAGATCATATAAATCTGGTCCATATACTGCATCTTGATAGTCAATCCATCCACATTTATAATTCTTTTTCCTATTCCTAAGAAAAAAAAGATTATCAATATGATAATCTCTATGAACAAAAACTTTTGGTAAATCATCTAATTTCCTTAGATAATCCGAAAAAATAAGATTAAATTGTTCCTTAGAATCTAATTGCTTTATCTTAAAAAAAGGTAAATACCAATCAAAAAATAAATTTACTTCATCAAGAAATTTTTTCTTTGTGTAATTAGGAATATCTACGACTATCTTTTTTTTTTGAATAGAAACCAAGTTATCAACAGCAAGTTTATAAAGCTTTAATCTGTTTTGATTAGACAAAATATTACTGTATTTTTCATTTCCAAAATCCTCAATAATTGTTATGCATTTACTCTTATAGAGCCTATAAATCTCTGGCACAGATACAAAATCTTTCAAAACATTCGATATTTTTAAAAAATTCTCTATGTTTTTTTTGTCAGGATCAAACATTATTATTAATTTTTTTTTATTGGATAGAATTACTTTGAAATATTTTCTTTCCGAAGCATCGCCAGCCAAAAAAATTATACTTTTCACTTGGTATTTTTTTGATTCTAGACTAGCTAAAATTTTTGTTTTAAGAGTTTCCATACTTTATTATAAAAAGGGTAATCATAACCAAAAAAAATAACATCTACCTTTCTGGAGTAATCTCCAAAATCTTTAAACATTAATTCAATTCTCTTCTTTGGAAATAAGTCTTCCATTACTTCTGGCCATTCTACAATCACATAATTATCAAATGCAATTTCAAAATCAAGACTGTAAAATTCGTTTTTATTATTCAATCTATATAAATCATAATGCCATACTTCTTTATCTCCAAACTTGTAAGTGTTAACAATTGGAAAAGTAGGGCTCAATACTTTAGTCTTTTCTTTGGCTATTTCATTTATCAGATAGCTTGTAAAGGTCGTTTTTCCAGTACCAATTTTACCTTTAAGTAAGATCAAAACCTTAGGATGAATAATCTTTGAAATTACTTTTGCTAAAAATTTTGTTTCATTAAGATTTTTTATACTTATATTTATTTTATACTTCATTTTAAATAGCGTGATATTAATTAATTTATTATTATTGTAATCATTAAAATATAGATATGAAAAAAATAAATACTGATGTCCTTATAGTAGGTGCTGGACCTGTTGGACTTTTCACTGTTTTTGAGCTGGGTCAGTTAGGAATGAAATGTTGCGTTGTAGACTCACTGCAAGAAATTGGAGGGCAATGCACTGCTTTATATCCAGACAAACCAATATATGACATACCAGCCTTCTCATCGATTACAGCTAATCAACTTATTAAAAATATTAAAAAACAAATTGATCCATTTGACCCTGTAATTTTAACAAACCAAAAAGTTGAAACCCTTGAAAAATATGATGGAATCTTTGAAGTAACAACTTCTAATAAAAACCTTATCCGTTCCAAGTGTATTATAATTGCTGCTGGTAACGGAGCATTTGGACCTAATAAGCCCCCACTTCAAAACATTGAATCTTATGAAAATAAAACAGTGTTTTATCACATTAAAGACAAATCCATTTTCAAGAAAAAAAAAGTTGCAATAGCAGGTGGTGGAGACTCTGCTGTAGATTGGGCAATAGAATTGTCTGACGAATGTGAAAAAATTTATTTTATTCACAGAAGAACAAAGTTAAGAGCAGCACCAAGTAATGTTGAAATGCTGTATGATCTAGAAAAAAAAAGAAAAATAGAAATGATTATACCCTATCAATTAGACTTAATAAATGGCTCTAATGGTATAATTGAAAATATTGTTGTAAAAGATTTAGAGAATAATCAAAAAAAATTAAATGTTGATTTTTTCTTACCTTTTTTCGGCCTCTCTACTAACCTTGGTCCAATAAAAGATTGGGAAATAGAGCTTGAAAAGAATATTGTTAAGGTTGATCAAGAGACTTGTGAAACAACCCTTAAAGGCATTTTTGCTATTGGTGATGTATGCACTTATCCAGGAAAGTTAAAATTAATTTTGACAGGGTTTTCTGAGGCCGCAATCGCCTCCCATAATTGTTTTAAAAGAATTAACCCGGAAAAAGTTCTTCACTTTGAATACTCAACTACGAAAGGAATAAACAAGATTTAGATTTTAATATCTATATTCTTTACTTTTAAATGGTCCCTTTACAGGCACATTTATGTACTTTCCTTGGTCTTCAGACAGCTTTGTTAGCTTTGCTCCTATCTTCTCGAGATGAATCTTTGCAACCTTCTCGTCAAGCTCCTTTGGTAAAACATAAACCTTGTTTTTGTATTTGCTAGAATTTTCCCAAAGTTCTATCTGGGCTAAAACTTGATTACAAAAAGACGCTGACATTACAAAACTTGGGTGTCCGGTTGCACAACCTAAATTAACAAGTCTACCCTCTGCAAGAACAATGATTTTCTTTCCATCAGGAAATTCAATTTCATCTACTTGAGCCTTTATATTATTCCATTTATAGTTTCTTAAAGATTCAATCTGAATTTCAGAATCAAAATGGCCAATGTTACAAACAATACTTCTATCTTTCATTGACCTCATATGATCAACAGTAATAACATCAATATTTCCTGTTGCTGTAACAAAAATATCAGCTCTTTCTGATGCTTCTTCCATTGTAGTAACTTCAAAACCATCCATAGCAGCTTGAAGAGCACAAATTGGATCAACTTCTGTAACCAAGACCCTACAACCAGCATTTCTTAAGCTTTCTGCAGAACCTTTACCCACATCACCATACCCAGCAACAACAGCAACTTTTCCTGCCATCATTACATCAGTTGCCCTTCTGATACCATCTACTAAACTCTCTCTACAACCATATTTGTTATCAAATTTTGATTTGGTTACTGAATCATTAACATTTATTGCTGGCACCTTTAAGGTTTCATTCTTCTCCATTTCAATAAGTCTTAAAACCCCAGTAGTTGTCTCCTCAGATAAACCTTTTATATCATCCATCATCTCGGGGTACTTTTCATGCATTAACTTAGTAAGATCACCACCATCATCTAAAATTAAATTTGGTTTCCAGCCATCTGGTCCTTTTATAGTTTGTTCAATGCACCACCAAAATTCTTCTTCAGATTCGCCTTTCCAAGCAAAAACAGGAATTTCTTTTTCTGCCATAGCTGCAGCTGCCTGGTCTTGTGTAGAATATATATTACAAGAACTCCACCTAACACTTGCTCCCAAGTCAATTAATGTTTCGATTAAAACAGCTGTTTGTATCGTCATATGGAGGCAACCCGCTATCCTCGCTCCCTTGAGTGGCTTTGATTCAGCATATTCTTCTCTTAATTTCATTAATCCTGGCATCTCAGTTTCGGCAATATTTATTTCTTTTCTTCCCCAGGCTGAAAGTTCAATATCTTTTACTTTAAAATCATCCATTTTTTCTCACTTTTATTAAATAATTAATTAATCGAGCTATAAATCTTATTATAATAAGACTTAAGAATCTGATTAATCCGTACACTATCATCTTCAGCTAAAATTTCATCAGAAATTTTTTTTACTTCTTTACAGTTTAGGTTGTAAATAAATTGTTTGACTTTTAATATTCTAGAAATACTCATAGATAACCTTCTTATTCCCATTCCTAATAATAATGATGTGAACATAGTGTCTCCAGCCATTTCTCCGCATACACTTACAGGAATTCCAACTTTTTCTGCTGATTCAGAGGAAAGTTTTATCAATCTTAAGACTGAAAGATGTGCTGGATCATATATTTTTGCAACCTCTTCATCACCTCGATCAATTGCGAGAGTGTACATTGTTAGATCATTTGTCCCAATTGCTAAAAAATCACAATTCCTAGCTATTGATTCAGAAATTAGAGCTGCAGCTGGAGTTTCAATTAAAACTCCTACTGGAATTTGTTTAGGTGAAACTTTTATCTTTTTTATTGATAATTCGTCTTTTACATCTTGAATAAGTTTTTTTGTTTCTAACAACTCTGATACATTTGATACCATTGGTAACATTATTCTGACATTACCATAAACACTCGCTCTTAATATTGCAGAAATTTGTCTTTTAAATATTTTTGGGTAAGCAAGGGTAAGTCGTATTGCTCTTAAACCAAGAGCAGGATTTGGAGATTTTGTTAAGTATTTTTCTATTGATGGCACTTTTTTATCGTTTCCTACATCTAAGGTTCTTATTGTTAATGGCTTACCTTTTAAATATTTGAGTGTTTTCCTAAGTGAGTCAAATTGCTCATTTTCTGAAGGCATTCTTTTTTTATTCATAAATAAGTATTCACTTCTATATAACCCAATCCCATCTATTCCAGTTTTCATAGATTCTTTTGCTTCATTTGAATTATCGATATTAGCCTCAATTTTTATTTCAACATTATCTCTAGTTTTAGGGACAACATTCTTAAAATAATTCAATTTTTTATTTTCACTTTTTTGATTTTCAATTTTTTTTTTGTAAAATTTTTCTGTTTGAATAGTTGGATTTTTAATTATCAAACCTTTTTCTCCGTCAAGGATAATTTTTTCGTTTTCTTTAACTTTTTTTAAAAAATTTTTTACTCCAACAATAGTTGGAATCGCCAAAGACCTTGCTACAATTGCAAAATGACCTTCTGGTCCTCCTAAAACACTGACTAACCCAGATATCTTTGTTTTTGTATAAGATAATAGATCCGCTGGACTAATTTCTGATGCAACTAAGATTTGGTTTTCTTTTAAGCGTTTATATTTTTTCCTTTTTTTTTGAAGGTTCTGTAAAATCCTCTTACAAACATCTCTAACATCATCAAATCTGTCTTTAAGATAATCATCTTTAATTTTTTTGAAAATTTTTGCGTGTTTATTTAATTCTTCTAAAATCCCATATTCTGCATTTACCAAATCTAACTCTATTCTTTTTTTTGCATCTTTTACTAAAGAAGACGAAGTTATTATCGATTTATTAGCTTCAAGCATAAATTTCATTTCTTTATAAATATCGTTTCTTGATCCTTTAATTTTTTCAATTATTTTAGAAATATCATCTATAGATTTCTCAACTGCAATATCTAATCTTTTTTTTTCTTTTTTAATTCCGTATATGGGAATGTTATATTTAGAGTATGAAATATCACTTCCTTCCATTACTAAACAGTTACCAATTACAAAACCAAAAGAAACTGGAATTCCTCTAAATATTTCTTCTTTATAAATATTTTCAGAAAGTGGTTTCTCTTCACCGAAATTGTTAGTGATGAGATCAATTAATTTATCTAGATCATTTTTTGAGTTTTCACCGAAACACTGGATTTTTATTTCTGTACCTTTAGATGCGGCTAAAGTCATAAGCCCTAAAAGTGAGGATCCATTGACAATATTATTTCCCTTTTTAACAAGAAATTTTGATTTACATTTTGAAGTAAGTTCCACAAATTTTGCAGCAGCTCTTGCATGTAAACCTAACTTATTGGTAATCAGAATTTTTTTTTCTAATCTTTTTTCTTGCAATTATTTTTCTTCTCCAAAAAAAGCTGAGGCTACATTCATGTATTTTCGACCTGACTCTTGAGACCTTTTTATTAACTCTTTCATATTACATTTTTCTCTTAATGCAGAAATTTTAATTAACATCGGGAGATTCACTCCAGCTACAACTTCTACATTCTCCTCATTCATTACTGATATTGCTAGGTTTGATGGGGTGCCTCCAAACATATCAGTAAGCACAATTACCCCTTTTTTTTGATCAACATTCTTGATAGCTTTAATAATCTCTCCTCTTTTTTTTTCAACATCGTCATTAGGAAAAATTGATATTGCCTCAATATTCTCTTGTTTACCGACAATATGTTCGAGAACAGAAAGAAATTCAGATGCTATATTTGAATGACTTACAATAACAATACCAATCATTTTTTTAAATCCCTATGATCAATAAAAACCTCTAGATTTTTATTTTTTTTCAAGTTTAAGAAAAACATTTCACTACTCACCACCGATCTGTGTACTCCACCAGTACAGCCAAAAGCAACTGTGATATAATCTTTTCCCTCATCTTTAAAACCACTAAGCATCTTATTAAAAAGGTCATTTATAGTATCAAAGAAATCTGAAAAATGCTTCTGATTTTTAACAAACTGAACTATTTTTTTATTTTTACCATTTAGATTCTTCAAACTTTTTACATAGAAAGGATTTTTTAAAAATCTTACATCAAAAACTAGATCAGCTTCCTTTGGCAATCCATTTTTATAACCAAATGAAATAACTCTCACCATAGTTTTTGTGTGAATATCTCTATCAAATAAAATCTTTATTTTTTTTCTAAGTAAATTAATGGGTAGGTCTGTGGTATTAATATAAAAATCACTAATTATTTTTAAAGGATTAAGCCAAATTCTTTCACGATCAATCACCTCTACCATAGGCAAGTCAAGTTTTAGGGGATGAATTCTTCTACTTTCTTTAAATCTATTGATTAGATTTTGAGTTTCACAGTCAAAAAAAACTATTGAAATATTTTTTTTTTTTTTCTTTGTAATTATTAGTTCAGATACTTTTTTTGCGTTAAAATTTCTACTTCTGATATCAATTCCAAGGGCTAGGTTTGTTTTAATCTTCGCCTCAATTATATCAACTAATAATGAGGTTGGTATATTATCAATAGCTTCAAATCCAAAGTCCTCAAATATTTTTAATGCTGATGTTCTGCCAGCACCAGACAAGCCGGTAACTATTATTATTTTTTTACCCATAGTCATTTATTTCATTTATTTTTAATTTTATCTTTGCAACAGAGGAAGAATTTTTTCCTTTAATTTTTATTTTTTGAATTTTTGTATTCATTAGCTTTGTAAAGGTCTGTTTTGGAAGCCTGTCAATTTCTTTTTCAACTAACTCAACTAACAGTGTAAGTTTTATATTTTCAATATACGGCACTGTCATTATGCCTATTTCTCTAACTTCTAACAAACCTTTAGTTTCATTTGGAGGAAAAAGAAAAATTGATTTTCCAATTTTCTCACAAATTGTTATGTCGTCAGATATTAATGTGGCCCCGGAGTCTATTAATCTTAAAGCTAAATCAGATTTGCCAAAACCTGACTTTCCTGTAATCATCACACCAGCATCCTCAATGACAACTGAGGTAGAGTGGACTCTTTTTGTTTTCATTTTAAATCATTTCAAGAAATTTGACTTAAGTTCTTTATTCAAAACCATAACTTTAGTATTAAGTTCATTCCCATTTTTTAAGTTGACTTGCAAATCAAATGAGTCACCGTCATTTAATTTCTTAGTAATCTCAAATAACATTAGGTGTTTTCCTCCAGGTTGTAAAAAAAGTTCACTTTTTTTTTTTACAACAACATCTTCTATCATAACCATTTTTACGACATCATCAGTAATTTTGATATCATGCATTTCAATTCTTGGAGACAATTTGCTATAAAAAGACTTAATTTCTATATTTTTATCTGAATTATTGAAGAAACTCATATATACAGCTATGTTTTTTTGACCTTCGTAAGTTTCAAATGTGTATGATCCGTGTACAACTAAATTGCTTTTTTCTTTAGAATTTGATGTTTCGAATGGTAATATTAATAAAAAAATTAATAAGAAGTATTTGAATTTAATATTTAAAGTTAACATTTAAATAAATGAACATATTAAAGTAGGTTTGTAAATATATGAAAATTAATTTTAAAGCGAGACAACTAATAAGATCCGCGTCAAAAGGTTATTTTTCTAGTGAGTTTAACCCAAAAAACTTCAAAAATATTAAAACAGGATTCTCAAACTCTTTCTCATATTCAACCTTCACGATGGTCGCATTTGATTATGATCTTTCTCCGATATTATTGCTCTCAAATTTATCTGAACATACTACTAATATATTGAACAACCAAGACGTTTCGTTAATGCTTTGTGAAGAACAAAAAATGTATCAGTTCTTTCCTAAATTTGAAAATAAAATTCCATCCATTGATTATGAAGACCCAATGTCTAGGCCTAGAATAACCTTGATTGGAAGAATAAAGAAAACAAACGACATTCACATTAAAAAAAGATTCTTGTCAAGACACCCAGCATCAAAATTATATTCAAACTTTGGAGATATGAATTTTTATAAAATAAATATCAAATCGGCTCATCTTATTGGAGGATTTGCACAAGTTAAATGGTTTAAAAAACTTGAACTATTTTCTGAGCATTTCAAAAATTTTAAGGAAAGTGAGCTTGGTATAATAGAACATATGAATTCTCATCATCAGCAAAGCATAAACCTTTATGTTAAGAATCTAATGAAAGATATGATCAAAGTAAAAAATAAACTCAACTGGAAAATTTCAGGTATTGACCCTGATGGCTTCGATATTAGAAATAAGGATTTTCTTTTAAGATTTCCTTTTGAAAGATTTATTAATGATGCAAAAAAACTTAGAGGAATTTTTGTAAAATTGCATAAAGATGCAATTAAAACTTAATGAGCCTCATCCCAATTCATTCCCTCTCCGATGTCAACTTTTATTGGCACGTCTAGTTTTAAGAATTTTTGGTGGGAATGTGCCATTAAGTAAGGAATTTCTTTTTTAACCAATAAAATCTCATCATTAGGTACTTCAAATATTAATTCATCATGCACTTGAATTAACATTTTTGTTTTCATCTTATTTTTTGTCAAAAAGTTATAAATTTTTGGCATTACTATCTTTATTAGATCTGCAGCTCCTCCTTGTATGGGGGCATTAATCGCTGACCTTTCAGCAAAATTTCTTCTGTTTGCAATTTTATCATTTATAAAAGGAATAAAAATTCTTCTTCCAAAAGGAGTAAAAACAAAGCCTTTCTTTCTACATAACTCAACTGTTTTATTCATATATTCTTTAATACCTGGATATTTAAGAAAATAATTATTGATGTAATCTTTTGCTTCCGTATTTGTTATATCTAATTGCATAGCTAAACCGTAAGGAGATATACCATAAATAATTCCAAAATTTATCATCTTTGCTTTTCTCCTCAAATCTTTTGTCAACGAGTCTTTTTTTACTTGAAAAACTTCCATAGCCGTAACGTTATGAATATCTTGATTTTGCTGAAAAGCTTCTATGAGTGAATTAACTCTCGCTACGTGTGCTAAAATCCTCAATTCAATCTGAGAATAATCAATAGAGATTATTTTATGGTTAGACTCAGGAATAAAAGCTTTTCTTATCTCTCTCCCTTCATATGTTTTAATTGGTATATTTTGTAAATTTGGATCATTTGAGGAGAATCTTCCTGTCAAAGTACTTGCCATACCGTAGGAGGTGTGAATTCGTTTGGTTTGTTTGTTTTCCCTGGATAATAAACCTTCACAGTATGTGCTTCTAAGCTTTGAAAAGTGTCTCCATTCCAAAATTTTTGAGGCTATTTCAAATTTTTCTGATTTTAATTTCTCCAGAATTTTTACATCTGTTTGAAAATTACCACTCTTACCTTTCTTACCATATGGTAATTTTAATTTTGTAAAAAGTATATCTCCTAATTGCTTTGGGGATCCAATATTAAATTTTTCACCAACAATTTTGTGAATGCTTTTTTCTAAATCTTCCATCTTTTTGAGAAAATCATTGGAGATTTTTCTCAAATGTTCATTGTTTATCTTACACCCACTAATCTCCATCATACTCACAATTTCAATTAGTTTTTTTTCAACATAAAAATAAAAATGAAATAAATTATTTTGTATTAATTCAATCCTCAAAATTTCCCATAAACGAAATGTTACATCGGAATCTTCTGCGGCATAATTTAAAGCATCACTTAAACTAACTTCAGAAAAATTTACTTTTTTCTTGTCAATTGTAGTTACTTCAGAAAATTTAACTGTATTATGTGATAGGACATCCATTGATAACTCGTCTAGATTGTGTCCTCTAAGGCCTGTTCTCAAAACGTATGACATTAGCATTGTGTCATCAAGATTCTTTAATGTAATATTTAGTTTTTTTAAAATGATAAAGTCATACTTTATATTCTGTCCTATTTTCAATATGGATTTGTCCTCACAAATCTGTCTTATAACTACTATAAATTCATTTAATTTTATCTGTTCATCGCTTCTGTCTGAATGCAATAACGGAATGTAACAAGCCTTACTATTTGAAAATGACATTGAAAACCCAATAATTTCGGCCTCCATTGGGTTAATCGAAGTTGTTTCACAGTCAATTGCAACTACTCCCTTTTCTCTGGCTAATGAACACCACTTTTTTAAAGTTAACAAATCAAGTACAAGTTCGTATTTACCATGATCAATTTTTTGTCTTATTGGAATTAAAAGTTCGTCTGAACTTTTAAGATTTTTTTCTTTATTGTTTTTCTTTTCGTTTTCTGGATCCAACCCTTTACCAAATTTTGATATAACGTTTAATTTAATCTTATTAAATTCCATCTCATCAAGAAATTTTATTAGCTTTTCCGAATTTAGTGGAATAAAGCCTAGCTCAGATAACGGAATAGGTAATTTAACATCTTGTTTTAGCGTGACTAGTTCCTTTGAAATCATTGCTAAATCTTTATTTGTCTCTAAAGAGATTCTTCTTTTCTCTTGTTTAATTTTATGAGAATTTCTTATTAGATTCTCTACTGTCCCATATTCGTTTATTAATTGAGCTGCTATTTTTGGTCCTATTCCTGGAACACCTGGTATATTATCTGAGGAATCTCCAGCTAGAGCTTGAACATCAATTACTTTGTCTGGAAGTACTCCGAACTTTTCTAAAACATTTTCCTTCCCAATTTCTTTTTTTTTTAAAGGATCAAACATAGTTATATTATTGTTTATTAACTGCATCAAATCCTTATCAGATGAAATAATTGTTACCTTTTTTTTATTTTGTTCAGCTACTTTTGAATAGGAGGCAATTAGATCATCTGCTTCATACCCTTTATACTCAATCGACTTAAGATTAAAATGATTTGGTACATTTTTTATAATATCAAACTGAGGTTTAAGATCATCAGGTGGATCAGATCTATTTGCTTTGTATTGAGGATAAATTTTATTCCTAAAGGTCTCTCTAGCAGCATCAAATATTACTGCTATTTCAACATTTCCTCCCTTTTCTGATTGAATATCTTCAACTAATTTTAATAACATATTAGAAAATCCAAAAACTGCATTTACTGGAAGTCCATCAGATCTATACATAGGTGGGAGAGCATAGTAGGCTCGAAATATATATCCTGATCCATCAATTAAAACTAATTCTTCTTTCGAAATTGAATTCATTTTCTTTTAAATCTTTGTCCACAATAAGGGCAACTTACAATTTCCTCTGAAGACAAGTCTAAATATATAAGTGGATGAGCTGACCAATGATTACCACTACAACTTACTTTTGAGTCTCTTATATATTTTATATCTGTGAATTCGTTACTTTCCATTTGATTTAATTAATTGTCGCATTTTTATAAAAAAAATATAACTTTATTTTATAAAATGGAAAACAAAATAATAGATGTTGTTAGTTTAACTAAGAAATACTCCTCGGGAAGCTCTTTGGCCCTAGACCACATTAACTTATCTATCAACTCAGGATCGATTTTTGGTTTGCTTGGCCCAAATGGTGCTGGTAAAAGTACTTTCATTAATATTTTATCTGGATTGACAAATAAGACTTCAGGAAAAGTAAACGTTTGCGGGGTAGATCTAGATGAGGATCCAAAAACGGTTAGAGGAAATATTGGAGTGGTTCCACAAGAGATAAATATTGACCCTTTTTTCTCACCCATACAGATTATGGATATCCAGTCTGGTCTTTACGGTGTAAAAAAAAATATGAATAGAAACCTGGAAATCTTAAAAGATCTAGATTTGCTAGATAAAGCAAAAGCTTACTCGAGGAGTTTATCTGGGGGAATGAAAAGGAGGTTAATGGTCGCTAAGGCAATGGTTCATAACCCACCACTTTTAATTTTAGACGAACCAACGGCTGGAGTTGATGTAGAATTACGAGGAAAACTTTGGGATTCCATTAGAAATTTAAATAAGCAAGGAGTTACCATCATCCTTACAACACATTATTTAAAAGAAGCTGAAATCTTATGTGACAGAATTGCTGTGATAAATAAAGGTAAGGTAATTGCCTGTGATAGAAAAGACAAATTTATGCAGCTTTTAGATGAAAAGGAATTACGTATTGATTTCTCAGAACCTCTAAAATCGATACCAAAAGAAATAAAAAAGTATTGTATTGAAAAAAATGATAAATCATTGACCCTAAAGTTTAAAAAAAGCAAAATAAGCACAGCAGATATTATAAAAATTTTTGTAGAGAAAAAATTTAAATTGAGGGAAATATCAACAAAAGATTCAGATTTAGAGGATATATTCATAAAACTTTTAAAAGACTAATTTCTTTAACTATTTTGTTAACACTTTTTAGCTGTGAATTAACACAAGATATGATTACTAAAGATGAGTACCTTAAAGATTACATATTTAATTTCAAACACTGGGGTGAGAGGAAAAAAAGCGCCGCTATTATTTTAGCCATTCATGGTTATAATGATCACTCTGGTTCTTTTAAAATCCCTGCTAATTTCTTTCAAAAATTCAATATTTATACGACTGCCTTTGACCTTAGAGGTTTTGGAAGGAATGAAGATTTAGGTGAATGGTATCCTCTTAGTTATCACATAAACGATATAAAAGAAAAAGTATTAAATCTAAAGAAAGAAAATCCAAGTAAAGATATTTTTTTGATGGGTGAAAGTATGGGAGGAGCAATTCTTATAAGCTTACTAAATTTAGAAAAAAATCTCCCTGTTGAAGGAGTAATTTTAATTGCACCGGCTATATGGAATTTTACAGAGAGGAATTTTTTTAAAAGTTTATCTTTAAATTTACTATCAAAAATTTTTCCTAATCTGTCTTTGTCAGGAAAGGGTGTTATTAAAATAAAAGCAAGTAATAATCAAAAAATGTTAAAAGAATTATCTGAAGATCCATTCTTTGTTCACAAACCAAAAATTAAAAGCCTTCACGGTGTAGTTGAGTTAATGGACAAATCTTACAATGATGCTATTCTTTTTTTTAAAAAACCACCATATAAAACACTTTTACTTATTCCTATAATTGATGATATTGTTCCAAGAAAGCCTCTTATAGAGCTTCTTAGAGAGCCGGAAATAAATGATAATCTTGGAAAGATGATTGATTTAGCTGTTTATAAATCAAGTTACCATATGATTCTAAGAGACATAAATAGCGAATTGATTTTAAGACAAATTAAAGACTGGACTAAAAACACTGAAGATAATTTTATTAAAAACAACTATGAAAACTCATATAAAACTCTTTTAAATGAACCTTTTTATCATATACTGGACAAATGAAAATTATAGTCAATTTAGTATTATTTTGTTTTTTTTTTATTCCTTTATCAGCTGATGAAATTATTCAAGATAAAAATGGAGATTTTTTTTTAATGAAGGATGACGGTACCTTTAAAAAACTTCCAAGACCAAAACCTGGGCATAAGTATGTTATTAAAAAGACAAAAAAGTATTTAGAGGACAAAAAAATACAAATCTTTTCTAAACCAAAAAAAAAGGCTAGAAGAAGAACAAATAGTGGATTTAGATGAGTGATCGAAAATAATAAAAAAATAATTTGGAAAATCATTCAAGAACAAGGTGATTCTCTAGTTGGAAAACTTTCTCCTCATCCTATGCATCCAAAGGGAAGGAATCCTTATGCGCATATATGTGGAATAATTAAAAATAGGTTTGGGGTTTCATATAAAGACATTGAAGATGAAAAGTTTGATGAGCTTAAAAAATTTATTGAAAATATTAACGACTAATTGAACAGGAAGATCTCATTTTATAAGGGAGGAAATATTATGATTTTAGACCTTCCCATTGTTCAATTTTCTGACACATAGTCAGTATGTATATAAATAAGCAAATCCTATGCCAAGTTTGTCTAAGAATACTGTAATCAAAATAATTGTATGATAGTCAATAATATTTTATAAAAAATAATGATTCATAATTTCCAACTAACATACGCTGCATTCTTATTTCCAGCTATTCCCCTTATGATGATTTCATTCAATAATAGATATTCTTCTTTAAGTAGGTTAATTAGAAAAATACATGATGAATTTATAAATAAAAAAATATCTAAAAGAGATAAATCTGCAATGAGATATTTAGCTCAAATCGACATATTAAATAAAAGACTAATGTATGTTAAGCTGATGCAACTATTCTCTGGTTTTTCATTTTTTTTTAATCTGATAACAATTTTAGTTGGAATCTTCAATATCAACCGGTCAGTAATATTTTTTATAGTGGCCTTGGGTTTTTTTTCAGTTGCCATAATTGTTTTTTTAATAGAAATTCATCTCAGTAGTAAGGCCCTTAAAACACATCTTGAAGACTTAAAAGATTTAGAATAATAGGCTTGTTGAATAGTTATGTTAGGTTTATTTAGTGAAATAAAAAATCATCCAAAGGGACTTGCAACGCTTTTTTTAACAGAGCTTTGGGAAAGATTTAGTTATTATGGTATGAGGGCAATTCTTGTTCTTTATCTAGTTTCAGAAAAAAATCAAGATCTTAACCCTGGGCTTGGTTGGTCTACCAGTGAAGCAATTTCTCTTTATGGTTGGTATACTGCATTAGTTTATTTAGCCTGTATTCCTGGAGGAATAATTGGTGACAGATTTTTAAATAATAAAGACGCAGTGTCGATTGGAGGAGCACTTTTATGTGTTGGTCACCTTACCCTGGCATTAAAAGGTGAACTTTTTTTTTATTTTGGATTAACTTTTATAATACTGGGTGTTGGGCTCTTAAAACCTAATATTTCAACTCTTGTTGGCAATCTATATCAAAAAAACGATTACAGAAGAGATCAGGGTTTTACAATTTTCTACATTGGAATTAATTTTGGAGCTTTTTTTTCCAGCCTCATTGTAGGTTATGTAGGAGAGGTTTATGGATGGCACTATGGATTCTCATTGGCTGGAATTGGAATGTTCATTGGTCAGTGTTTTTTCTTAAATGGAAAAAAAAACATTAAACAAACAATAAAACTAAAAAAAGAATTCTCTAAAATTAATTTAAACTTCTCAAAAATAGAAAAAGATAGAATTAAATTAGTCATTATTGCATCTTGTGTTTTAATAATTTTTTGGGCATCCTTTGAACAAGCTGGTGGTCTAATGAACATTTATGCCTTTGAAAAGACTAATAGATTTTTAGAGTCTATAAATTTTGAAATACCGGCAAGTTGGTTTCAATCGATAAACCCTCTAATGATAATTATTTTAGGATTTCATATCTCTGCTTTCTGGCTTTTCTTAGAAAAAAAGAAAATCATCAGTTCATCAATTTTTAAAATTTCTGTTGGCATTATAATTATGGGTTTGGGTTTCATTTTTATGTTTTTAGCCTCTCAGGAGTCTGAGATCTACGGAAAATCTTCAATGTATTGGTTGATCCTTGCCTATCTTTTTCACACGATTGGTGAGTTATGCGCATCACCAGTGATATTGTCTTACATTACCAAGCTATCACCTAGAAATTTAATTGCCAGTGTTATGGGTATCTATTTTGCCTCTATTGGATTGGGAAATAAACTTGCTGGAACCATAGGTCAATATTCTATTCATCTTGGTGAAAAAGCCATTTTTTTAGGAATAACTGCTATTTGCCTAACAGTTGGAATAATTTTAATTACACTGCACAAAAGATTGATAAAAATGTCACACGGTATTGATAGCTAAATAATGAACACAATGCGCCCGTAGCTCAACTGGATAGAGCATTTGATTTCGGCTCAAAAGGTTAAAGGTTCGAATCCTTTCGGGCGCACCATTTTAAATATACTTTTTAAGTAAAATCTTTTATAAGATCTTCCTTATGGAAACAGTTTTAAAAACTAATAATCATATTACACTCTCGTGGGTAAAACATCTTCTTGAAAGTAGTAATATAAATTTTTATGTATTAGATGAATCAATGTCTTCAGTTGAAGGCAATATTACGGCCATTCCAATGAGGATCCTTGTAAACAGAAATGACTTAGAAAAAGCAAAGAAAATAATATTTGACGCCAAAAAAAATCTGTAAAGCAATTATCCAAAATTTATAAATTTAGTACCATTTCTAGACAACCATTTTCTGTTTTCCTTGTAGTTTTGATCATATTTTGAAACATTCAACCAGAATAATTTAGAATGATTAGGAACCAGAGTATGCGTTAACTCATGGATTATCACATAATCAATTATCTCTTTATGCATTAAAATTAATTTCCAGTTTAAAAAAATTTTCGAATCACTGCTGCAACAACCCCACCTAGATCTGTAATTTTTTACAAAAATATCTTTAAATGAAAGTTTATGCCTTTTAGATAGAATTGAAATCCTTTTTTTAAGAAATTTCTCTGATTTTGGAATCAACCACTTTAAAAAAACTTCTTTCATTTGGTATTCTTTCTTACAAAAAATATTTATCTCATTATCAATATTTTCTGTTTTTTCTGATTCGCTGTATAAAAATTTTATTTTGTAGAGCTTTCCAAGTATTGGGAAATTCTGGTTTTCTTTTAAAATAATTTCTTCTTTTTTTTTTTTTAAATTACCGTCAATCCATTCCTTTTTTTTTAGTATTAACTTTCTTAGATAATTATCATTAATAAAATTAGGGCAGGATAAAATTGGTTTGCCATCTTTAATCTTTAGTGAGATAGTTCTAGATCTTTTTGACGATCTTCGAATCTCAACTCCGTAAATGGCCGAAGATTTATTTTTTTTTTTTACAAAAAAATCAAGTATTGTCATTTATCTCATTTAAATTTAACTTTTTGAAAGTTTTTGGTAAATAATTACTAAAATATCTACTTAATATTGGAAAATTTTCTGCAAGAATTTTAAAGCTATCTTTTTCTATTTTTAAAACAACTGAATTTTTTTTAGCTTTTATCGTTCCTGTTCTCCTCCCACCTTCAAGAATAACTCTTGAACCAAAGTGCGATCCAGATTTATAAATTTTCTTAAAAATTTTCCCATCTTTGGTTTTCCTAAAAATATTTTCAAACTCTCCCTCCTTAACAATATAAAAACCATCTGCAATCATACCTTCTTCAAAGACAATATCACCTTTTTTATAAATCTCATATGAAACTGGCTTATTATTTAAAGACTCTGTTAAAACTGCTTTTCTTGGTACAAAAAATTCTAAGATCCAACTTACTAAAACACGTAATTTAGTTGGAACAGAAGGAATAAATGTCAAATAAAAGGCTCTCCATATTATCCAGCCTAATAACCCCTTAACGGTAAAGAAAAAAATTTTACCAACTCCGACCTTTGAGCCTAACGATGCTAAAGATCCTTTTGATTTGTATTTAAATCTTACCAAGTCTCTGTTGAACTCTCTAAGCATTATATTCTTAGCTAAACATTTTGCCTGTCGAACAGCAAATTGTGCTGTAGGTGGTGAAAATTCAGTTGATCCATTTACTGCATTAGGAATCATTCCAACATCTCCTAAGGCCCAAACGTTTTTATAATTAACAACTTCCATAAACTGATCAGTTACTATCTTTCCATATTTTAAAGGTAATGACGAATTTGCAACAAGTTTAGATGCTGTAGATCCAATAGTTGAAATTACAGTATTAGTTTCAATTTTTGAACCGTCATCTAATATTGCATTATATTTAGAAACTTCTTTAAGTGCTGTACTAAGGTAAATTCTAATCTTTCTTTTTTTAAAGATTTTCTTTGTATACTCACCTATTTGGTAACCCAACTCTGGTAAAAGGTTTTTTGAATATTCTACTATGTGAAATTTAAGATCCTCCTTTTTTATATTCCTGTAATAAGGGAGCAATCGGTCTGTCATTTCTTTCAGCTCTCCTGCAGTTTCAACTCCAGAAAAACCTCCTCCTACAATAACAATATTGAGAAGTCGTCTTTTAAGTTTTTCGTCCTTAGTAACATCAGCTAATTCCAAACATCTTAAAATATGATTCCTTACATTATAAGCATCCTTAAGATCTCTCATCGTAAGAGAATGATACTTAAGCCCTTTAACAATATCTAAATTACATTCTTGACCCATTGCAATTACTAAGTGATCATAATTAACGGTGTGTTGCCTTCTTCTAAAACCCTGCAAAATTTTCACATTTCTATCCTTTAAAGAAATATTTTGAATTTCTGCATTTCGAAACTTTACATTTGGTAACATTTGTCTGATGGGTGTTACAGCATCACTTGCAGAGATTGTTCCAGATGCAACCTCAGGAAGAAGGGGCTGAAAAATAAAATAATTATTATTACTAATAATCTCAACTTCCATTGAATTTTTCTTTATTTTTTGAAGTCTTCTTGCGCAATAAACTCCTCCAAAACCTCCTCCTAAAATTAGTACTTTCATTATCCCTATTTACCAATAAATTTAATTTTAAAACTTGAACTCTTACCCTCGATTAATGATAATGATCCATAACCAATTTTTTCCCAATAGTTTTTTAGAAGCTTATCAAACCTCTCTCCTGTAAGATTAGCAATCATCCCGTTTATTGAACCAGCATGCGCGACAATCAAAACATCTGACTTTTTTGAAATCAATTCGTCAATGAATTCCTTTAATCTACTTAAAAATTCTGCATTAGTCTCACCACCGGGGATCTGAAAATTCATAATATCTTTTTCCCACTTTGTAACTAGGTCTTTAGGAATTTGACTTTTAGGTTTCATTTCCCAATTACCTAAATTCAACTCTTTTATTCTAGAATCAGTTTCAACTTCATCTGAAATTCTTTTTGCTAACTTAAGACACCTTTTCAGTGGGCTAGAATACACTTTAAATTCTTCTATATTTTGCAGATCTTTACTAATTTTTTTTTTAATGAGATTAAGTTCACTTTCAAAAGTTGATGAAACGTCTAAATTCGTTTGACCATAAAAAACATCTGGTCCAACATCTAAGGAAGTATGTCTTAAAAAAAAAAATTTCATCAATATCTTATTTCAAAATCTGTAAACTTCTTGAATGATTTTTCTGTGGAAATGATTTCATCAACTCTAGAGAACACAGTACCTTTATAGCATTTTGAAATAAAAAGTTTAATGTTTTTTCTATTACCTGATATTTCTATCAATACAGACTTATCCTTAGCATTCTTTACCCATCCGAGAATATCTAAGTTTTTAGCATTTTTTTTTGCCCAGGCTCTATAACCAACCCCTTGAACCCTACCTATTATTATTAATTCAAAAGTTGTATCATCTATCCTCATCTAAATCTCTGTATTCTGCTTCAATGACTTTGTCCTTTTCATCTTTCCTTTCTTCCTTTTGTCTAGATTTCTGCGATATCAGAAATTTCCATACTATGTTTCGCAAACCTTTTACTAACATTACCAGTGCTAAGATATCAGTAAAAAAACCAGGAATTAATAACAGCACACCTGATACTTTTCTGTACAACCAATCATTTGGGTTGGAGGCAAGTTCTTTGATTTCTGAAATACTAACATTACTTCTCAAAATAAGAAGACCAACTACACCTGTAGTGATAATTAAAAGTAATACAACAAAGAAACCTAAAAAATCTCCAAATAAGACAAAAAGAAGGATTTCAATAATAGGTATTAATAATATAAGTTTTAAATTCATATTTATTTTTTACCACCATTGTTTTTTTTTTAAAATATAATAAAAGTTAAAATATTATGATTGAAATACTAAGTGAAAGCTCTGCCTTCTTAATTCCCTTTTTAATTGGAAGTCTTGTTTTCTTTTCGGCAGTTGTGGCTCCAAATACATTTAAAAGTCTTGATGAAAAAAACGCTAGACTATTTATTAGGAATTTATTCCCCAAATTATATTCTTACGCTGCTGTTTTAAGTCTAATTATTTCAATTACACTTCTAAGTAACCACCTCTTTTATTCTTTCATTTTTTTTATTATTACATTAGGGTATTTGTATTCAAAATTTTTCCTAATGATAAAAATAAATAATGCAGCTGATAAAAAAGATACTAAAAAATTTAATATTCTGCACCGTTTCAGCGTTATAATTTTTGTATTACAATTGATTCTTATGATAGCAGTATATTCTATATTATTTGTCTAAAAGCTTTTCTAGAAGCTTAGTATTCACATATTTTAGGCCAAAATCCTCCCCAGAAATAACTTGGAATGGATTATCGGGTTCACCTAAGTGGGAAATTATAAGAGCTGCTCCTTTAAAGTCTTCTCTATTTGTCAACAAAGATGGTGTAACAACTGTAGATATATTCGCTGCTCTTGATGCCTCAAGACCTCTAGGAGAATCTTCAATTGCAATACAACCTTGAGGAGGTAATCTCAATTTTTCTAATGTCCATTCATAAATCTCAGGTGATGGTTTTTTTGATGGGGTAGAATCTCCGTGAGCAACAACATCAAAAATTTTCTTGTAATCAATCTTTAAACCTATCTCAAAGAGATTTATTAAATTGATTTCTGATGTTGACGAAACAAGAGCAATCTTAATTGATTTTTTTTTAAGTTCATCAATTAATCTGATTACTCCTGGTCTGGTTTTAAGATTAGATTCTAAAAGATAGTCTTCATAAATTTCATTTTTTGTTTTGTGAATTGAATCAACATATTTTGATAAATTCTTATAATTTAACATTTCAGGCCATGCTCTTTTAATATGATGCATAATCCTTTCTTTACCCCCACCTACATTTATTAATTCGGTATAAATAGCCTCATCCCAAAACCAATCCAAGTTAAACTCCTTAAAGGCCTCATTAAAAGATTTTCGATGAAATTCTTCAGTTTCGGCTATTGTTCCATCCACATCAAATAATACTGCACTAAGTTCCATTTTTAATTCTTTCAATAATTCTTGAAGTAGATCTATTTTTTGTACATTTAATCAAAACAACTTTTCCATTCCATTCTTTTATTTCATCTTTTCCTACAACTTCATTAAAAGTATAATCATCTCCTTTAAAAAGAAAATAAGGCCTCAATTTTTTAATTAATTTTATTGGAGTATCTTCATTAAAAAGAACAATCCGATCTACAAATTCAAAACAAGATAAAATAGATGCTCTCTCGCTTTCGTTCAAAATTGGTCTCGTCTTTCCTTTCAATTTTCTAACAGAGTTGTCATTGTTAAGACCAATTATTAAGAAATCACACATCTCCTTTGCTTTTCTTAAATAGTCAATGTGACCTTGATGAATCAAATCAAAACAACCATTAGTAAAACCAATTTTTTTTGACTCTCGTTGCTTTAATTGAAAAATTAAATCATCAAGGGCTACTATTTTCTTATTATTTACATTTTTGCTCTCTACTTCTAATCGATTGACTACAGCCGTTCCAAATTTACCAACAACTATTCCAGCAGCCTCATTAGCTAGCTTCACAGAATTCTCAAAATCATCTCCCCTCGCTAAACCTGAAGCAATAAAAGCGACCACTGTATCACCTGCACCAGAGACGTCAAATACCTCCTTTGCTTTAGAAGGTATACAAAAGTTTTTCTTTTTTTTCTTCACAACTGAAATCCCCTCAGAACTTTTTGTAGTAACTACAGCATCAAAGCCATACTTTTTTATTAACTTGAGTGAAACTTGATCGATTGTTTTTTGATTAATTTCTTTTGATTCAACACCTAATAATTCTTTTTGATTTGGAGTTATTATATTTGCATTTTTGTAAAAGCCTAAATCATCTCTTTTGGGATCAACAATTACAATTTTATTATTTTTTTTTGATAATCTAATAATTTTTGTTGTTAAACTTTTTGTTAAAACACCTTTATTATAATCTGATATTACAACAACATCACATTTCAAGATTCTTTTAACAATTTTTTTATAAATTGAGGCTTCAATCTTTTGGTTAATAGTATTTGTTTCTTCTCTGTCAACTCTGATAATCTGCTGATTTCCGGAAACAAATCTTTGCTTCTTAGTAGTGCATCTTTGATTATCCTGGATTAAATCAAATGTTAAGTTCTTTTCTTGATTACAAAGTTTTGCTATTCGTTCAGAATCCTCATCCACTCCTACTACTGAAATTAAATGACATTTACTTCCTGCCTCACAGATATTTCTAGCAACATTTCCGCTTCCCCCGAGAACCATTCTTTCACTTTTCAAAAGTTTTAAGACAGGAATAGGAGCTTCAGGCGATATTCTTTCTATTATACCTTCACTGTAATAATCTAAAATAACATCACCAATACACAAGACTGTATTGAGTTTGGTCAACTTTCTTTTTCCTTTTCTAAAATCATTTCAAAATATTTTATTGTCTTTTTTAAACCTTCTTGCCTATTATATGATGGTTTCCAACCCAACTTTTCTTTTGCTACATCGATATTAGGGCATCTCTGCTTTGGATCATCAATTGGTAGTTCTTTGTTTATTAATCTAGACTTACTTCCAACAAGGTCAATAATTTCCTTTGCAAGTTCATTGATAGATATTTCTGAGGGATTCCCCAGGTTGACTGGGCCAGGAAGATTTTCTTTGTTCATCATAAGAAAAATTCCATCAACAAGATCATCAACATAACAAAACGATCTAGTCTGTGAACCATCACCATAAACAGTTATATCTTTATTAGTAAGTGCTTGTACAATAAAGTTAGAAACAACTCTCCCGTCATTTATTTGCATTCTCGGGCCATATGTATTAAAGATCCTAATCACCTTGACATTAACATTATGTTGTCTTTTATAATCCCAAAAAATAGTCTCCGCACATCTCTTACCCTCATCATAACATGCTCTTGGCCCATCAATACTTACGGCTCCCTTGTATGATTCGTTTTGGGGATGAACCTCAGGATCTCCATAAATTTCTGATGTGGATGCTTGCATAATCTTTGAGTTTGTTCTTTTTGCAAGGCCCAACATATTAATGGCTCCGTGAACACATGTTTTAACAGTTTGTACAGGATCATTCTGATAATAGACTGGTGAAGCAGGACATGCAAAATTAAAAATTTCGTCAACCTCTAAGTATATTGGGAAAGTGATATCGTGTCTTAGTATTTCAAAATTTTTATAGTCCAACACTCTATCCAAATTATTTTTATTTCCTGTATAAAAGTTATCACAACAGATAACATAATTTCCTTTTTTTAAGAGTCTCTCACAAATATGTGAGCCAATGAATCCAGCTCCACCTGTAACTAATATCCTTTTTTTCATAGTGTCACCTTAAACTAATTTCAATTTTTAATCTTTCGTTTTTTTTTAAAAAAAATGAAGCCTCATCAAAACTGGGTGGCCCAAAAAAAACTTTTGCGTCGTTACTAAAACCAAATTTTTCCTGAGGAATTGCAAGTATGGTATCAAACCTATTATTGTCATTTTCGTCATGATAAATAGCGACTGCATATTTTGACTCTTCAAGATTATTGATAATTACTTCATCATTAATGATGTCGCTAACTGTCTTTTTAAACCCTATTTTCTTTCCTTCTTCTTCAGGAAAGTTTTTAGGGTTATCATATATCGCAAAATGTAAAGATCCAATTTTTTCCTCGATATTAAGAATCTTAATTACTAATTCTCCAGAGAATGTCTTAGAAAAGAAGAACAAATAGAAAAATAATGTATAAAAGTTAATTTTCATATTTTTTTTATTTTTCCCTAGTATAATGTCTGTAGAAATATTTTATAGTATTTAAAATGAGTATTTTTTTTAAATTTTGTCTATTAATCGTTTTAATACTTAAGCCATTTTACACACATTCAAACAATGAAGAAAAATTAACCATTGCTCAGCTAATCCAATCTGCCGAACTGACATTAAAAAAATTAAATAAAAATACAGACATGGAAAACTTTAAGAATTATCTTAAAAACTCTAGAGCAATTTTAATTTTTCCAGATATTTATGAAGGTGGATTTTTTTTTGGGGCTAAAGGAGGGAATGGATTGCTTATAATTAGAAAAAATAAAAATCAATTTTCTGGACCTTTCTTTTATTCTATTGGTGGATTAAGTGTAGGACTTCAATTTGGTGTAAAATCAGGAAAAGTTGTAATGACCGTAATGACTAACAGAGGTTTGAAGTCTATTTTAAAAGAAAGAATTAAATTCGGTGTGGACGTGGATGCAGTTGTTGTTTCAGATGGGGTTGGTTATTCTGCAGAAAGTACACTAAGATTAGCAGATATTTATTCTTTCACAGACAATTCTGGATTGTTTTTAGGAAGTTCTATTGAGGGATCATATCTACAACCCAGGAATGATCTAAATAGAGAGCTTTATAAAAAAGATTTTGATTCGGATGACATTTTAAAGAATTCTGATTCCAGATTAGAAATCCAGAGCTTAATAAAAATTATTAAAAATATTACTCTCGATGAGTCTGAAAAACAAAGATAGTATTATTCTTCTTTGTAGTCACGGTTCTAGAGCTCCGGCACATTCAGAGAGCTTAGAAATTCTAAGAAATAAGATTAACAAAGATTATAAATTTAAGGTAACCGTTTGTTATTTAGAAAGGAATGAACCTTCTCTTGAAAGAAGCATTCAATCAAATATAAAAATCTACAATAAGATTATAATTTTTCCTCTTTTAATATTTGAAGGAATTCATTTTGTTAATGATATAAAATTATTAATAAAAAAGTTTGGTGAGAGAAATAGTAAAAAGATTGTTTTGGTAAAGAAAATATCATTGATGGACGAAATACTTCCATTGACATCTCAGACTTTCAAAGAAATGTTTTCTAATAAAAAAAATTTAATTTTAGTTACATGCTCATCCTTTAGTAAAAAAAAATCCGTAATTTCTGATCTTGAAAAATATACCAAACTTCTTGCAGAAAAATTAGATATAAAGAGTTTTTATTTTCATTTTTCTGGAGATGAAAGAAATGTAATTGAGAGAATTAAGAATGATTATAATGTTAAAAATTATTCTATTTTTTTTCACCCACTTTTTTTATTCAAAGGTTACCTATATCAAAAAAGTTCGACAATATTTACTGATACTTTTAAATCAGATATCACAATAGCTGACCCATTAATGAGCCAAACAAAAATATATAATTTGGTAGTCAATAAATTAATTAACTGGGTTCAGACGATTGATTAAATTCTTTATCCTTGTATCTTTTGAGCTTCTAAGGTAACTGATTATATCCTTACCTGAATAATCGGTAATATCTTGATCAAAATCTTTGCTAATTAAAATACTCACTGCATTAAAGTTAGATCTCTCTATTGCATTCATTAAAGCAGTTCTACCCAATTTATCTTGAAAATCTATATCTGCACCCGACTTCAGAATATGCTTAATTAAGTTATATCTTTTATTTGAAATATAGAATATAAGATGAGAAGTTCCATCAAGAATTTCTTTATTAATATCTCCTCCGCGATCAATCAAAAGATTGAACATCTTCTCATCATCATTTTTTAACGAGTACGCAAGAGGGGTTAATCCGGAGGAATCCTTTTCGTTTAGGACTATACCCTTTTCTATCATTCTTAATGCCTTTTCATAATTTGATTTTTTGATTGCCGTAAAAAAGACAGCACTTAAAAAAACATCACTATCATCAAGCGCTTTTAGATTGTTGCTCATAAAAAAAAGAAGTATAAAAGCAGATATTATTTTCAAGTTTGTTTTTGCCATATTTAGTTTATCTTTAAATAATAATGTATACACAAAATAACAAAAAATTCTACATTATTGGTTCAAATCATCTTGATTTTCTAGATACTACTGTTGAAGGAATTTCAACACTTTTAGAGTGTGATTTAATTATTATTCCAAAAAGTTTCAAAAAAGAATTTAGAGAGTTTTTAATTAATAATGGTAAAAAAATAATAGAATTTAATGATTTTAACTTTGACAATGACCTTTTCTTTAAAAAAGTATTTGATTTATTTAAAGGCAGAAAAAAAATTGGACTGCTAATAAAGGGGGATCCATATTTTCATTTTACAAATAATGTAAACATTTTTTTCTCTAAAAAGAGAATCGATGTTATAAAAATACTAGGAATTCTTGAAATCGCACAATGGGTTAATAAAAAAAGTGATTTTTTAACAAATAGAGAGAAAAATTCTTCTCTTTTTTTCTTTATTCCATCATCAAAAAAAGAAATAAGATCTATCTTAGGAAAATGCTTCTCTGGAAAATTAATTATTCAAATTAAAAACAAAGCACTTATGGAGGAATGTTTAATCTTACTAAAAAAAAAGAATTTAAAAAATAAATTTAAACTTTATATTGATGGAAGTAGGAAGTATCTTGTCAAGAGTATAACGAAGTTTAAAAATAACTATGGTAACGCTTACTTTGTAATTGAATGTGAATAAATATAGGTTTATTTTCAAAAGGAATCTTCTAATGATGACTTTACTTGTTTTAGTCATTATCTTTGCAATATTTGCTTTAAATTTTTTTTCAAAAAAACAAAATGCCACCTCCAATATTGGCGAAAGTTTCTCATTGATTGATCAAAATGGAAATATGTTCTTTTCTAAAAATACAAAGAAGAAGAAATTAATTTATTTTGGATATACTTATTGTCCAGATATTTGTCCAATGGACGTTCTAAAAATTTCCAAATTATTTGACGATAACCCTAACCTTTACAAGGAGTTATTGCCTATATTTATTAGCATTGATCCCGAAAGAGACAGACCTGAGACTCTTAAAGATTTCATACAAAACTTTAACTCTGCTTTTATAGCTTTAACTGGATCAAATAATCAAATTAATCAAATCATTAAAGATTATCGAATATATGTTAAACTCAACAAAAAAAATAATAGTGATCTATCATACCTTGTTGATCACAGTTCTTTAATTTTTTTAATGGACGAAAATGACAATTTCATAACTTTTTTCAGAACTGGTGACCTTTTTATGAAAAAAATTGACCCATTCCTAAAAAAAATTCTCTAGAATTGTTTCAAATACATTCTTTTTTCTATCAAGTTCTTTGCTTTTTTTTATTAGCTTATCAATTTTATCCCTATTTTTAATTCGATTAATATTATCTGACGATGTTGTCAATTGCTCAGCAGGTTTACCTAAATGAGCCTTCTTCATAAAGTCGCTCCATAATATAGCTGGAGCAGTACCTCCTGTAATATTTTTCATAGGTGAATCGTCATCATTGCCAAACCAAACGCCTACAACTAAATCAGAGGTAAAACCAATAAACCAAGCATCTCTTAGTGATTGACTTGTTCCTGTTTTCCCTGCTGCTGGTCTGTTTAATTTCGCATTTTTCCCAGTTCCAACTTCAATTGTATTCTCCATCATTCTAGTCATTGTACTAACTAAGTCAGCATCTAGGACTTTTCCTGGACCGTTACCTTTTCTGATAAATAGCGTTTTTCCTTCTGTGTTTTCAATAGACCTTATTCCGTGAACAAGAACACCATTTCCCTTATTTGCCAAAACATCATATGCAGCTGTTAGTTCTAAAAGATTAACTTCAGATGTTCCTAGGGCTAATGAAGGTGAATTCAGTATAGGACTTGATATTCCAAGTGATCTAGCCATCTTAATTACATTTTCTCTTCCAATATTTTCTGATAATTTTACTGCTACTGTGTTAATTGATTTTGAAAAAGCATCTACAAGAGAAATTTCCCCTAAGTATTCCTTCTTATAGTTCTTTGGTGACCATCCATTAATATTGATTTCTGAGTCAACAATTTCATCTTTTGGACCATATCCTTCCTTTAAACCTGCTAAATATACAAATAATTTAAATGCTGAACCAGGTTGTCTTTGAGCCTGCGTTGCTCTGTTAAATTGAGTATCTCCATAATCCCTTCCACCAACCATTGCCATAACACCACCTTTTAAATCGAGAGCAACCAAAGCCGATTGATCAGCAGATGTATATTTTGACGTAATGGAATTAACCGAACTTTCAGCAATTTCTTGAAGTTTCACATCAAGAGTAGTCCTGATAATTAAGTCTTCATTAATTTCTCCTAGATAAGACTTAACTCTTGGTAAAAGCCAATCTATAAAATATCTTGTGCTTTTTGGGGCTGATGTAAATTTATCATATTCTCTATTACTTAATTTAGCTTCATCAACTTTTTTTTTGCTAATAAGATTGTTTCGTCTCATATTTTCCAATACTTTTGCCGTACGTTCTCTTGACAATTTTTTATTTGATATAGGATTGTATTTTGATGGAGCCTTTAACAAGCTAGCAATTAGTGCACACTCATAAAGGTTTAATTCTTCCACTTTTTTATTAAAATACTTTTCAGATGCAGCTTGGACTCCATAAGTTCCTGAACCTAAATAAACCCTATTTAGGTAAATACTTAAAAGTTGCTCTTTTGAAAATCTCATTTCTAGCCAAAAACTTAAAATGAGTTCGTGAAGCTTTCTTGTAAAAGATCTCTCCGGTGTTAAAAAAAGATTCTTTGCCAATTGTTGTGTAATCGTACTCCCACCTTGAATGATTCTTCGAGCTTTTAGGTTGACGTAAGCAGCCCTAGCTATACCTTTTAAATCAACACCTGGGTGAAAGAAGAATCTTTTATCTTCTGTTACTATAACAGCGTTAATTAAGTTTTTTGGAAGATCGCCATATTGAATTGATTGACCGTATATGTCACCATAAGAAGCAATTATCCTGCCTTGTTTATCAAGAAAAGTTATACTGGGTTGTCTTGAAATTTTTATTGATTCGGTTTCTGGTAAATTTAGTAAAGACCAGGTAACTGCAATACTTAGAAAAAGCACTAACCAAATAAAAATTAAAAATAGCCATTTAATAGCCTTCACAAGTTATATTGTTCCAATTTTTTTTTATAAATATGCATTTAAACGTCTAGGTTTGAAACCTTTCTTGCGTTAGATTGAATAAAAGTTTTTCTCTTCTCAACATCATCACCCATAAGCTCCTCAAATACATCATCTGCCCTCTGGGCATCGTCGATATCAACTCTGAGAATTGACCTATATTCAGGGTCTAAAGTTGTTTGCCATAACTGGTCTGGATTCATCTCACCTAGACCTTTATATCTCTGAACGGAATATGATTTCTTTGATTGATCTAAGCCAAAGGTTATAAGATCCTTTGGACTATTAATTTGAAATTTTTCATCATTAATGTTCAAAATTGAACTACTCAAAAAATACTCTTGCATCAGTTGACTGTATTTCTTTAAGTTTACATAGTTAAGTTCATCGAGTGATGATAATTTGATTATGAATTTTTCTTCAACTTTATTTTCTTTTTTTGTAAAAATAATGTCATTATCTTCCATACTAAATGACCAAAGATTTTTTTTATAGTTCAACCTTTTCAGTAAGTATTCTAGAGTTTGTTCTGATTTTCTTTGATTTTCAAAGTTTTCAGAGTTAAAAAAGTTCGAAATAGTAGCTTGTTCTAAAAGAAAGTAAAAATTCAAATTCTTGGCTGAGATCAAATCCAATAATTTATCAAGGCCAATTACTTTATTAAAAATATTTTTGAGATCTTCACCTTTTACTGCTAATCCAGATTTTTGCTCAAGAACAGCGCTTTCAGTTAAATCATTTATAAAAAAGTTTTCTAACTCATTATCGTCTTTTAAATATAATTCCATTTTGCCTTTTTTTATTTTATAAAGAGGTGGTTGTGCAATATAAACAAATCCATTTCTCACAAGATCTGGCATATGTCTGTATAGAAAAGTTAACAGCAATGTTCTAATATGTGAGCCATCAACATCAGCATCTGTCATAATAATAATTTTATGATACCTCAGTTCGTCTATTTTAAAATCTGGCTTAAATCCGGTACCAAGTGCTTGGATTAGAGTTGCAATCTCTGCTGAATTTAATATTTTATCAGGTCTTGATTTTTCAGTATTAAGAATTTTCCCCTTTAATGGCAAAACCGCTTGATTCTTTCGATCTCTAGCCTGTTTTGCAGAACCGCCCGCCGAATCTCCCTCAACGATAAATAATTCACTATCCTCTGGAGACTTGCTCTGACAATCTGCTAATTTTCCAGGTAAAGAACTTATCTCGAATGCAGAGTTCTTTCGAGAAACTTCTCTTGCTTTCCTAGCTGCTTCTCTGGCCGCTGCAGCTTCAAATATTTTTGTGATAACGGATTTAGCATCTTTAGGATTTTCTTCAAACCAATTTGCAAGGTTTTCTGCTACAATTGATTCGACTACTGGTCTGACTTCAGATGAAACCAATTTATCTTTTGTTTGTGATGAAAACTTTGGATCAGGTACCTTAACTGACAAAATACATGTTAGACCTTCTCTAGCATCCTCGCCAGTTAAACTGACTTTATCTTTCTTTTGCATTCCAAGACTATTGATTGCATTGTTTACTGTCCTTGTAAGGGCAGATCTAAATCCTGCAACATGAGTTCCTCCATCTCTTTGTGGAATATTATTTGTAAAAACTAAAAAATTTTCGTAATAACTTTTATTCCATTGGATTGCGCATTCTATAGAAATATTCTCACTATTACCTTTAAAGAAGATAACATTGGCAACTATTGCTTCTCTAGATTTATCCAAAAATTTTACATAACCCTTCAAACCTCCTCTAGATGATAATTCTGATATAAGTTCTTTATCCCCCCGATCATCGATTAAACGAATGTTCACTCCTGAATTCAAATAAGCTAGTTCTCTTAAACGAGATTCTAATTTCTTAAAATCAAATTCTGTTAAACTAAAGGTTTCCTTTGATGGCAAAAAAGTTATTTCAGTTCCACTATTCTCAGTTTTACCTACTTCTTTTAACGAATCCTCAGCCTCTCCATTTCTAAATTTTAAATGGTGTTTTTTACCATCTCTTTTAATTGTAAGTTCAAGCCACTCAGACAATGCATTAACTACAGAAACACCAACACCATGGAGTCCACCTGAAACTTTATATGAGTTTTGATCGAACTTTCCACCAGCATGAAGTTGAGTCATAATGACTTCTGCAGCAGAAATTCCTTCATCTTTATGAATATTTGTGGGTATGCCCCTTCCATTATCTGTGACTGAAATAGAATTATTTTTATTAATCTTAACTGTTATTTCATCGCAAAAACCAGCTAACGCTTCATCTATGGAATTATCAACAACCTCATAAACCATATGGTGTAGACCTGAGCCATCATCGGTATCACCAATATACATTCCAGGTCGTTTTCTTACAGCATCAAGTCCTTTAAGAACTTTAATCGATTCAGCATCGTAATTTTGACTATTTTCTGGATTTTCTGATGTTGTCAAATTTTTTTCCCAATTAGATTTAATTATTATATCTAATTTTAACTAACTTTAAACCTTTTATCGTCAATATTTATCTTATCTACAATTTTATTGTATCTTTTATCCCTAAAGATCCAATCTCCTTTAACGTCTGTCATCCATATTTGCACATTCAATTCATTTAATTTTTCTAAAACCAGATAAATAAACTTATCGTCTAAATATGAAAAGACATCGTCGAGTAAAAAAATTATTCTTTCATACGATATTGTTTCAAGATGTTTGATAAAAGCAAAAATCATTAAAAACAAAATTGTTTTTTGTTGACCAGTTGAAAAACTTTTAGCTTCTTTGTTAGATTTTTTTTCATAAACTATTATATCAGTTTTATTAGCACTAAAACTTGTCCTTCCAATAATAGAATCTCTTGTTCTATTTTCTCTTAGAGAAGAAAAAAAGAAATCTTCTACTTGTATTGACGGTTTTTCAAGTAAAAGCTTATCCAGCTTTCCATTTAGTTTGACTTGAAAATAAGGTAGTGATGATTCTAAATTTAATAACATATGATTTAGGCTTTTCACAAAGTTTCGCCGACAATCACATATTACCATTCCATAAAAAACCATTTTTTTTTCTACTGCATCAAGCCACTCTGTATTGCAATTTTTCCATTTTTTGAGAATTTTTATTCTTTCACTCTTATACTTCTCATAATTGATTAAGTTTT
Source organism: alpha proteobacterium MED-G10 (assembly GCA_002457065.1). Taxonomy (GTDB): domain Bacteria; phylum Pseudomonadota; class Alphaproteobacteria; order Methylaequorales; family Methylaequoraceae; genus MED-G10. Next base: position 23,816 of record NTKR01000002.1, on the reverse strand, counting down.
TTCTATGCTCTTTATCAGTTGTTGAAATCATTTGATCTAAAAAACCTCTTCTATCTTCAGAACTATTTTGAAATAAAAAAGTCATTTTTGGAAAAACTGAATATACATTCAAAATCTTTGGGTTGGTTTTTCTTGATAATTTCCCATCTATGCTAATAACTTTTCTAAGCATATCATTTTTTTTTCTAAGACTTAGGCCAACTGTGCTTAAACTATCAAGGGATTTTAAGGATAAATTAACTCCAAACATTTCTAATGGTCCCTTGTAATTAAAATTTATCGTTTCATTAAGACTTAACGCCTTAAATCCATTTGATGAATCAAATAGAGATATTGATTCCAAAACACTCGTTTTTCCAGAGCCATTTTTCCCATATATTAAAACCATATTTTTTTTTATATCTAGTTTAAGATAATTATGGTTTCTAAAATTGTTTAATATAAGTTTTTCAATTCTTAGATTTGAATTCATTGAAAATTATGCTCTCATCTGCATAATTAAAAAAAGTGAATTTTTTAACGCATCGGACTCAAGTATAGTTGGAGCAGTTTTTTGTGAAAAATAGAACTTAACTTTTCCACTTTTGATTATATTTAAAACGTCAAGAATATAACGTGCATTAAAATTTATTGAGATTTCTGAACCTGAAAATTCAACATCCACGTTCTCAGTTCCAACTGATTTATCATTTCCAAAAGAACTTACAACACAGTTGTTACCAGAAATTGAAAATTTTACTGTTCTAAACTTCTCATCTGAAATTGTAGAGACTCTATCAATTGTTTGACTAAAACTTTTGCAATCAACCACCATTATTTGATCATTATCTTTTGGAATAACACTTTCATAATCAGGGAATGAGGCATTGACTAACTTTGAAACGACAATTAAATTACCGATTACAAACTTAATACGTGTCTTTGAAAAACTGATAGAAATTTTATCGGCACAATCATCAAGAATCTTGGAAATTTCTATCACAGTTTTTTTTGGGACTATAATTCCCTCGAAGGAGTTCTTATCACCTTGAGTAATCATACTTTTTGAGAGTCTATGGCCGTCCGTTGCAACTGTTGTTACTTGATCTTCATTCTTATGTAAGTAAATCCCGTTTAGGTATTGTCTTGATTCGTCAAGACCCATACAAAACTTACAATTATTTATTAAATTCTTCAATTCATCTGATTTTAATTCAAGCATCACATCAAGTTTATCAGCATCCATTACGGGAAAATCGTCAATAGGTAATGTAGGAAGTGAAAACTTTGATTCGCCAAACAAAACAAAAACAGATCCACTTTTTTCATCAACTTTAAGAGTGATATCATAGTGATCTGGAGCCTTCCTGATAATTTCAAAGAAAAGTTGCGAAGATATTGTAACTCCGCCTGGTGAAGAAACCTTCGCTGGCAAACTTTCACTCAGTTCCATTATTAAGTCGGTAGCTGTGAGGGTGAGACCACCTTCAATTGCATTAATTTTAATATTCGAAAGAATTGGAATCGTATTTCTTCTTTCAACTACACTTTGAAAGTGTGATAAACAGTCCAATAATATTTTCTTTTTAATTGTAAATTCCATATTTAAGATTCCAACATTCTAATCAATAATTGTACATCCTCATCAAAACCAGCGTCTTTATTCATTAACTCCTCAACTTTCCTAACAGCATGAATTACAGTCGTATGGTCTCTGTTACCAAATCTTCTTCCAATTTCAGGCAAGGACCTAGATGTAAGGTTCTTAGACAGATACATTGCAACCTGACGTGGTCTAGCGACAGTTCTTGACCTTCTTGCTGAACTCATATCTGAAACCTTGACATTAAAATGTTGAGACACTTTCTTTTGGATTTCTTCAATATTAACTTTTTTCTGTGAAGACTTCAGAAGATCTTTAAGTAAATCTTGAACCATATCTAAATTTATATCTCTACCAACCAAAGAGGAGAAGGCAGATAAGCGATTTAGAGCTCCCTCTAGTTCTCTTACATTACTTGTTATTTTATGCGCTAAAAACTCTAAAATAGTAGCAGATATGCGGGTTGACAATTTTTCTTCTTTTGCCTGTAAAATTCCGAGTCTCAGCTCATAAGTTAGTGGATGTATATCAGCAACCAATCCCCAACCTAACCTTGACCTCATTCTTTCTTCAATACCTTCAAGGTCCTGTGGCGATTTATCAGCAGAAATTATTAACTGCTTTCTTTGATCAATCAAAGCATTAAAAGTATGAAAAAACTCCTCTTGTGTTGATTCTTTACCAGAAATAAATTGAACATCGTCTATCATCAAAACATCAACATTTCTGAATTGCTCTTTAAAAGCAACAGTATTTTTAAATCTTAAGGCTTTAATAAAATGATACATAAACTTTTCAGCTGACATATAAATAACTCTTCTTAAAGGGTTTCTTTTTTTTATTTCATGTGCAATCGAGTGCATTAGGTGAGTTTTCCCGAGGCCTACACCACCATATAAAAAAAGTGGGTTAAAGGGAACGTCCTCTGATTCAGCAACTCTTCTGGCTGCAGCAAATGCTAGTTCATTGGGTTTCCCAACAATAAAATTTGAAAAAGTAAACCTGTTATCTAGATCAGAACTTATTGATTTAAAAACATCATTTTGGCCTTTATTTTTTGTATTATTTTCTTCATTAATTTTTGTCTTGTTGTCAACAACTTGATTTTTAGTAGTGACTATAATTTTAATATCATTGATTTTTAAATTTTGTACATACCAGTAGCTCTTTATAATGTCTAAGTATTGTTCAATAATTCTTGTTCTTATGAAACTACTTGGGACACTTAGGGTAACTTTATGGTCCTCGTAATCTTCAAGCGTTAGCATTTTTATCCAACTGGTAAACTGTGCATCACCAATCTTCTGTCTAATCTTTCCTCTAACTGTAACCCACTGCGCCTGAATCTCTGAAAGGTTTGTTGTATTCTTTGTCATCTTGTCATCCCTGTTTCCAAGGTAAACCAAGAAATTTCCATCCATTAACAGAACTTCTATGACCTGATTCATTGTGACTGCCCTCAAAACCCTCTAGACAATTATAACAATTATTAAAACCTTGAGATGTCATAAATTCCGCCGCAGATCTAGATCTAGCACCAGATCTACATAGAAAAATGATTTTTGTATCTTTACTTGGAACATTTTCTGAGACGTCTTGAAAAAACCTTTGATTTTTCTCCATCATAGGAAATGTCTGCCATTCTATGAATAAAGTGCTTTTATTTATTGATTCAAGTTCTGGGACGCCTACTAATAACCATTCAGCAGAGGATCTGCAATCAATGAGATGACAATTTTCATCGTCCTTTAGCATTTGCCATACTTCATTCGGGGTCAAATCCCCAGCATAATCTAATTCCATAATAATTTCCAAAAGTGTTTTAGATTAACTAATTAGAAAAATTGAATCAATAAAAACAAAAAAAAAATTATTTTGATAGAGATTTTATTTTTTGAGATAATCTAGAAATAATTCTAGATGCAGTATTCCTTTTGTAAACACCCTTTGAAACAGCTTTTGAGAGCTCCGACTCTAGGACCAAAAATTTACTTCTAGAATCATCTTTTTTTTTATTCACAATTAAATTACTAAGGTTTTTTATACTACTTCTAATTCTAGACTTCCGGAATTTATTTATCTCAGACTTTCTCTGATTCTGAAGAATTCTTTTTTTTGCTGATTTTATATTCGCCATAGCAGTAGTTTTATACTTTTGAAAGTTGTTGTGGTCAAGAATAATTTTTTATTCTTTAGGAAAAATGCTGAATTTGACTTTTGACACTGAATTTTCCTCCAAAACTGAAATTTCTAGATATTCTCTGCCTCTCTCAAACAGACTTTCATTTATCTTGTGCCAGCCAAGGTTAGGCAAAACAGATGAATAATATGACTTAATCTCTTGAACATTATAATCTCCTATTATTTCTGAAGATACAAATCTGCCATTTATTTTATCAAATAATACATTTGATTCATCAACATATTCCATTTCTTTGTAAACAGGAATCTCTTCTAGTCCATAAACAAATTCACTTGCTGAAACCTGGATATAAGTATTAAATAAAAGAAATAGAAAAAATGTTACATTAATTCTGACATTTTGTACAAAGAAACGTAGACCTTCCGCTTTGCTTAATTCTTTGGATTTTAGCAAGAGATTTGCATCTAGGACAACTTTGATTTTCTTTTCCATATACCTTTAACTTATTCTTAAAATAACCAATTTTTTCATTATTAACAACAAAGTTTTTTATTGTGGTGCCACCAAAATTTATTGCTTTTTCTAAAATTCTTCTGGTTGATAATATTATTTTTTCGATCTGTTTTTTACTTAATTCATTACAAATTTTTTCAGGATTAACACCTGCGTCAAATAAAATTTCTGAACAGTAAATATTTCCTAAGCCCGCAACAAATTTTTGGTTCATAAGTAAGTTTTTTACGCTACATTTTCTTTTAATTTTTTTCGTAAAATAATTTAAGTTAAATCCATCCGAAAAAGGTTCAGGACCCATATCTTTAAGATGCTTTGAATCATTTAATTCTTCAAAATTATATAATTTTATAAAACCAAATTTTCTTACATCATTAAAAATTAAAACTTTTGAACAAAAATAAAAAATCAGATGGTCATGCTTCTTTCTATTTTCTTCATTTGTCATCCTGAAGTAACCTGTCATTCCAAGATGAATCATCAAGCTTAAATTATTTTCAAGTAATAGTATTAAATATTTACCTCTTCTATAAATTTTTGTTATTATTAGGTTAGTTAATTTTGTTTTTATGATACTTTGGATTTCGAAGCGTAGGTTTTTATTAATAATTTTAACTTTTATGATTTTTTTTTTTTGAAAATTAGATTTCAAGAAATTTTTAACAACTTCAACTTCAGGTAATTCAGGCATGGAGAATAACTTTTTAAAAAATTTTAAATCGTTAAATAAAAATAAGAAAGAAAAATTTGTTAGTCAAATTTTTTCTAATGTTGCGGACAACTATGACCTTATGAATGATTTAATGAGCTTTGGTCTTCACAAAAGCTGGAAAGAAAAGTTAATTTCACTCATAGATGTTGAAGATCAATCATATGTACTCGATCTTGCCTCCGGATCCGGAGACCTAACAGTACTTTTAAAAAATCGAGTAGATTGTAATTGTTTGATTTATGACTCAAATATAAAAATGCTTCAAAAAGCAAAGAAAAAAGTTAAGAACGCTCAGATTATATGTGGGTATGCTGAGAAGTTACCTTTTAAAAAAGAAAGTTTTGATTATGTAATGGTTGCTTTTGGTCTACGAAATTTTTCAGACTTGGATCAATCGCTGAGAGAGGTTTGGAGAGTACTGAAGAAAAATGGATTTTTTTTGTGTTTGGAATTTAGTGAAATAAACAACTTTTTCATAAGAGATTTATTTAATTTGTATGGAAAGATTATTCCTAGGTATGCAGGTTTTTTTTTAAATCAAAGAATGGCTTATAATTATCTTATTGAAAGTATAAAACAATTTCCAAATCAAGCTGAACTATCAGGCAAACTTAAAAGACACAGATACTCCAACATAAAGGTTATCGATATAATAGACGGATTAGCCTCAATCCATATTGCACAAAAAAAATGAACTTTCTAAAAGGAAAAAAAATTCTACTAATAGTTACTGGTGGAATAGCTTCGTATAAATCACTAGATTTGATAAGAAGGCTTCAAGAAAATGCCTCAAATGTTGAATGTATACTAACAAAAAATGCTGAAAACTTTGTTAATGTTCTTTCATTTGAAAGTCTTTTAGGTAAAAAAATACATTCAAATTTATTTACCTTAGATCAAGAAAGTAATATGAATCACATAAAATTAGCTAATAATTCTGATATTATAGTTGTGGCTCCTTGCACAGCCAATTTTTTGTCGAAAATGTCAAATGGAATTGCAGACGATCTAGCAACAAATGTTTTATTAGCATCAAATAAAGTTAAAGTAATTGCACCTGCAATGAACACAATTATGTGGGGAAATAAAATTGTAAGAAAAAATATTTCCAACCTTAAAAAACTTGGAATTCATATTTTCAGTCCATATGATGGAAGACTTGCCTGCAGAACCAAGGGAGTTGGAAAATTAATGGAAATAAATCAGATAGTTGAAAACCTAAACCTAATTTTTTCGCCAAAAATTCTGTCAGGTCTTAAAGCTGTAGTGACCGCTGGTCCATCAGTTGAGAAAATTGATCCTGTAAGATTCCTGAGTAATTTTTCCTCTGGACAACAAGGTTATGAAATAGCAGATTCTCTTATTAAGTTTGGTGCCGAAACTACTCTTATTTCTGGTCCAACAACCTTAGAGCCACCAAAAGGAGTTAAGTTTATACAAGTTAAAAGTGGAAATGATTTTTTCGAATTTGCAAAAAAAAACCTTCCCTGTGATATTTTTATCTCAGTAGCTGCAATCTCTGATTGGTATGTAAAAAAGGTAAGCAAAAGCAAAATAAAGAAAAAAAAAAGTGGAAAATTCGGGAGAATGGATTTTTCCTTGAATAAAGATGTTTTAAAATATATTTCTTCTCATAAACTGAAACCCAGCTTAATAGTAGGTTTTTCTGCTGAGACAGAAAATCTGTTAAAAAACACAAAGAATAAATTGAAAGAGAAAGGTTGTGACTGGATGTTAGGAAACAAGGTAACTAGAAACAATGCTTTTTCTTCTGATAAAAATAAGATCTTTTTTTTTGAAGATAATAAGGTATCAGAATGGCCGAAAATGAAAAAAAATATGGTGGCACTAAAACTTACAAAAAAAATTGTTTCTTTTTTTAAAAAGAATAAATTAGTTAAAGATGACAAAAATATTCTATAAAATTTTAGAGAACGGTACAGATCTTTATAACTTAAAGAAGGGAACTGAAGATAGTGCTGGGTTTGACCTAATGGCGGCAATTGAAGAAAAGATCACACTAAAACCAAGTAGTACTGAACTCATTCCTGCTGGCTTTTGCCTAGAGATGCCAAAAGATTTTGAGGCTCAAGTAAGGCCAAGATCTGGTCTTGCTCTAAAAAACTCTGTAACTGTTTTAAATTCACCTGGCACTATTGACGCGGATTACAGAGGTGAAGTTGGAGTTATACTTATTAATCATAGTAAAAAGAACTTTGATATCCATAGAGGAATGAGAATAGCACAGATCATCTTTTCAAGAGTACCTGAAACTATTTTAATAGAAAAGTCATCACTCTCTAAAACAAAGAGGGATCAGGGGGGCTTTGGCTCAACTGGAGTTTAAACTGGAGAATTAATTGTTCAAAGTACAAAAAAGGATCATTTACGCAATTGAAGCCGTCATAGACATTGCTATTAATTCCGGTGTTAATCCTGTTCAAAATATAGCTATTGCTAAAAGACAAGGTATTCCCAAAAGATATTTAGAGCAAACACTTCAAACACTTGTAAAGAATGGTATTCTTATCGGTTCTAGGGGGCCAAATGGAGGATACAGACTAGCTAAAGAAAGAAGAAAAATTAAAATCTCAGATGTTGTTTCATCAGTCACAATAGATAAAAAAAAGAATGAAATATACAACTCAGATTTATCGAAAGAAATTATCGAACCAATTATCTCAAAAATCACGAAAAAATGTTCGCTTCTGCTTGAAGAAATTTCAATTGAAGAAATTTACAAATTAGAAAAAAAAACAAAGAATCAATACCCATCAAAAAAGAAAGTGGATTTTGTCATCTAAAAAAAAAATATTCGATTCTATTGATCAAACTATAGGAAAAACTCCAATGGTAAGGCTGAATAATATAGCAAGAGAATTTAACCTGTACGGAAATATTATTGCAAAACTTGAGTTTTTTAACCCTCTTGGATCAGTTAAAGATAGAATAGGTTTGGCTATGATTAATGATGCAGAGAAACAAAAAAAAATAAATTCAGATACAGTTATAATTGAAGCTACATCAGGTAATACAGGAATTGCCTTAGCTTTTGTTTGTGCTGCACGTGGCTACAAACTTATCCTAACAATGCCGACAAGTATGTCTTTAGAAAGAAGAAAGATGCTTAATTTTTTAGGTGCCAAGATTACACTTACCCCAAAAGAGTTTGGGATGAATGGTGCCATCCAAGAGGCAGAAAAAATTCATCAACGAATTAAAAATAGTATTATTCTTAATCAGTTCAGTAATCAAGCCAATCCAAGAATTCATTTCAACACCACTGCTCAAGAAATATGGGACGATACAGACGGCAGAATTGATTGTTTAATTTCTGGAGTTGGGACAGGTGGAACTATAAGTGGGGTTGGTAAATTTTTAAAAGAAAAAGAAAAAAATATTAAAATCATTGCTGTTGAACCTGAAGATTCTTCTGTAATCAGTGGAGGATATCCAGGTTCACACTCTATACAAGGAATTGGGGCTGGCTTTATTCCAAAAAATTTAGATTTAGAAATAATTGACCAAGTGTTACAAATTAGCAACTCGTCAGCTTTCAATTTCTCAAGGAGTTTAGGAAAACTTGAAGGTATAGCTGCAGGAATTTCATCTGGAGCAGTATTAGCTGCCGCTATTGAAATTCACGAGGACTCAAAAATGAAAAACAAAAATAGTGTTATTATTATTCCTTCATTTGCTGAAAGATATCTATCAACGCAATTATTTAGTGATTTGTAAAAAATGGGCATCTTTGATCATAAAAACCTAGAAAAGTATTCAAGGCAATTGATAATTGAACAAATTGGATTAGAAGGGCAAAAAAAAATTTTTAATACATCAATATGTGTTGTGGGATGTGGCGGCCTGGGTACATCTGTTTCACAATATCTAGCAATGGCAGGGATTGGCAAATTTCATTTTATCGATTCGGACAAAATAGAGTTAAGTAATCTTAATAGACAAGTTATGTTTATAGAGAGTGATATAGGTAAAAATAAAGCTGAAGTTTTAAAAACATATATTCAAAAAATAAATCCACAAGCTAGAATAATTGTAAGTAAGAAAAATGTTTCAAAAAAAAATATTAAAAATTTATTAAAGGGCTTCAAATTTATAATTGATTGTTCAGATAATTTTAAAACTAGATTTCTAGTTAATGAATTTTGTTTTAAGGCAAAAAAAATACTTATTTCAGCAGCGCTTCAAAATTTTGATGTACAAATTTCAGCTTTTAAAGCCTGGTCTGGAAAAAATAACCCTTGTTACGAATGTGTATTTCCAAAATCCAATAATCTGAATAATGTAAACTGTGACCAAATGGGTATTGTTTCTCCTGTTGCTGGATTTGGAGGAGTTATGCAATCACTTCTTATCATTGATATTATTTTAGATTGCGATACGAACATATTTAAAGAATTATTAATATTTGATTGTTTGAAAAGAAACTTTCGTAAAATTAAGATTACGAAAGACAATGGTTGTAAGATCTGTAATAAAACTTAATCATTCTTTTTTTTAACCAAATCTGGAGGTTTTTTGCCCTGTAAAAAATAATCGATATTCTTGAACACCCTATCACCCATTGCAACCCTACTTTCTTTTGTAGCAGAGCTTATATGTGGTAAAAGTACAACATTTTCTGCCTCAAATAATTTCTGTGTAATTTGTGGTTCATGTTCAAATACGTCAAGACCCGCACCCCCAATTCTTTTTTTCAAAAGCGCTTCTGCCAATGCTTCCTCATCAATAATTTCACCTCTCGAAGTGTTAATCACGATACAATTCTTCTTTAATAATTTTATCTTATTTTTTGATAATAGATGAAATGTCTCTGGTGTATATGGACAATGTATTGAAACTATATCCATCTCACCAATCATTTTGTCTAAACTATCCCAATATTTTGCTTTTAGGATTTTCTCATTATTACTTTTAAGTTTTGTACGGTTATGATAATTTATATTAATTCCTAAAACACTTAATCTTTTTGCAACAGCAATTCCTATTCTACCCATACCAATAATTCCAACCTTCTTCCCTTCCATTTTTTCACCTAATGTTTCACTTGGACCCCAACCTGTCCACACTCTGTCCATTATTTTTTGTTGAGCAGTATTAATTTGTCTACAAATCATTAATATCATTGTCAAAACTAAATCAGCAGTATCCTCTGTTAAAACATCTGGTGTATTGGTCACGAGAATATTTCTCTCTTTAGCAGTAATTAAGTCAAGGTTATCGACACCATTTCCAAAATTCGCAATAAGCTTTAGTTTTGAACCTGCCTTAATTATTGAAGCATCTATGGTATCAGATACACAAGGAATTAGGATATCAACACCAATTATTTTTTTTTTTAGTTCTTTATATGAATACTTTTTGTCACTCTTATTTAAAATAACTGAGTATTTATTTTCTAATTTTTTTTCTATCTTTTCTGGTAGTTTTCTTGTAATCAGAATAGTGGCTTTTTTTTTTAAATTTTGCATTTTTATTCTAATATTTACTATAACATTAAATTCAAGCATCGCTTTGAAAAAAAATATTTATTTAGTAACTAAATATGATGAAGTAAATTTAAGAAATGGACCTGGCTTAAACAAACTTGTGTTATTTAAAATATTAAAGAAAGGTTATCCAGTAAAGGTCCTTGAGGAATTTGAGAGTTGGTATAAAATCATCGATTACCAAAAAAGGGAAGGATGGATATCTAAAACTCAACTCATTAAAACCCTTTATGGGATAATAGTAACAAAAGATAGAATATATAAATTTCCAAATATGCAATCTAAGCAACTTGCTTTAGCGAAAGAGAACTACATTTTGAAAATTTTAAAGTGTAAAAAAGACTGGTGTAAGATTGAGGATACTCAGGTTACTGGATGGATTAAGAAGGAATCTTTATGGGGAATAGATTAACTAAATATCAAAATCATTAGATAACTCTTCTTTTGACTCTTTTGAAAGTTGGCTAAAGTGACTATAATTTTTGTGATCAAACCCGATTATAACATTGTTATCATTGTTAATAAAACTTTCTATCTGACTTTTACTAAAATGAAAGTGAATAAAATGCACTGACGAGGCTTTTCCATCATCAGAGGTTCTTTCAGTATCATCTTCAGGTTTTGCAAAAATTTTCTCTTTATTTATTTCAATGAAAATTCTTTCTTCAATTCCACCTACAGAATTTAGAAAATCCTTTCTTTTCTTCTCATTATCTATTTCAAACATTAAAGTTGCGACAAGTTCTTTTCCTTTTGGAACAAGCGGATTGTAGGCTTTAATTTCATCATATAACTGCTCCTTGCCACCTCTTTCAATGTACAACATTTCTTGGACCTGATAAATCATTGTTTGGTAACATTCAAAATAAAATGTGGCATGTGGTCCAACAGGTACTCGTCGATTTTCTTTTAAAACTGATATTTTCTTTTTTATTTCTGCTCTTTCAGAAATATACCTGTCAATGTCAATTACGTCTTCTTCTTTTATCTCAAATTTTTTCATACTTCTTCACCTTAACTAATAGATTTAAAAAATATTTCAAGAGGATGTGACAAAACTTCTACGTCATTCTTTTCTATCTTGTCCATTCCTTGTTTTATATGAGGTGCTGCCAATGGACATTCAGAGACTACAAATTTATTTTGGCTCTGAATAACCTTTCTAGATACTGGTTTTCCAACTTTGATAGCCATTTTGAAGTTATCTTTTTTGATACCCCACGAACCTCCATGCCCTGAACATCTTTCAATAACATCTAATTTGATTTCAGGAATAAGTCTTAAAAGCTCTGTAGCTTTCTGCCCTATGTTTTGTGCTCGAGAATGACAAGATATGTGAAGAGATATTGTTTCATCTTTATTTAATGGTTTCATTTTATCGAATAGTTTTTCTGTATTAATTAATTTGACGAGGTACTCACAAATATCAAAAGTGTTTTGAGACAAATATTTTACTTCTTCAGAGCTCGGAAGTAAAAGTGGCCACTCGTATTTTAGCATTAAAGTACAAGACGGAACAATTGAAAGAATCTTGTATCCGTTGTCAATATAATCCTTCAACTTTTTACTTGTTTGATTAGCCTTATTAGTTACAGACTCTATATCCCCACCTTCAAGTTGTGGCATACCACAACAACCTTCATATATAAATTTATTTTCAACACCAAACTCATCAAGAATTTTTTTAGTAATATGTCCTAAGCTAGGGTTGTTATAGTTAACAAAACACGTTGGAAAAACAATAACTTTGTCAATTGGTTTATTTAAACTTTCTTCTCCATCTTTTTTAATAGATTTCATTAATGTGTCTTTGTAAAATTTTGGCAGGTCTGCTTCCTTATCTATTTTTAAAAGTAACTCCATTAATGGACGTGTAATCTTATTTTTTGTATTTGTAGACCAATTTGCAAGGTTAGAAAATTTTGAAAAAAACTTGCCGTTTCTGTCGGTTTTTGTCAATTGATCGTCGAGAGTACTATTTTTTTTTTTTTTTCGCTCTGTAACTCTATATCTCAACATTAAGTGAGGAAAATCTAGATTAAATTCATGTGGAGGGACATAAGGGCACTTTGTCAAGAAACACATGTCACAAAGAGTACATGCGTCTACCACATCTTTGAAGTCTTTACTTTCGACAGTATCAAGCTCGCCTGATTTCGATTCATCGATCAAATCGAACAATTTTGGAAAACTTTCACATAGATTAAAGCACCTTCTGCATCCATGACAAATGTCAAACACTCTCCTCAATTCATCATCAAGAAGTTTATCATCGACAAAATTTGGGTTCTCCCAATCAACTGGATGTCTGATTGGAGCACCAAGGCTTCCTTCTTTTACACTCATATCTTCACCTGAGGGGAGAAGATCTCCCCTGAATATTAATCCATATCATCAAGTGTTCTTTGGAATTTACCGGCGTGTGACTTCTCAGCCTTAGCTAGTGTTTCAAACCAATCAGCAATTTCATCAAAACCTTCGTCCCTGGCAGTTTTCGCCATTCCTGGGTACATATCCGTGTATTCGTGAGTCTCACCAGCAATTGCTGCTTTAAGGTTCTCAGAGGTATTTCCAATAGGCTCTCCTGTTGCTGGATCCCCAACTTCCTCAAGAAATTCGAGATGACCATGTGCATGACCTGTTTCACCTTCAGCTGTTGATCTAAAAACCGTAGCCACATCGTTGTGGCCTTCAACATCAGCTTTTTGAGCAAAGTAGAGATATCTTCTGTTTGCTTGTGACTCTCCAGCAAAAGCTGCTTTCAAGTTTTCTTCTGTTTTACTTCCTTTTAAAGACATAATGATCTCCTTTATTTGTTTTTTTTTAATATAATAAAAACTATAAAAAGGTTCAACATTAAATTAGAATAATTCTAATTTACGATAATGATAATCAATATCAATCTGTAATGTTTACAACTACCTCAACCGATTGAAGTTTTTTTCCGCCAGGAATTTTAGGAAGCTTGGAAAATTTTATGTTTTTAGAATCTATATCAATTAACTGTGATGTTGTTTTGCAGAAAAAGTGGTGATGAGAAGTAACATTGGTATCAAAATAGATTTTATCACAACTAGTTTTAACTGATTTTAGGATCTTGTGCTTTGTAAATTGATTTAAACAATTATAAACTGTGGCTAAAGAAATATTTAAGCCTAATTTTTGAACTTCGCAATGAACATCCTCTGCAGTAAAATGACAATTTCCATTTTTAAATAGAATTCTTATAATGTCATTTCTTTGATTTGTAACCTTTAAAGGCGACTCTTTTAGTAACTCTAGAGCAACATCAATATGTTTATTTGTGTTCATATTCATATATATTATTTACTGTTGTTTAAATTACAATCCCTTCATAATTCTGTCAACTAGTTGATTTACCTTCGGAATAAATCCACCTTTATAAAAAGGGTCCATTGCAAATCTATAAACAGAATGTCCTGCAAACATTAACTGATTTTCTAAACTGGAGATTCCGTGACTTATATTCTGAAGTGTTTTTTGTATGCAAAATGATCTAGGGTCAGCTTTTTTTCCTGTTGTACCTGTTTCTCCTTGAGACCAATTACTAAATAAACATTGAGATAGACAACCCATACAATCAATTTGATCTTTCACAATTTGACTAGCCTTTTGAATTGTTACCCAGATATGAGTATTATTTGGAGTTGCCATTGGTTTAGAAAAACCTTTTTTTATCCATTTTAAAATTTTTGACTTATCTGAATGTTTTACATAGAATGTTCTTTTTCTAGGACCTATCTCTATTTTTTCATTAAATTCATTTGTTTGTTCTTTTAAAAATGGCGTTTGCCTTTCTGATCTCTCTTCTAGTTCTCGTAAAAAGTTATTTTTCACCGCCGATGAGTAAAATCCTGTTGGACTGAATCTATGGAGACTTACTTCTCCTTTTTTAATTGTTAAAAGTCGCTTTTTCCAAGCATCTGGTATTGGGCTTTCTTCTGTGAGTAAAGGTCGAGTACCAAACTGAAAAGCTATCTTTCCGATTTCTGGGTTATTAATCCAGTCTTCCCATTCCGATAGGTTCCAAACTCCTCCAGCCATTATGATTGGTATATGTTCTAGATCAAATTCGTTCATTAAAGATCTAAGGTCTTTTACTCTAGGATAGGGTGGTTGAGGAGAAAGTGGATCCTCGTTATTAGACAAGCCATTGTGTCCCCCTGCAAGCCAAGGATCTTCATAAACAACTCCTCCAAGATAATCTGAAGTTTTCCTGTAAGATCTCTTCCATAAAGCATTAAAAGCTCTGGAAGAAGAAACTATTGGATAATAATAAGTACCATATTTAGCAGCTATCTCTGACAATTTGTATGGCATACCAGCTCCACATGTTACACCATCAATTATATTTCCGGCCTTTTCAAGAGTTCTTGTCAAAATTTCCTCAGCAGCTGCCATTTCCCATAAAATATTCACATGTATTGGAGCTTTATTTCCGGCAATATCTCTAGCAATTCGAGCTTGTTCGATTGCTCCTGACACAGAAAAGTCAACTAACTCTCTATGTCTGCCTGATCTAGTTTTTTCTTTGTAGATTTGAGGAATTCGATTTCCATTCTCATCGTATGAGTCCGCATTTACCCCAGAAAAGGTGCCAACTCCACCTGCTTTCGCCCATGCTCCTGAACTTTCTCCACTACTAACAGCGATGCCTTTACCACCCTCAATTAGTGGTAAACATTCCTTACCTGAAACAACAATAGGATTTATATTTTTCATTTGTAATATTAAACCTCTTTAATACTTAATTTTACCTTTCCTCTATCATCTACTCCAATTACTTTTACTTTTACCATATCACCTTCATTTACAACATCAGTTGTTTTTTCAACTCTCTCTTCTTTTAGCTGGCTAATATGAACAAGTCCGTCTCTACTTCCAAGAAAATTAACAAACGCACCAAAGTCGGTGGTTTTTACAACCTTACCTTCGTATATCTTTCCAACCTCGGGTTCTGCAACAATGTCATTAATCATTTGTGTGGCAATTTCACCATCGTCAGCTTTAGAGGCAAATATTGAAATAAGTCCGTTATCATCAATTTCAACTTTGGCATTTGATTTTTCGCAAATATCTTTTATTACTTTTCCACCAGAACCTATAACTTCACGAATCTTTGATTTGTCAATTTGTATATTAATTACTGTTGGTGCATTTGGTTTAGTGCCTTGTCTAGGTTTTTTTACAACTTTGTCCATCTCTTGTAAAATATGACTTCTAGCTTTTAAAGCTTTTTGAAGTGCATCTTTCATAATTTCGTCTGTAATCCCAGTAACCTTAATATCCATTTGCAATGCGGTAATACCAGAATCTGTTCCAGCAACCTTAAAATCCATATCTCCCAAATGATCTTCATCTCCTAAAATGTCAGTCAAAACAACAAATTTATCTTTTTCTTTAATCAGACCCATTGCAACACCAGCAATAGATTTTTTCAAAGGGACTCCTGCATCCATTAGTGCGAGTGAAGTTCCACAAACAGTTGCCATTGAAGATGATCCATTAGACTCAGTAATCTCTGAAACAACTCTGAGTGTATAGGGAAAATCTTTAACGTCCTTCAGGATTGGGTTAACAGCTCTCCAAGCTAACTTACCGTGACCAACCTCTCTTCTTCCTGTAGCACCAATCCTCCCAACTTCGTTTACTGAAAAAGGAGGAAAATTATAATGCAGTAAAAACTTTTCTTTTCGATCACCATCCAAGGTATCTAACATTTGTTCATCACTGCTTGTTCCAAGCGTTGTTGTGACAAGAGCTTGAGTTTCACCACGAGTAAATAATGCACTCCCATGAACGTTCTCAAGTAAATCAACTCTAACGTCAATAGCTCTAACAGTATCCAGGTCTCTACCATCTATTCTTTTACCTGTTTTAAGTACAGATGACCTTACAATTTCTTTTTCAACGTCTTTGATTGCGTCATTTATCAAATGTAGCTCGGAATCATCTTTGTTAAACTTTTCAATAACCGCTGCCCTTTTTTCATTAAGTGATTCATTTCTCTTTTTCTTTTCTTTTATTTTGTATAAACTTTCTAATGAGGACTTAGCTTCTTTTTTTAAATTTTCTATGTAATCTGGGTAATCTGGAGAAATTATTTTCCAAGATTCCTTAGCTGAATTTTCAGCAAGTTCAATTATCTTGTCAATGACACACTGAAACTCTTTAAAACCAAATTGAACTGCTCCTAACATAATATCTTCAGGAAGTTGATTGGCTTCAGACTCAACCATCAAAACGCCATCTCTTGTTCCAGCAACAACCAAATCTAAGTCACTATCACTTAGCTCATCTTTGGTAGGGTTAAGGATATACTCTCCATCTGTATACCCAACTCTCGCGCACGCAATGGGACCCAAAAAAGGAAGACCAGCAATTGTTGTAGCAGCTGATGCTCCAATCATTGCACAGATTGCTGGATCGTTTTCTCCATCATAATTTATAACAGTACAAACAACTTGGGTTTCATTCTTAAAGTCTTTGTGAAACAAAGGTCTCATTGGTCTGTCAATTAATCTTGAATTTAAAATTTCTATTTCAGAAGGTCTTCCCTCTCTTTTAAAAAAACCCCCAGGAACCTTTCCTGCTGAATAGGCTTTTTCAATGTAGTGAACAGAAAGCGGGAAAAAGTCATTTGAAGGGTTAAAACTCTTTGCAGCGCAAACCGTGCACAGAACACTCGTGGAGCCCAAGGTTGCCAACACAGCTCCATCAGCTTGCCTTGCCATTAGTCCAGTTTCAAGTTTCAGATTTAGCCCTTGCCAATCTAGTTGAACAGTTGAAATATCAAACATTATAATCTCCTGATTTATTTATCTTCTTAGACCAAGAGACTTAATAACAGATTCATACCTTTCATTACTTTTATCTTTAACGTAACTCAAAAGCTTTTTTCTTTTTCCTACCAGTCTCATTAATCCTCTTCTGGTATTGTGATCTTTCTTATTCGATTTAAGGTGTTCAGTTAAATTTTTAATTCTGTTTGTGAAAACGGTAATTTGAAATTCACTACCACCGGTGTTCTGTTTTTTTGAATCCACTTTTTCTTTTTTCTCTACCATTTACTATCCTTTCAATCCTATAAGTAACTAAGAAGTTTTTTTGGGTAAAAACTATCATCTTTTAAGTAACCAATCGCGATCACTTCATTTTTAAATTTAGCCAGAGTAAACTTTTTTTCATAACTCTTTACTACTGTTTTGATCTTCACAGTTCTACCATTTAATATATGCTGAGCTCCACTTTCATCAAGTATAATCTCGTTAGCGTTATCAAAAACCAAATTGATTGGTTTAAGTATATGTTTAAGGTCATCACCATGCACTAAAGTTAACAAATAATCTAGTGAAATAAGTTTTTTGTTAAAATCTCTGAAGCCCACTCTTCTCAATGCAGTAACAGTAGCAAATGTTCCTAAGTTTTTAGCGATATCTTCTGCTAGTCTTCTAACATAACACCCCGAACTACACTTTGCATAAAAGTATGCCTTCGTCTCTGATAGACAATTTAATAACTTCAAATCCAAAATTTCTATTTTCTTCTTCTCGAGCTTAAATTCTAACTTCCTTCTTGCTAATTTATATGCCCTTACACCATTAATCTTTTTTGAAGAAAATTTGTGCGGTTCTTGATCAAAGTATCCAATAAAATTTGGAATTATCTTCAAAATCTCTTCTCGACTGGGATAATTTTTTGTTATCTCCTCGATGTTTCCCTCTAAATCTCCAGAAGATGTCTTTAAACCCCAGTTAACCTCGAAGTTATACTCTTTATTTGAATCATCTAAATATTTTATAGTTTTTGTTGCATTGCCAAGAGCGATGGGTAAGAAACCAGATGCCAAGGGGTCCAACGTGCCAACATAACCTGCTTTGCAATAATTAAAAATTTTTCTAACTTTTTGAAGAGCGAGATTTGAAGAAATTCCTATTGGCTTATCTAGAAATATCCAGCCATTTATATTTTTTGTTTTCTTCATTTTAGGATTATCTATTCAGATCACCAATGGTTCTATCTAACTCAAAAGATTTTTCACCTGTTACATCAAATCTAAACTTTAATTTAGGAGTGTACCTTAGTTGCATTCGAGATGCAAAATCCCTTTTTATTCTAACTAAATTTTTATTTATTGATTCTTTAATACTCTCACTATCAAGTGACTCGTTTTGGATAAAACTAGTTATATATATTGTAGCAATTTTTGCATCTTTCGACATCTTTATGTTATCAATAAAAATAATTAAGCTTTCTCCATTTTGGTCAGTAAAATCTAATTGTAAAAAAACTTCGCCGAGAGCTTTTTTTATAAGCTGGGTAACCTTGTGAATTCTTGGGCTCTTTTTTTCTGGTTTAAAAAGATCAATGTCACTGTTTTTTCTCATTATTTTCTCTTGTAAAAAATTCAATCTTGTCATCCTCAACGATGTCATTAAATTTTACAAATGTAACTCCACATTCCAGACCTGATAGAACTTCTTTTACTTGATTTTTCTCTCTTCTTAAACTTTGTATTTGAACCTCAGCAATTTGTTTTTCATTTCTAAAGATTCTCGCAAAAGCTTTAGAGGTAACCTTACCATCCTCTATTGAGCAACCCGCTACTTTGTTAGAATCAGATATCTCAAAAACTTTCTTAATTAGTGCTGAACCAATTTGATTTTCAAGAAACTCTTCAACAAACATTCCATCTATTATTTTTTTTGCCTCATCAATTACTTCATAAATAATTGAAAAATATTTCATATTAATCTTTTCTCTTTTTGATAAATTCTTTGCCTGCACATTTGCTTTCACATTAAATCCAAAAATCATAGCCTCTGAGGCAATAGCAAGTGTAACATCAGATTCATTAATTTCTCCAACCCCAGTATGGATAATCTTTATTTCTACTTTCTCTGAGTTCATTTTAGTAAGACTTTGTTCAATGGCTTCTTTTGATCCGTGGACATCAGCTTTAACTATTATCGCAATAATCTTTTTTTGTTCTACTGAGGCATCTTTTATCATTTGATCAATAGACGTTCTTTTTAAAGCTGAATTCTCTTCTACTCTTTTTCTTCTTGATCTGTATTGTGTTACCTCTCTAGCTCTTGATTCACTTTCTACAACAACGAGCTTATCTCCTGATTCTGGAGCACCAGAAAGTCCTATTAACTCTACAGGATAGCTTGGAAGTGCTTTTTGTAAACGTTTTCCCTCATCATCATATAATGCACGAACTTTTCCCCATTCTTTACCCACAACTACAATATCTCCTACCACAAGAGTACCTTTCTGAATTAAAATAGATACAACCGTTCCTTTTCCTTTTTCAATTTTTGATTCAATGACTGCTCCTTCACCTTTCCTTTTTGGGTTAGCTTTTAGCTCTAGTACTTCTGCTTGTAGAAGAATTGCCTCAAGTAGCGAATCCAAACCTTCTTTTGTCTTTGCAGAAACATTCACAAAAGCACTTTCACCACCCATTTTTTCACTAATTATTTCATAAGACATTAAATCATTTTCAACTTTTTGAGGATTTGCTGTTTCTAAATCAATCTTATTGACTGCTACAATTATTGGGCAACCAGATGCTTTTGCATGGCTAATTGCTTCAATCGTTTGTTCATTTACACTATCATCGGCAGCAACAACTAATATGATAATATCAGTTATGTTAGATCCTCTCGCTCTCATTTGGCTGAAAGCTGCATGTCCAGGAGTATCAATAAAGGTTATTTTCTGCTTGCTTGAAGTTTCCACGATGTATGATCCGATATGTTGTGTAATTCCTCCAGCCTCTGAATCTGCAACTTTTTTTTGCCTGATGGCATCAAGAATTGATGTTTTTCCGTGATCAACATGTCCCATAATAGTTACTACAGGTGGTCTAGACTCTAGTTCAGAATCAAGGTCATCTTTACCATCCAAACCTTGTTCAACATCTGAATCACTAACTCTTTTTGGTATATGACCTAATTCATCAACCAATAATTCAGCCGTATCACCATCAATTGTTTGATTAATTGTTGCCATAACACCCAATTTCATTAACACCTTAATTAACTCGGAAGATTTCTCAGCCATTCTCGTCGAAAGTTCATTTACTGCAATAAAGTCTGGTATAATAATTTCTTTTTTCTTTCTCTCTTTAATCTCAGAAGATTCTCTCATGTCCCCTTCATTAATACTTCTTAACTTAGCTTTCTCACGGGCTCTTTTTACTGCCGCTAGAGATCTTACTTTTTCGTTATCGTCACTTAAGGCTTGAGAGATGGTTAATTTTCCCTGCCTCCTATTTTCGAAGCTTTTGGGTGCTTTGGTAAATTTTGGTGTTTTTAACTTTTTTTCTTTTTCAGAAAGTTTTTCATTTAAATCAGGCTTAGATTCTGATTGATTTAATGTATTTTTTCTGGGAAACTTTTTTTCCGCCTTTTCTTCTTTTTTTTCTTGAATCTCATTAGTTTTTAATGAGGCATCTTGATTTAAATGATCGGTCTGCTGCTTTTGATCATTTTCATTTTTTTGTTTTGAAAGAATTTCTAAACTTTCTTCAGGTTTGTTTGAAGAAGGAACTTCGTTTAATGATCCATCATCTTGCTTAAATCCACTAAGTGTCCTTTTTTTCTTAACCTCTACCGATACTGACCTACTTCTCCCATGTGAGAAGCTTTGCTTGATTTGACCAGCATTAAAAGTTTTTTTCAATTGTAACTTTCCAGAATGTAAAGTCTTTTTATCTTTATTTTCTTCCATATTACTCTTTGAACCAGTGTTTCCTAAAATCTAAAATTATTTCATCGGCTTTTTTCGTATCAAGATCGTTAAGTATTTCAACCAACTCATCACTTGACAGATCTGCTAATTGATCTCTAGTTTTGATATTATTATTTTTTAACAGTATCAACTGTTCAGTTGTAAAGAATTTGCTTGTTAAAAGATAATCCTCCAAACCTTCGTTCTTGAGAATTTTTGTATTTTCTTCTTTTTCCTTCTCTAAAAAATTTTTGGCTCTGTTAATCAATTCAGTGGAAAGATCATCATCAAAACCCTCAATTGAAGCTAACTCTCCTTGTGAAACCATAGCAATTTCATTGACTGAAGAAAAACCCTCAGTAACTAGCAAATGAGCAATAACTTCATCAACATCCAAAACAGTTATAAATTTTTGCGATAAATTTTTGAATTCTTCACTTCTTCTCTCAGACTCTTGGCTTATAGTTAGAATGTCAATGCTCCATCCAGATAAAGCACTTGCAAGCCTTACATTTTGACCTTTTCTTCCGATGGCCAGACTTAATTGCTCATCAGGAACAATTACGTCAATTTTTTTTAAGTCTTCTTCTATAATAACTTTATCAACTTCTGCAGGACCTAGAGCATTCACAACAAATGTAGCGATATCCTCTGACCATAAAACTATATCAATTTTTTCTCCTTGCAGTTCATTAACTACTGCTTGCACTCTACTACCTCTCATTCCTACACAAGCACCAACTGGATCAATACTTTTTTCTTTTGTAAAAACAGCTATCTTTGCTCTACTACCTGGGTCTCTTGCCACTGATTTCACTTCAATTATTCCATCATAGATCTCCGGGACTTCTTGCTGAAATAACTTAACGAGAAAATTATTATGAGCTCTTGATAAAAAAATTTGTGGACCCTTTAGGTCAAACTTAACTTCAGTAATATACGCTCTAATTCTATCTGATCGCCTAAAAACCTCTCTATTTAATAGTTCTTCCCGTCTCAAAATAGCTTCACCTTTACCTAGATCAACTATTAAATTCCCATATTCTACTCTTTTTACTACACCATTAACAATTTCACCCAATTTATCCTTAAATTCATTAAATTGGACAACCTTCTCAGCCTCTTTAACTTTTTGATAAATTACTTGTTTAGCAGTCTGAACAGCT
This sequence comes from alpha proteobacterium MED-G10, assembly GCA_002457065.1. Classification (GTDB taxonomy): domain Bacteria; phylum Pseudomonadota; class Alphaproteobacteria; order Methylaequorales; family Methylaequoraceae; genus MED-G10. Next base: position 1,432 of record NTKR01000002.1, on the reverse strand, counting down.
ATTCTTCCAAAATTAAGAGGAGGCAGTTCGTCAACTAAAAATTCCCCAGTTTTTAACTGTGAATTATCTTTTGAAAGATTACTTTTACTTATTTTATTAACTCTTTCTTCCTCAGGCAGACTCTCTACATTATCTACTACCTCCTGGTATCTAAACAAACCTATATAACCGTTATCCCTATTTACGTGTGCTCTAATGTCAAGCTCATAGCCATATTTCGTTCTTCCTGCTTTTGCAATTGCCATTTCCATTGCTTCTAACACTTCTTCAGAAGTTATTCCCTTTTCTTTTGCTATAGTTTTTGCAACATCAAGGATATCGAAATTTTGACTAATTATTGTTTCTTTGTTTTCCAATTTTTTAACGCCTTTTTCAAAAATTTATCTAATAGTCTTTAATTAATGATTAATTCATACCAATACTTTTAACAAACTTAAATAATATAGTAAATTTCTTTGAATTAATTTCTTTTGTTAAAAAGGAAAAAATATGATTTATTTTTACTTTTTTTTGCCTTTTGATAATATTTCGTTTCTTTCAAACCAAAATAGTTAAATAATTTTTTCCCAAAAATTTCTGTTGAAGGAATAAAATTTTTATCTAAGTAGAATAAGTATAAAATCTGGTTTTGATAGTCAACATTGTCTGTGGATATTATTATATCAGTTTGTTGGTTTGATATTTGATCCAACAATGTTAAGAAATTTTTGTTAATTAATCTTCTTTTTAAATGTCTTTTTTTTGGCCAGGGATCAGGAAAAAGAATCAAAATTTTTTTAAAGTATATATCCTTAATGTATTCAAATAGCTCTAAGAAACTAAGGTTTGTTAATATTACATTCTTAATATTCATTGACTCTATTTTTTTTCTCAACAATAAGGATCCTCTGAGATAAGGATCACATCCGATAAAAATTTCCTCACTCATTTCTTGTGCACTATTAATCAAATTTTCACCAGATCCAAATCCAATCTCTAAATTTAACCTTGAAAAAGATAACAAATTTCTTCTCAGATCGATTTTCTTATCTTTATGGAAGAAGTAAGAACAGTTGAAAAGTTGTTTTATTTCCTCTTTGTCCGCACCCCTCGGAATTTTCCTTCCATAAAAATTAGTCATTTAAAAACTTTTCTTAAAAACCTCTATACTTTCCAATGATTCCCAAGAAAAAGATCCAGTGGTCTTGTTATATTCTCTTCCAAAGTGTCCGTAAGCTGCTGTCTCTTGATAAATAGGACTGTCTAATCTAAGGAAGTTTTTTATTCCAGATGGAGACAAATCAAAATTCTCATTGATTATTTGAATTAATCTATTTTTTTTCTCTAAATCTAAATTGTTGTCTACCTCTAAAAAAATTGAAATAGGATCGACAACTCCAATTGCATATGACAACTGAATTAAACATTTTTCCGCTATCTTACTTCCTACTAT